>NZ_JAYGIN010000007.1:0-268297 GCF_034931005.1 Arcicella sp. LKC2W
GTATTAGACGTTGCAGGTCAATCCTTTTGAATTTCTATAAACATGGTATTAGACGTTGCAGGTCAATCCTTTTGAATTTCTATAAAACATGGTATTAGACGTTGCAGGTCAATCCTTTTGAATTTCTATAAACATGGTATTAGACGTTGCAGGTCAATCCTTTTGAATTTCTATAAAACATGGTATTAGACGTTGCAGGTCAATCCTTTTGATTTCTATAAACATGGTATTAGACGTTGCAGGTCAATCCTTTTGAATTTCTATAAACATGGTATTAGACGTTGCAGGCAACGTCTCTACATAAGACCTGCTTCGTTTTCTACTAAAAATTTTGCTAAAACAGAATCTTGCAAAGGTACATGCACTTCACAAAGTCCAAATAGATACGAACTGTCTTGTTTATTCATAATTACCGCATCAATATTGTGTTCATCAACCAAAAAGGCTTTTGCTAATTGTGCTTTAATTGGACTTGTCGATTCATATATTTTTTTCCAGTCATTCATAAATTCAGAAGTTTAAACTTTATCTACGTCCGACACTCTATTCATCCAAAACCATCGTAATAATAAAATGGTCACGACTAATGAACCCAACGCCATACTCAAAGGTACGGATTTTGTGTCTTCAATATCCATATCAACCATTTTCATATCGCTCAGATAAGCCATGATAAGCGTAAAACCATTATTTACGATGTGGGCAAACATCGGAATCCAAAGGCTTTTTGTCCAGAAATATAAATAGCCAAATAAAGCACCCAGCAACATTCTTGGTACAAATCCAAAAAATTGAAAGTGAATAAAGCTAAAAGTAAACGCTGAAAACCAAATGGCAACATGAGGATTTTTTGTGGCTTTCAACACAATATTTTGTAACACACCTCTAAATAAAAGTTCTTCACTCACACCCGCTAAAACAGCTACCACCACCAAAGCAACAATCAATTGTGATATTGAATGGAAATTTGTCAGAAATTTTGTTAATTCAGCGGTTGCATTTTCACTGTCTTTCATCGCTTTCTCAACATTCTTCCATGTATCAGGTAGTTTCATATTCTGATTCATCTCAATAATCAGTGCATCAAAACCCATAAAACCAATCACTAAAAGTGCTACCAAGACAAAATCAAGCGGTTTTGCTTCCTGGAAACTTAAAGTATGAATGGTTTGTTTTTCGATATAATACCAATAAAACAATGACGCAGCAATGAACGGAATAGGCGTTGAAAACGTCTGAAGTGCCATTACCCCATCGTACATATTTTGATATTCATTGAGATGTTTTGAGAATTCTGCCACTTGTTCAAAAGGCATTCCCGTCATCGACGAAAATAAAAAAATAGCGATTAATGAGCCAATGGTCATGAAAACAAGCGTAAAACCTACCAAAATAAGGATTTTAGCAAGAAGTGGTTGTTCTCTTTGTGGTTTTAAATTATCGGATTGTGTCATAATGGTTGTAAATTTACATAACAGTTAGCAGTTATCAGTAAACAGTTACCATTTATGGAAGCTAATTATTGACAAAACCTTTAATTATTAGTCAATTATAATCAAGATTTTACTGATAACTGTTTATTGATAACTGAAAAGCAATGGTTAAAATAAAAGATATAGAATTAGGCGAATTTCCTTTGTTGTTAGCACCAATGGAGGATGTTTCTGACCCGCCTTTCCGTGCTGTTTGTAAAGCAAACGGAGCAGATTTAATGTACACCGAATTTATTTCTTCGGAAGGACTAATTCGTGATGCCGCAAAATCGGTTCAGAAATTAGATATTTTTGAATATGAACGCCCTATCGGAATTCAATTATTTGGTTCAGACGTTGAAACGATGCGTGTTTGTGGTGAAATTGCCACCAAAGCAGGGCCAGATTTGATTGATATAAATTATGGTTGTCCCGTAAAACAAGTGGCTTGTCGTGGAGCAGGAGCGGCATTATTGCAAGATATTCCCAAAATGGTGGACATGACAAAAGCCGTTGTTCAATCAACGCACTTGCCTGTTACGGTAAAAACCCGTTTGGGCTGGGACGATACCACCAAAAATATTGAAGAAGTAGCTGAACGTTTGCAAGATATTGGCATCGAGGCACTTACCATTCATGGACGTACAAGAGCTCAATTATATAAAGGCGATGCCGATTGGCGTTTGATTGCTAAAGTAAGGGAAAATCCAAGAATTAGAATTCCGATTTTTGGCAATGGAGACATTGATTCGCCTGAAAAAGCGTTGGAATATCGCAATCGTTATGGCGTTGATGGCATCATGATTGGGCGTGCTTCCATTGGTTATCCTTGGATTTTTAATGAAATAAAGCACTTTTTCAAAACGGGGGAGAAATTAGCCCCACCAACTATCGACGACCGCATTGATGTTTGTCGAAAACACTTAGATTTTAGCATTCGTTGGAAAGGAAACCATGTTGGAATTGTAGAAATGCGTCGTCATTATTCTAATTACTTCAAAGGTATTTCTCATTTTAAAGACTTTAGAATGAGATTGGTTACTTCTATGAGTTATGAAGAAATCATTGGTATTTTAGACGAAGTGTCTGTTTTCTATCAAAATGAAGAAATATCTGTTATCAATTAATCGTTAATTTCTCATTATTACTTACCGTTTCATTACATCAAACCACCGATATTTATTGTGAATATTGGTGGTTTTTTCTATATTCGGTGATGTTTCGATTAAAATTTACCCTCATAATTCACCTGCTTGGTTGGCTACTATTTTGGGCTTTACCATTCTTTTATATGTCGCAAGGGACAAGTACCGATTTCGACATTTTAGTTTCTCGTAATTATTTGCTTTTTATTGGAGTTTATCTAACAGTTTTTTATCTGAATACGCTTTTCTTAATTCCCAAACTATATTTTCAAAAACACTATCTGCTTTATTTTGGCATATTTGCCATAATGCTTATAGTGGTTTCATGGCTAAAGCCTTATGATAATTTAATTTTTCAGAAGTTTAATCATTTTTCAGAACAGCGTATTTTATCACCTTCAGAATTTCATGGTCAATATCGCCCCGAACCTCCGCATGAAGTTCAACGCCGTCCACCATTTGTGGATATTGTTAGTATTTTCCTATTCTTTACTATTTGGATGTTGGGCATGGCAATTACGGTAGCTCTGAAATGGCAACTGACCGAGAAGAAAGCAGTCCAAGCTGAAGCCGATAAAGTGACAGCAGAATTATCATTTCTGAAAGCTCAAATTAACCCACATTTTCTATTTAATACGCTGAATAATATTTACACTTTGGCAACGATGAATCATGAGAATACTGCTCCAAGTATTATGAAATTATCACACATAATGCGTTATGTTACCGATGAAATAACAGAAGATTTTGTGCCACTATCCAGTGAAATAGCGTGTATTAGTGATTATATCGACTTACAAAAACTACGACTTACGCCAAAGACGAGCGTGTGTTTTGAAGTAAATGGGGAGGTTGGATATAGAGAAATTGCTCCGCTAATCTTAATGACTTTTGTGGAAAATGCCTTTAAACACGCTGTGAGCAATCGGGAAGAATCTGCAATTATGATTAAAATTTTAGGAGAAAATAATACGATAAAATTTAGTTGCCAGAATACTCTTTTTACGCAAGCCAGAAAAGTTGAACGTACAGGTATTGGGATTCAGAATACAAAAAAGAGATTAGAATATTCGTATCCTGAGAGACATTCTTTGACTATTTCTCAAGAAAATGGACTTTATATGGTTGAATTATTTCTGCAAAACTAAACTATGAAACTACGGTGTGTTGCCATTGATGACGAGCCATTGGCGTTGTCTTTGATTACCCAATATGTGGCTCAATTCTCGAAATTAGAGCTTCTACAAACTTTCAATGATGCCATTGAAGGAGCTGAGTTTTTGGCTAATAATTCTGTTGATTTACTGTTTATCGACATCAATATGCCTGATATTACGGGGCTTGAATTAGTAGAAAATTTGTCAATAAAACCCATGATAATTTTCACGACGGCTCATAAAAAATTTGCCTTAGATGGTTTTGAATTAGAGGCAATGGATTATCTTTTGAAACCTATTCCTTTCGACCGTTTTAGTCGTGCAGTCATTAAAGCAATTGACTATTTTGATTTGAAAAATAATGTCAAAACAGAATCTCCTCAATATCTTTTTGTTCGGTCGGAATACAAAATGGTTAAAATAGCCGTAGCAGATATTGATTATATTGAGGGTTTGGTAGATTATGTCAAAATACATTTATTAAACTCAACCAGACCAATTCTTTCTTTGATGACGATGAAGGCAGTTTTAGAAAAATTACCTTCGGAGCAATTCAGTCGTATTCATCGTAGTTTTATCGTTCCGAATATGAATGTAAAAGCTATCCTCAATAAAAAAGCTGAACTTATTTCAGGCAAATCCATTCCAATCAGCAGTAGTAATCAAGACTTTATTGATGAATGGATGAAACAATCATTCACTAACCGATAAAAGGCTGATTTTCACCGACAAACGAATACTCGGAAGCAATGAATAACGTTTACCCTCTGTATTCATTATTGAGTATTGGGAAGTATGTACTTGTTCATCACAAATACTTAAACAGCTTCTAAAATCCTAAAACTTACTCAATCAAGAAGCATATTCTTTAAGCTAACCGATAGAAATACACATTTTACCGATAAATAACCTTGCACAGGCATTGTTGTTTTCAAAATGACGTATTCTTCAAAAACGATTATTATTAAAAACATGAAAAGAGAAGAATTTTTGAAAAAAGGTTTTAATAGCCTTATCGGATTTGCCGCAGTATTACCCATTTTGGATGCTTGCAAATCATCAAGTGTAGAGCCAACAACCACTACTGGTACCACTACTGGAACAGGGTCAACGAATGGGAGTTCGGCAAGTAATTGTACCGTTACCAATAGCGAAACGGCAGGGCCTTTTCCTACAAAAGTCCCTGAAAGTTTAGTATTAAAAGATATACGTTCTGATAGAACTGGTGTTCCTTTTGCTTTTACAATTACCATTAAAAATGCCAATTCGAGTTGTGCTGTTTTGGCTGGAGCATTAGTTGATGTTTGGCATTGCGACAAAGACGGTTATTATTCTGAGTATGGTGGAACTTCTATGCAACAACAAAATTTTACAAGTGTACACTTTTTGAGAGGTCGTCAGGTAACTGATACAAACGGACAAGTTTCATTTCAATCAATTTTCCCAGGTTGGTATCAAGGACGTGCTACTCATATCCACGTACATATTTATAACTCAGCAGGTAAATCATTATTGGTAACACAAATTGGATTTCCAGAAGCAAGTGATAGTGCAGTTGTAGCTGTAAATGCCTCATCTGCCAATGGTTACACCAAAGGAATGTCGGGTTATACTTACAATGCTTCGGATAATGTATTTGCTGATTCTATTGCTACCGAAATAGGTACAATTACTGGAAGTGTAGCCGCAGGATATAATCTTACTCATACAATCGTCGTAAGTGCATAAAATAATAATGGATTTAGAAACTCAAGCTCAAATATATTTAGCCGACCAGCGGGGAATCTCGCAGGTTGGCTTTTTTCGTAGTTTTCATACCTTCAATTTCGGGCATTATTTTCATGAAAGCAGAACGCCCTTTGTCAATTTGCAGGTTTTCAATGATGATACTTTGAAGGCAGGACATCGCTTGAAATTGAAATTGGAAAAAAACTCAGAAGTGATAATTATACCGATTGTGGGCGGACTTGAATTTCATAATTCATTAGAAACAGGTTTTTTAGAGGTGGGACAAGTCCAGATTTTTTCGGCTTTGGCAGCCACTGAATATGAAATTATTAATCCTTATGAAACTGAAGAAATTAATTTTTTGCAAATTTGGCTGAATAATGATTCAGTAGATTTTACCTCGAAAATAGAAGTAAATGCTTTTGATTTTGAAGATAAAAATACAATGTTGCCCATTTTTTCAAAAAATAGTCAAAGAGGATTTATTGGTAAATACGACGGGAGAAAGAAAGAAGAATTTACCTTTGAAAAATCTGAAAATGATATTTTCTTTTTTGTACTTAGTGGAGCTTTTGAAGTCCAAGACCGACTTCTTCACACCAGAGATGGCTTATCCCTTTCAAATTTCAAAATGATTGATTTTGAAGCACTCTCAAACGATGCCATTATTTTAATGTTTGAATTGGTACTTCAGCCTCAATAAATACCCAAACCTAAAGATTCCAATACACCGATTGTTGCATTTTGATGTTTAATTTGGACAATGAAAATTTCCAATTCGTTCAATTTGAAGCGTTTAGCTTGAACGTTAGCTGAAAAATACTAAATTGTTATATTTTGGAAATAAAATGAAAATACTTGACAACCATTTCTAATCTTCCTATATTTGTTCAGTATTTTAAGTATTAAGGATTGACCCGCCAGTTTAGAGAAATTCAGTTCCAATCATGGAATATCCGCTCACGAATTTTCTTTAATTATCCATTAAATACTTATTTTACCCTGAACTATTCAAAAATAAATGCCTTAAATTTTCCTTGCGTTTAAGAATTGTTTTGAATCTTTCAATCACAAAATCCTTACTTGTACACAAAAGACTATTTTTCCTTTCGTAAAATCATAGTATTTTATCTGTACGGGTGCATTATTCCGTATTTATCAACACTCCATTTAATCTTATTTTCCGCCAGAAAAGCACTAAGTCAGTTGTAGAAAACTATCTATTCTATTCTTGTTTTTGAGCAGGATGGAATAAAAAACGATATTTTTAACCAAAACAGTTTCTTTGGCAATCAATTTGTAGTAGTAGCTAAATAACAAAGATAGTCTTATCAAAAATAGGGCTGTCTGAACGCTTGTATATTACCCATAAAAGTTTCTTAAAGCAATATCCTTACTCATCATGAAAAAATTATTCAAATTAAGCTTCCTAATCATTCCAATTTTCTTGAGTGTCACGGCATTCGGTCAAGGTATCAAAGGAAAAGTTATTGATGCCGACATTAAAGAAGGTATCGTAGGTGCGACAGTTACCATCGAAAATACACCTTATACCACTTCTACCGATTTACAAGGTAATTTCTCAATCAAACTTCCTAAAGGCGATTATAAAATGAGTGTCAGCTTTTCAGGTTATGAAAAGAAGATAATCTCAGTCATTGTGCCTGCTACCACTATCATAACCTTGCCAGATGTTTCTTTAGAAGAAGCCATTGCTACTGCACAAGACGAAGTTTTGGTGGTTGTGGGTAGCCGTGCCACAGAAGGGCGTGGCAAAAATGAGACAACTGCCCCAATTGATGTTGTTACTTCGGAACAATTACAGGCTTTTGGACAAATGGATTTGAACCAAATTCTTCACTTTTTAGTACCAGCATTTAATTCAAATCGTCAGTCAGGTTCAGATATTTCAGACCATGTTGACCCAACTTCATTGAGAGGTTTAGGCCCAGACCAAACATTGGTGCTTATCAATGGAAAACGTTTTCACCAGAGTGCATTGATTGGTACATTTGGTTCTCGTGGAAAAGGAAATACAGGTACTGATTTGAATACAATTCCAGTGGCAGCCATTGACCATATCGAGATTTTGCGTGATGGGGCGGCTGCACAGTATGGTTCTGATGCCATTGCAGGTGTTATTAACTTGGTTTTGAAATCAACGACGAAAGAACTTACGGGTAGTCTGAACGCTGGAGTTTATGCAGCAGGTGATGGTATTATTTTTAATCCAAATTTGAATTATGGTTTGAAAATCGGAGAAAATGGATTCTTGAATATCACCGCAGAAGTATTATCAAAAGAGAAAACATTTCGTAAGGCTGATGCTCAATATCTTGACTACAAAGGTCAGAATGGTAGAACCTTATTTGGAGATGCTTCTTATATTAACAGTAGTTTTTATCTTAATTCAGTAGTTGCTCTTTCTGAAAAAACCAAGTTTTATTCGTCGGGAGGAATTAATTTTCGTTCAACCGATGCTCAAGGATTTACTGTTGATACTCTAAATCCAAGAAATGTAAAATCTGTTTTCCCGAATGGTTATGAACCAAGAATTGGGTCGGATATTTTTGACGGAAGTTTGACGATTGGTTTAAAAACAAAAACTAATAATGGTTGGGAAATAGATTTATACAATACTTACGGAAAAAATAGCTTAAAATTATCTACGCTTAATACCGTAAACCCTTCGCAAGTATTAAGTACAAATATTAAGAATCAAATCAATTTCGATGCAGGAGGATATAATTTATCACAAAATACAACGGGATTAACTTTCACGAAGAGTTTAGAAAATGTGTTGTCAGGTGTAAATATTTCATTAGGTTCTGAATTTAGAACTGACGCTTATGGAGTAGTAGCGGGCGAAGAAGCTTCTTGGAAACGTTACGGGAATGATATTGAGGTTGCTGGTGGGGCTCAAAATTTCCCAGGTATTCGTCCAGATAATGCTTTGACTGCTTCACGAACCAACTTTGGCGTTTATGGTGATGCTGAGGTAAATGTTACCAATTCATGGTTGATTGCAACGGCACTCCGTTACGAAAATTACAGTGATTTCGGCGGAACACTTAATGGTAAAATTGCTTCTCGTATTAAAGTGGCAGATGCACTTTCATTTAGAGGGTCATTTAGTTCAGGTTTTAGAGCTCCATCTTTAGCTCAGGTTTATTTTGGAACAGTTATCAATGACGTTGTTGTTGACGAAATCACCAAAAAACCTACTTATGTTGAACGCTTAATTGCCAATAATCAAAGCTCAATTACAAAGGCTTTGGGGGTACCATCGTTGAAACAAGAAACTTCATTAAATGCCAGTTTAGGATTTGTTATTCAGCCAAGTAAAGATTTTTCAGTATCGGTTGATGGTTATGCCGTTAATGTGAAAAACCGTATCGTTTTGACAGGAGAATTTTCTGCTTCTGACCAAGGTTTAGAGGGAATTTTCAATAATTTGGGTGTAGTTGCTGCACAATTTTTTGCCAATGCTATTGATACTAAAACCTATGGCGTTGATGTTGTGACTAATTATACCACAACAATCGGATTAGGTACTTTGACTTCTTCATTGGCATTTAACTACAATCATCTTGATATTGATAAAGTTGTCACCACTGGTGCATTGGCTGGTAGAGAAGAGCAATTCTTGGATAGACGTGAACGTTCATTAATTACTTATGCTGCTCCTAAATATAAATTCCATGCTTTATTAGACTATAAATTAAATCGTTTTTCATCATCGGTTAGAGTTTCAGGTTTTTCTTCGATGGAATTAGTTGATTATAACTCTGCCAATGTTTTACCCAATATGTATGGGGCAAAAATGACGACTGATTTGTCTGCTGGTTATAGTTTGACAGAGAATATCAAATTTGTGTTGAACGGTTCAAATATTTTTAATGTATATCCAGACAAACAAAATCCAGGAAATACCGAAACTGGTGGTATGTATGAAGCTATACAGATGGGTTTTGGAGGAAGTTTTTACTCTGCTCGTTTGAAATTCAAATTCTAAGAAGCTATTTAGGTTAATTTTTTGAAGACCAATAAATTAACCTAAACAACTCCTAAAACAATACCTAAAAATCATTAAACAGGTTGTATAAGTTTTATGCAACCTGAATTATCCTTACTCAATCATAATAGATAAGTAAACTACGCATAACTATGAAGAATTTATTTATTGTAATATCCTTTTTATTTGTAGAAAATATAGCCTCTGCCCAACAGCGGTGGAGTTCTGCTTTTGTTGGTAAACCAGAATCAAGAGCGTTATATGCTTCGAATGTTGCCAAAGCCATTCAGAATGCTTGGGAAAATGAACTCGCTTCAAAAGAAAAAAGTGAACTTTTATTAGACGAGATTATTTTTGGTCAAGAATATGATAGAAAAGTAAATCAAGAAAATGAAATATCTAAAACTTTATCCAATAATATTGACGAAATTGAGGAGGTTTTAGGAATTAAGGAAAACGCTGAAGACCCTGTTAAAAAATTAACTGTTACTCAAAACAACAGTGTAAGTCCCAATGTGAAAGTTGAGAAAATTAAGATAAATGAGATAGAAGAACCTACTCAGAAAAGACTCAGTAATTCAAACAAAACAGTTACAAAAAGTAACGTGTCAATTATTGATGAGGATATTGTGATGGACACTGTTTATGCCATTCCGCAGGTGACAGCGATGTTTCCAGGAGGAGCAAATGCAATGAAACAGTTTTTTGCTAAAAATATAGAAACGCCTGAAAATGTAGGGCAAAGTATTAAAGGCAAAGTATTTGTAAGATTTATCGTTGACAAATACGGAAAAATTTCAAGAGTTTATTTAGTAAAAGGACTTAATGATGCTTGTAATCATGAAGCGATGAGAGTAATCAAGAAAATGCCATCTTGGATTCCTGCGAAAGAAGGTGAGCTGAATGTAAATTCGTGGCACACACTTCCAATTTATTTTGAAATTGAATAAGATTCATAACGACGTTGAACTGAACCAATTTAACCGCTGATTTTTTAAAACTTTACTTTTAGAAACTTTGTTGATTTTTACAGCCCTCTTGATTTTCAAGAGGGCTTTGTTTTAGGAATAACGAAGTCAATACACAAATTCGTGAATTTATAGTCGAAGAAAATCGTTATATCAAAGTGTGATAATTGTGCAAGTTAAAATTTCCTATTTTCGTATAATTTCCTATTCTATCTATTTTTCGTTAATAATTATTAAATGCTTAACAAATGTCAATAAACGACCTTTGAAGCAACCGTATAATAAAAAGGCAATAATATTTATTTGAATTATGGAGTTAAATTTTTATGTTTGTCAGAATACTGGGTATAACTAAATATTCTCTAAAATTGTAATTGATTAGAGGTTTTATAATTACTATTACTTGACTTTTAGGTACAGCTTTGTTGTACATAACAATAATATTTAAAATATAAAATATGTTGTGAGGAATTGAATTTTATTTGAACTCATAACTATATTTTGGTGTGTTAGTGATATATTTTGGCGAATCCCTTTGGGGTTCGCCAAATTTTTTTGTGTCAACTTTACACCTTATTTTCATTTGATGAATTCTTTTTGTAAAAAAAATCCTGCAATAAAATCTATTGCAGGACTGAAACTCAGTTTGATTGATGTATTAGTGTACTTTAAAATTATCTTGGACGACCTCCGCCACCTGTTGGTGCTGATTGTGCAGGAGCTTGCTGACCACCGTCTCCGCCACCGTCTTTCAAATCGTCGTTATTAACTGATTTCTTTTTCTTCTTCGTTTCCGTAAATGTCATTTTTCCAATTCTGTAACTGAAATTGATTTTGAAGTTCATGTTACGCAAAGTAGTTGTACTGTTTTGCATAATTGTTGGCGAGTCAACATTGCTTTTGATAACAAAACCATTTGGTGTAAAGAAGTTTTCAGCACCAAAACCGATACTTCCTTTTTTGTTCAAGAAGTCTTTCTTCACACTTAAACTATACATCGCAAATCCACCTTGATTTCCTTGCAATTGCACCTGATTTCCTCTGTAAAATGCGAAGGTTTGTAAGCCCCAACCTTTAGCAAGGTTATAACTACCAAATAATCTGAAACTGGCTACCCAACCTTGGTTACTGGCATTATAAAGTGGGTTTGGATTGTTGTTTTTCAAAACGGTATAGTAAACATCTGTACCACCACCCAATTGAAGTTTATTAGAAATATTTACGTTTCCAAAAAGGTTCATACCGTAAGCATCTTCATTACCAATGTTGAAAAAGTTTGTCAAAATAATTGGTCTTCCTTGTGCATCAGTGGTACTTGTACGTACACTTTGGATACCTCCAGTGGTATTACGCATGAAAAGTGCGGTTGTCAAGAATGTATTTTTGAAGAATGTATTTATCGTAAATTCGTAGTTGTTGGTAAATTCTGGAGCCAAATTCGGATTACCTTCTGTAACGTTCGATGGATTAGAAGCATTACGGTTTGGATTCAAGAATTGTAACGAAGGTCTTTGAATACGACGGTTATAAGCAATTTTTAAAGTTGTTCCGCCTTTTAAACTTTTAGAAAGGTTGATACTTGGTACAAATGTTCCGTAATCAGCAATATCAATGTTTTGAGCCACGCCACCTTCTGAAGTTTGTGTTGCATCAATATTGGTGTATTCATAACGACCACCTACTTTTAAGCTATACTTTTTCTTTGTGGTAAGGGTGTATGAAAAATACGATGCTGCGATATTTTGGTCATAATCTAATGAACCATTGTTGCCAAGTTGTCTAAAAACAGAATTTACTTTTCTGAAAATTCCTTTTCCACCAAATTCAATCATTTGTGTTTTACCGATTGGTGTTTGGTAGTCAGCTTGAACGGTTGATTCTTGGTTATAACTTGGGTTTGTATTTGAAATAATATTCTGTCCTAAGTTTACTAATGAATCTGGAAGGTTTAAGATTGTGTTCGTGAAATTGTTATTACGATTGTTTCTACTAAATTGACCCGATAAAGTAAATTCTTGTTGAGGTTTCTTGAAAGTGTGCGTATAGTCAAAGTTTGCATCAACGTTATTTGAGTTATCCAATGATTCTACATTACGAGTTGTTGAGCTTGACAAAAGATTATTTCTGTAAATTTGAGATAATAATCCATCTTGGAAACTTGATTGATTTCTTGCTCCTAAACGTACAGAAGCCGTAATTGAGTTGGTTTTGTTAATATCCCAATCCCAACCTAATTGGTAGTTTCCAAATAAACCACTGTTACGAGTTTCAGCACTTTGGTTGTTGGTTGTTTTAACGCCGTCAGTACCAGTTGTAATTTGATTGTTCTCAAAACGACCATTCACATTATAGTTTGCTCTACCGAAACCTCCTAAAGAGAAACCCATATTCCCTCTACGGTAATTTCCATTTAGTGATAAGTTTCCACCTCTAATACCGACACTTGTATCCAAGTTCAAAGTAAGACCTTGTAAGGTATTTTTCTTAGTGATGATGTTAATGATACCTGAAGAACCTTCAGCGTCATATTTAGCTGATGGAGAAGTGATTACCTCAACTGACTTAATCATGTCCGCAGGAATTTGTTTTAAGGCATCCGCAACGCTACTTGCAATGATGGTTGAAGGCTTATTGTTTATCAAAACTCTTACATTTTGGCTACCTCTCAATGAAACGTTACCGTCTAAATCTACTGTCAAAGAAGGTACTTTTCTTAGAACGTCCGCACCGTCTCCTCCTTTATTGCTGGCATCTTTTTCAGCATTATAAACCATTCTATCCACTTTGTCTTCCATCAATGAACGTTGACCTTCAACGGTAACTTCTTGAAGAACTTGTGTACTTGGATTCAATTTGATAACGCCCAAATCAATTTCATCGTTTTTATTCACGATTTTCACTTCAACCTTTTTAGACTGAAAACCCATGAATGAAATTGATAAAATGTATTCGCCAGTTGCGATTTTTGTCAACGAAAATTTCCCTTTATCGTCGCAAATTGCTCCATCAACAGGTTTTTTGTCTGCCTTGTTCATCAAGGCAACACTTGCGTACTCAACCGCTTGTGAGGCAGCAGAGTCAATTACATACCCCGTAATTTTGGCAGAACCTTTTGGCGTTGCTTGTGCAGTACCAGGAATGGCTGTTTGCTCTGTTCTTCTACCTCCGCCCATTCCTCCCATGCCACCCATTGGAAATTGAGCAGAAATGCTATTGGCATAAAAACTTAAAAATGTTAATAATAGTAATACCTTTTTCATGAATTCTGATAATGTTATTTACGTGTTGTTTTTACGTAATTTTTGCAAAGTTGAAGCGTTTTCTTGATTGATAAAATTAAAATAGTACAAATGGGCTGTTTTTTTGATAAGCGGAAAAACTCAATTTTTAGTCATTTAAGACATATTTATAACACAAAATTGCACTTGTTAGCCTTAGTTTTTGACAATTTTCGACCAACATAGAAAGTGTGTCGATAAGAGGGGGTTTTTAGGGTATCAAGGGAATTGCTTTTGGGAGGAGGAGGGATGAAATTTATGGGTAGTTATTGCGGAGAATATCAATTTTCAATGGTACAAAGAATCAGGTAATTCCGATTTCAACGCTGACGGATTTACGTCCTGTCAGCGTTAGATATATTTCTTAAATTGTTAATGTTAGTAGGGATTTAGGATTTAGTTTTTTCATAAGCTTGATTACCAAAGATTTATGGTATTTTAAAACGGATTTATATACTTATTGTCGCAAAACCTCACCCCCAACCCCTCTCCGATGGAGAGGGGTTGGGGGTGAGGTTTTGTGACTCAAATTTAACTTGCGTCAATAAGTACATATTTCCGTTTTAAATGCCGTCTAAATTGGAATCCCCTGATTAATAGCGAGTTCCAACACTAATGCCCAACAACTAAATCCTAACGCCTATTAATCTATATCTCAAAAAGCTCTTTGATGGCATCACCAAATGTACCTCCCGAAATCATTTTAGATTGAGCTTTGTCTTTCATCGTAATTTGGTATTTACCGTTGAAATGTTTTTCTATCTCCTTGATTTTTTGAGTGTTAATAATGTTTGCTCGACTGATTTGTAAGAATTGAGCATCAGGAAGTTTTTCTGATAAAATAGAAATGGTATAACTGGTGAGATATTTATTGCCGTCGAGTGTTACTAAAAATACGTATTTGTCTTCGGCTTCAAAATGGCTAATATCTTGTAAATCAATTAATAATATTTTATTTCCAGTTTTTACTGAAATTGAACTGATAGCTTTTTTAGGACGCATCGCTTCTATCATTTTCAAAATATTATCATCAAAAGGACTTTTGGTTTGATGCTCATTTCCTGCTTTCCAAAGATTAAGTTTTTGAACAGTCTTCTCTAAACGTTCGCTTTCGATAGGTTTTAGCAAATAATCAATTGAGTTTTCTTCAAATGCTTTAATGGCGTATTCGTCATAAGCGGTTGCGAAAACCACCAATGGCAAGTGTTTTAGATGAGAAAGCATCTCGAAACCTGTCATAACTGGCATTTCAATGTCTAAAAAAATTAAGTCAGGTCTGAGTGATTCTACCATTGCCAAACCCTCTGCTCCATTATTAGCCCGTCCGATAATTTCAAAAGTATCGGTATATTTGCTCAATAATCGTTCAAGGCGGCTAATGGCTAATTTTTCATCGTCAATTAAAATGGTTTTGAACATGGTTATTATGGGCTAAAATCCCATCTTTAATTAAAAATTATGCTTTAAAATAATTAATTTATATTCAATGATAGAAATTTATTCAGAACGTTTGAGATTAATACCGCTTGATAATCTGCTACTTAATATTTGGAATACACAAGGCCGTACCGATATGACGGCTAAGCTGGGGTTTAATGCCTGTGATTGGAATATTGATGAATTTTATCTTGCTGAAACTCAAGATGCTCTTCAAAATTTTTGGTTGCCCATGACCGAACAAAATCCCGCTGATTTCTTTTGGTACACCAATTGGGAAATCGTTTTGGTTTCAGAAAATACTTCTGTTGGGGGGATTGGTTTTGCAGGTTTCCCAGACCAAGATGGCGTTACGATGGTTGGTTATTTTATTGATGGAAATCATCGTGAGCAAGGTTACGCCACTGAAGCACTGACTTGTTTGATAGATTGGGCAAAGTTAGAGCCAAGTCTCAAAACTATCATTGCTGATACACCTTTTTTTAATTTTCCATCTCAAAATGTACTTAAAAAAGCAGGCTTTAGAGAATTTTCAATTAGTGAAACAGAACATATTAATCAGAAAATTCAATTGAAAAACTGGAAATTATCGCTTCGGTAATGACAATATGACGGCTTTTTCGGGTTCATTAACAATACTCATCATGGCTTTTTCGCCCGATAAAAGCCGAAGTTTGTCTTGGATAGATTTCAGTCCGTATCCCGAAAAAATATTATCAGGAAAAGGAACGCCATTGTCATGAATTTTGATAATTAAGTTGCCTTTTTCTTCCGAAATATGAATCTTAACGATGCCGTTTCCCGCTAATTTTGAAATCCCGTGCTTAATTGAGTTTTCTACGATGGGTTGAATTAAAAATCTTGGAATCTGACAATTTTGTAAATTTTCATTTTCAAAGGTTAACGCATAAACTAAACGTTCATCAAAACGCACCTTTTCTACTTCCAAATAGGTTTTTACAATTTCTAATTCGTTTCTTAAAGTGTCATAATGTTCATTATTTCTACCCGTTGAAAAGCGATAAAACTTTGAAAGATTCATCACCATGTGTTCGGCTTTATCGGGGTCTTCATGTACCAATGAGGCAATTGAGTTCAAGGAATTGTACAAAAAGTGAGGATTTATTTTTGCCTCCAAAGCCGCTAATTCTGCCTTTGTTTTGAGGTCATTTATCTGCAATATTTGATATTCTTGTTCCGTCATTTTGATAATTTGTTTACGTTCACGGGTGAACCAATAGTAAATGAGGTTTATGCCCAAAATTGGCCCTAAAGTAAACAAAGCATCATACCAATCTCGTACTGTATTGTCTATATTCTGGTATTTTTTTTCATCAAATAATTGATAGAGAAGTGAGAATGTGTAGAATTTGAATAGTGCAACACTAATGGCAAAAATCGTCAGCGTAAAATGGCGAAATATGATAGATTTTAATTTTACACCAAATTTTAGCATCAGCCAACAGCCCAAAAGCATAGAGGAGGCATCAAAAATATTACTGTAAATAATATTGATGATGAACTCACGATAATGAGTTTTTCCTCTGAGCATTCCAACGATAAAATAAATATGACCGTTGAATGCCATAACCGTGAAGAAGCCCAATATCCAAAAACGCCCCCAAAAACTTGATTTCATGTTTTTATTATTTTGAAGAAAATGCTTTGACGTGAAGAAATAATAAGCTTATTTCTTCACGTCATGAATGCTATTTACAAGCCTTTGCTAAACCATTTACTTGTTCTAAACCCCATTTTGGTGCAAAAGGGTTTGTTGGTTTGAAGTTAGCGAATTTTTGGATAGCGGTTTGTATTTCGGGACAAGCTTTTTCTGCTCCGCCACCAAATTGTTGAGGTGTGTAAAAAACCATTTGTGCTTTCAAAGTATAAGCACGTGGATTTTCTGGGTTTATTTGTTTGGCTTTGGCAATTGCTCCTTCAAATGCTGAACCAAATTTCATCCAACGAGCAGCACCATCAACTGAAATTCTCATCATGGCAACTTGTGCTTTTAATACCTCAATTTCGTCGGGAGTGCTTACATTTTGTTGTGCTAATTTTGTGATAAATCCCTCCGTTTTATCCAAATATTTGTCAATTTCAGCACCCTCTTTTTGTTTTTGGGCGATTAAGTTATAAGACAAAGCTGCATAATAATTGGGAAGCCATTCGTTGGTTTCGGAGTTGGCAATTCGTTCAAATTTATTAGCAACTTCTTGTAAACTTGCCACATCTTGAGCTTGTCCTAATTCCATTAATGTTGCACCCATTGCTTTCATAAAACGTTCATTGTCAGTTGCTTTTGTGATAAATGATGCAATAAAAAGGGCGATAGTAAATATTAACTTTTTCATGATTTGATATTTTTTAAAATTTAGATATTATTTGCTTATTTGATGATTCAAAAGTAGCTGACCACGAAGATGAAATATATAGGAATCCGATAAACTGGGGATTTTGCGGAGTGAATTGCGTGTTTTTAAGTGTGGATTTTTATTTAGATAGGTAGGGCAACCGATCGATTCGGTTAATATAATTAAGTAAAGAGATTTGTGACATTTTATTTGGTAATACGTTCCCGAAAGTTTTAAACTTTCGGGAACGTATTTATCCAATCTTTTAACTTATGATATCTATCATTCGTCTTAGGGAGAAGTACCGTTTAATAAATACGAACAATCTAAACTGTGATAAATGTACTATTTTTGTTTTATTAAGCTTTAATCTGGGCTTCTTAAAGATAGCTTTTCTTTATCTTAAAGAAGCTATCATTTTCCATCAGATATTTTAAATAACATAAATATATTTTAATATGAAAAAAATACTATTTAGTCTTTTAGTTGTTAGTTCAAGTTTATTCTTTGGTTGTAAAGGAGAAAAAGGTGATGTTGGACCACAAGGTTCAACAGGTGCTACTGGAGCAACAGGTGCTACTGGAGCAACAGGTGCTGCTGGAGCTGCTGGAGCAAATGCTTCAACAGCAAGATATTATGATTTTACACTTGATTTTACAGGTAGTACATCTTCACCAGTAAAGGATTATATCATTCCAAATTTTAAAGTCGATTCTGAAATTCCGATTACTTATGTAATAAGTTCATCATTATTTGATTTACTCCCGATAAATCAAAATGCAGTTTTTGAAGCTGATGGTAAAACTATTAACATTGTTGATATGTCTGTAACTCATGGCTCTTCTGGACTAATGTTTATCAGGGAATATAATTATGCTAAAAATGGAGTTTCTTCATACAAGTTCAGAACTGTTATCATCCCAATATTCAAAGGTGGAAGAATACCTTCAATGACTTATGAAGAATTAGCAAAAATGTATAATTTACCTCGCTGACCTTGATTTGAATAAGTATCTGTGAATCAATTTTTTGTGTTAAAAAACCAATACTATTATCACTCCGATTAAAAAATTGATGTGGGCTTAGTTAAAATACTTGGAAAGGTTTATTCCATTTTCGATAAAAAAAGAGTGAGGTAAATAATGATTTGTTTTATGATCATTATTTACCTCACTCTTTTCAAATATCAATTCCGATTGATTACCCCTCAAAAGCCGCCTCCATCTTCTCTCTATCAAATTCGCCTTCATTATTGGCTAACCAAACCGTAGCCACTCCGTTTCCGATAAAATTGGTGATGGCACGAGCTTCCGACATAAATCTGTCAACACCCAAAAGTAAAGCCAAACCTTCTACGGGAATTACTTTTATAGCCGTTAGCGTTGATGCCAACACGATAAAACCACTTCCTGTTACGCCTGCTGCCCCTTTTGAAGTTACCATCAAAATACCGATAATGGTCAAAATTTGTTGTAAATCTAAATGAACATTGAATACTTGTGCCAAGAAAATAATGGCCATTGAAAGGTAAATCGTTGTGCCGTCCAAATTGAAAGAATATCCCGCAGGCACTACCAATCCAACCACCGATTTTGAACAACCCATTTTCTCTAATTTTTCCATTAAAGAAGGCAAAGCGGCTTCTGAAGACGATGTTCCCAACACAATTAATAATTCTTCTCTGATGTATTTTAAGAATTTCAGAAGGTCAATTTTATACGTTCTCAAAATCAGATAAAGTACCACAAAAATAAAGCAAGCCATTGTGCAGTAAACCGTTACCATCAATTTAGCCAAAGGTAAAAGTGTCTGGATTCCGTATTTGCTAATGGTAAAAGCCATTCCTCCAAATGCCCCAACGGGTGCAAGCAACATGACTTTATGCAATGCCCAAAAGATTTTCTTTGAAATGGGAGCAAGCATATTGACAATTTTATCTCGACCTGAATAGTTACTTAATGCCACTCCTAAAATAATGGCTAAAAGCAAAACTTGGAGTGTGGCATTATCCCAAAAGAATTTCATCCAACTAAAACCAACTTCGGCTGATTTTGTGTATTTGGAAATATCACCACCTTTAATTTCTGAGGTAACCACGCCATCGCCAGGACGAAGCACGTTTGCAATCACTACGCCAATGAAAAGAGCTACCGTTGTGACAATTTCAAAATATAGTAAAGCTTTTGCCCCTACTTTGCCGACTTTCTTTAAATCTCCCATTGAGATAATTCCCAAAGTGATGGTCAAGAAAATAATTGGGCAAATAAATAGTTTTACGATACTGATAAAAAGACTGCTTAGGAGTTCACTAAAAGTAGTTTTTATCTCGAATTCTGAAAAATATAGACTGAATTTTATGGGCTTTTCTAAAATGGGCTGAAGGGCAATTTCGGGATGAAAATGTCCCAATAATACACCCGATACAATAGCGGTGAGTACCCAAAAGGTTAAGTTTTTAAAAATGTGTTTCATGTATTTTAGTTATGAATTATGAATGATGAGTTATGAATTACGAACTATGAATATATCAAGCTAATTTATGGGAAGTCATGTCTTAAAATTCATAACTCATCACTATTAAATACCAAATGCCAACGTTTAATAGTGACAATGGAATACTGATACTGACCATTTGAGTGGCTAATTTGGGATTTAATCCGTAATTGATAGCGATAATTGTGGCGGTATTCATTGAACCCAAAGCCGCCCCAACGACTGAAATTTTTCCAATAAATGAATGTTCGCCAATGATTAAAATGTATAAAATGAAAATCAACAGCGGGGCAATGAGTAATTTATAAAAAAGTCCGTATAAAAGAGGTTTCACTTGTAAATCTTCTCGTTTGAAACTTATTTGTAATCCTACCGAAATTAAGGCTAAAATGCCAAAAGGACTACCAATTTTCTGTAAAACTTCGACACTCCAAGCAGGGAAATGGAAATTTGATAAATTCAAGACTAAGGCTACACAGAATGATAAAAAGGGTGGGAATTTGAAAATATCGCTGATAATTTTTTGGGCTGAGACTTCTTTTGCTGAATAATACGAAGCCGTAAATATTCCTAAAGTTCCACAAACAACAAATGAACCCGCTTGGCTCATGAGTACGCCTATTTGTAAACCTTCCTTGTCAAAGAGTAATTCAAAAATGGGAAAACCCACAAATGATATACTACTGATGCCCGCCGTGAGGGTCAACGCTCCCGTAGTGCTACGGTCAAGTTGTAAAATCGGAGCTAATATTTTGAAGAAAATAAAAGAGCAGATATACAAAATGTAAGGCATTAAAATGGGCAATGCTTTATTTTCTTCAAAATGAATTTCGGTGGTATAAAGCAAAGTCAGGGCGGGCAAACAGACGTATATAATAAAAGAATTCAAGACCAAATGGGCATCTTTCGGAAAGCCTCTTAACCGCTGGAGAATTATTCCCAACAGTAAACAGACGAAAAGTAGTAACAAATTGGTCAAGAGAAATTGTTTATATGTTTAGTTGTACTTAGTAATGCTATTGATAGTACATGGCACGCAGATTACGCAAATTGTCAAATGCAGATGTGTGTACAGGCTTTAAAAACTTCTTTTGTGATAGTTGTTTAAAATATCTGCAAAAATCTACGTCATCTGCGTGCCATCATTAATCTTAAAACTTAAATGTCAAGTTTCCGTAATAATATGAACCGTTAAATCCGAATTGGTTAGCATTACGAGTGTAAGGTACTTGACCATTGGCATACGAAGCATAATTACTATAAACTTTATCAGGATATACGTCTGTGATGTTATTGCCACCAATGGTGATAGTTAAGAATTTATTCAGACTATATACCACCGAGGCATCAAATAGATTTTTACCTCCAAATGTTTGGCTTTGGTGCAAGTTACTCGTTCCTGCTACTGGTTTACTCAATTTTTCCCAACCAGTTACTGCTCCAAAATATGAGCTACGTAAATTGAAGGCAAATTTACCAACTTGATAACCTACTGAAACCAAAACTTTTGAGTGTGGTTGACTGGTTTCAATTAATGCTCTACTAACTGTATCAATTAATAAAATTGGATTTTTTGTGTCTAATTGTAAAGCTGTTGGTGTTGCTTTCACTCCAGTAATTTCGGTTTTATTTACGGTCAATGCAAGGCTTGCTGTTAACTTACTTTTTGCACCTATTGACTGTTTGTAAGAAGCTACAACGTCGATACCCTTTGTGCCTGTATTGATAGCATTGGTAAAGAAGGTAATTTCTTGAAATCCTGCAAAATTAGCTTTTAGAGCAGCGATATTATTAACGTTTAAATTTTCAGTAACGATAATTCTGTCAGTAATGTCAATTTTGTAAGCATCAACGGTAAGGAGGAAATTTGCTCCTAATTTTGCAGTAACCCCTAAATTATAGTTCCAAGATGTTTCTGGTTTTGGGTCTTCAATTCCGATTTTTGCTAAACGTGCATCGTCTGATGGTAATTGTTTGGTGCTACGAATCACGCCACTTTGAACCGTTGAAGTAGTGGCAGCATTGGCAATTTGTTGAAGCAAAGGAGCTCTAAAACCTTTATTGATTGAACCTCTAATTGAGAAGTCATCTGTTAGTTTTAAACGTGTTGCCAATTTTCCAGAAACATTACTACCGAAATCACTATAATTTTCATAACGTAAAGCTCCTGCTACTAACAAACGGTTGGTGATGTCACTTTCTAAGTCTAAATACATACCAATATTTGAACGATTTTTATTGGTTAAATCAGCTTTGTCGATACCTACACGTCCTTGCGAACCTGGCGTTTTGTTTTTTGTAGCTGATAAAGGGCCAACTAAAGAAGCGGCATCGTCTCCAGGAGTTAGCGTGAAATTATCCACTCTGTATTGAGCTCCCAAAGCTACGTTTACCGATTTTGTTCCCCACAAACCAAGCGTAGTTTTAGAAAGGTTTACTTCCGTCAAACTTTGTCCAAAACCAATTCTACCAATATAAAAATCTTTTGGAGAATTAGCTCCCATTGAAGCATTTGAGGTATTATTGGCGTTTTGGTCAAGGTAGTTTTTACCATAACCTGTACTAATATCCCAATTCCAACCTGTTGAAGTTTTACGTTTTACACCTACAAAACCTGATAAATCAACCGATGTTCCTGGTAATTGAGGTACATATCCGTCAGGAAATAAATCTGGGTTTGAAGTAGCACTTGTTGCCAAAGCCGTTCTTAAAAATGCTTGAGCAAATACGTCTTTTTGAGAAAATCCACCGAATGAATATAATGTCCATTCTTTCGTTAAAGGCACATCAAGATTATAAAAAACTTGTGTTGATTTCATGGCATTACTTCCGTAAGATGTTGGATGAAATGAGCCATAAGTTCCATTACCCCATACACCTCTTGATTTTAATAAAGCTTGGTCAGTTGCTGCTACATTGGTATAAATTCCTGTATAAGTTCCGCCCGTTACTGGTTGTGGATTGTATGGGTCTGAACGGTCAGTTCCTTTTACATCTTGATAACTTCCTGTAATGTTTAATGACGCTTTTTTACCCAAATCAAAACCATAATTTAAACCAATAGTATAGCCTCCGCCGTCTCCTTTTGAGGTTACACCATATTGAATTTGTGCCGTTCCGTTATTAACTGATTTCTTCAAAACTAAGTTGGCAATACCCGCAATGGCATCTGAACCATATTGTGCTGCCGCTCCATCACGTAAAATTTCCATTCTCTCCAATGCCAATGATGGTACAGAGTTTAAGTCGGTTACAACAGTTCCTTTTCCAACGGTTACGTTACTATTCAAAGCGGCAAATTGATGACGACGTTTTCCGTCCACCAAAACCAACATTTGGTCTGGCGAAAGTCCTTTTAATGAAGCTGGGTCTGCATAATTTGCCACGCCGTTGATACCGTTTTTGGCAGAATTAAACGAAGGTGACATAAATTGAACCTGTTGTCCTAACTCAGTTTGTCCAGTGGTTTGTAATTCTTTTGCACTGATAACGTCCACAGGCACAGGGCGTTCTACGTTAGTACGTGCCACTGTTGAGCGTGAACCAATTACCACAACTTCGCCTAATTGAGAAATATCTTCTTTCATCACCACCGTCATGTTTAGGTTAGATGCCGAGATTTTTACTTCTTGTTTCTCAAAACCTACGAACGTTAATACTAAAACGTCACCTTCTTTGGCGGCAATATTAAATTCACCATCGTTGTTGGTTACTGTTCCTCTCGGCGACCCTTTTACCAAAACACTTACACCTGGTAAAACTTCCCCTTTTTCGGTAGTTACTTTTCCTGAAACTCTATCTTCGATGATAACGGATAAACTTTCTTTTTCTTCGGTAATAATGGCGGATTGCTCTTTGTTTTTCTTCAAGACAATTTGCTCTTCTACCACTTCATAACGAAGTTTATTTGGGTACAATAATTTAGGCAAAACGGAGGTTAAAGGTTCGTTATTTGCCAATAAACTTACATTTTTGTTAGCTTCTACGGTATTATTGCTATACACAAAACGGACATTTGTTTGCTTTTCAATTTCTTGCAAAACTGTTTTTAAACTTACATTGGCAAGTTTGATGGACACTTCCCGACTTAAAATTTGTTGAGCCTTTGTGGGACGAGCAAACGCCATTACGGTACAAAGTGTAATGAGAATACATGGATAAATGGCGATTTTCATAAGGGTAAGCAGTGGCTGCTTTAAGAATAAAGATTGTTTCATAAGATTGTTTTTGGATTTTAATTTTTTTCGGTTCTCTCCTTTTTACCAGAGAGAACCTTCTTATATGAATTTTAGAAAAGATTCCTTACAGTTATCAGTGAACAGTTATCAGTAAACAGTTATCAGTGAACAGTAAACAGTTATCAGTGATAATTGGAAAAAAAAGTGGTTAGATATTTTAATTTAAAATGAGTAGTAAAGTTTCACAGAATTGTTTTTTGCTAACTGCTAACTGCTAACTGCTAACTGCTAACTGCTAACTGCTAACTGCTAACTGCTAACTGCTAACTGCTAACTGCTAACTGCTAACTGCTAACTGCTAACTGCTAACTGCTAACTGTTTGATTACTGTTCACAGCCATTTCCTTTCAAATAAACTTCATCGCCTTTGATTTCATATTCTGCATCAATAGAGCGACAAATTATTTCGAGAATGGTAGAAAGGTGTTCTTTGTCAAAATTGCCCGACAAACGACAATTTTTTAAAGCAGGATTGAGATGAATATTTACATTGAAATTTTGTTCAATATTATCCACCACATGCTGCATGGAAGTATTATCGAAATTTAAAGAGGCGAGTTCCCAATAAAATGTTTTGTTTTGTGGTAATTCGTTGATAGTCAGTATGTCAGACTTGTTTTCTAAGATGACTTGTTGTTTAGGCGTTACAAAAACCTCTTTTTCAGATTCATTCGTTACCGAAACTTTTCCTGTTACCACCGAAACTTCAAATTTTTCTGTTTCTGGATATGCTTTCACATTGAAACTTGTTCCTAAAACTTTGGTAGTCATTTTTCCAGAATAAATCAAAAATGGACGGTTTTCATCTCGCTTCACATCAAAAAAAGCTTCTCCTTTCAAATTTACTTGACGATACACTCTATCTGATTGGTTATAAGATAGTTGCGTTTTGGGATGAAGCCAAACATTACTGCCATCTGGAAGTGAAACTTTCAATATTTTGGCAGACGAATTTTCATATTTAGCCCAATCTGAAAGCGGAATATCTGATTTTATTTTGGCTAAATTATTAACTGTATCTGAATTCCAATAAAAGGATAATCCAAAGACAATCAACAAGATAGCTGCCATACTGGCGGCATACCAAACCCAACGTGGCGGCGTATAGAGTTTGATGGGATTAATTTGGTGGTTAATATTTTTGCGTACTCGATAATACAATTCTGAATATTCATCTTCCGATAATTCACTGATACCATCAGGATTGTTCTCAAATGATTTATACCATGCTTCTACCAACATTTGCTCCCCCTCAGAACATTCGTTGTTTAGATATTTTACAATTATTTCTTGATTTAGTCTCATTTTATCGGCTTTCATAGACTAAGTGAGTCGAGCGGATGTTTTCCCCTACGTCGTTTTGAAAAAAAAATAAAAAAACTTCTTTTGAAGCTCAAAAGAAGTTTTAAAAATTCTAACAAAATAAAAGATATGCTACTTAATACAGTGTTTAATACGTTTTTTGGGGAACTTCTCGAAACAATATCCATTGCGGGTAAATAACTTTCGGGAAGTAAGGTGGCGTTTGGCACTTCTCGAAAGTTCCTTCAACTTTCGAGAAGTTTTCCAGAGGATTGAATTACTACCAAAAAATTAATTAAACAGTGTACTCAATACAGTGTTTAATAAGTTTTCTGAATAATTTTCACCCTAAAATGTTTGATTGGGGGACTTCCCGAAAGTTTTTTCCACTTTCGGGAAGTTTAAATAATTTATGAAACAGTGTACTCAATACAGTGTTTAATACGTTTTTCGGGAAGTTTAAATAACTTATTAAACACTTTACTCCGTTTCGGTTTCCAAAGGTTTTGAAGCATCAATCTTGAACCATAATAAACCGCCCACAATGACCAAACACCCAATAATTCTAACGGGAATTTCATAACTGCCCGTACTGGTAAGAATAAAGCCAAAAGCTGATGCCATAATTGCCGAACCCAATTGTCCTGCCAAGCCCATTGTTCCTGCTACTGTTCCTGCGTTTTTTCCGCCAATATCGGTGGCTACTGCCCATGCTACTGGCAAAGTAAAGTCTTTGAAGGCAAGCCCAAGAGCAAGAAAAATAATTGCCCAACTGGTATCAACAATTAATGAACCCGTAATCATACAAATCCCTGCCATCACCAATCCGAACATTCCGACATAGCGTCTGCCAAATTTTAAACCCTTCTTTTTCGATAAATAATCTGAGGCAAAACCACCTGCCAAACAACCTGCCATTCCCAAAATAAATGGAAGAGAAACCATCCAGCTTAAATCTGATTTGTCGATACCACGTCCTTTTTCTAAATATTTGGGCATCCATGACATATAAAAATAAGCACCGTACAATAAGCAATGGTACATTCCCATTAATGCCCACAGATTGGCACTTTTCAAAAAGGTTTTCCAAGGTAATAAGTTATGAGAAATGGTTTTTAGGCTTCGTCCTTCTTCAATTTCTTTCACTTCTTCGGCGGTAATTCCTTTCATATCTCTTGGCTCATCTTTAAACCAAAACCACCAATAAATAGCCCAGATTGCTCCTAATGACCCAAAAATATAAAAGACGGTTCGCCAGCCATAGGCGTTTGCTAACATAACTGACAAGAATGGGGCTAATGCTCCACCAAGACGGCTACCCATCCAAACAACCGACTGAATACTACCTCTTTGGATGGCTGGAAACCACCGTGCAATAGCAACTGATGCCGTCGGAAATGCTCCTGCTTCGCCCGCTCCGAAAAGAAAACGAACAATTAAAAGCATATAAAATCCTTGTACAAAACCTGTAAGAATGGTGAAAATTGACCACCAAATTACAATTCTAAAAAGTGTAACTCTGGGACCATATTTGTCCACCAAAATCCCCGTAGGAATTTCAAAAGCTCCATAAGCCAATGAAAATGCTCCTAAAACCAAACCCCATTGTTTGTCGCTTAACTCTAATTCGTCCGTAATTTTCGTCCCAATCACAGAAATTGAATTTCTATCCAAGTACGTGATAATGGCAAAAATGACAAATACTAATAATAATTGATACCGTTTTTTCATGATAAGAAAGATATTTTAGTGGACATTCCTTAGTCGATAGGAACATTTTTTGTTCTAAATTTTAGTGATAATAACAAACCCGTAAAGATTAAAAATAACCCCATGAAACTCTGTAAATTATAGGTTTCATTGAATACGAAATAACCGATAATAAAGGCGTAAGCTGCTTCTAAATATCTAAGATTGGAGAGAATACTTGCTTTTTCTGAACTCTGAACCGCTTTTGTAAAATAATTTTGAGCAAAAAAACCAACTAAACCAATAGATAATAGCCCTAAACTTTCGGTTGGTGTGGGCAACTGCCAAACTTTATCCCCTTTCTGAAAAAGACATATTATACCGCTAACCGTTGCTGAGATAAACATGAAGTAATGAAGGATAACTAATTGGTGGTCGTCGTCGCCAATTTTTTTGATAACGATAAAAAGTAAACCGCCAAAAACTGCCGAAAGAATACCGATACTCAAATCAAAAAAACTAATGCGAGTATCAAAACCTTTCATGACCAAAATGCCAATAAACGACATCAAAAAGAATAACCATTGAATTGGTTTTATTTTCTCTTTTAGAAATATAATAGCCGCAATGGTTGTAAAAATTGGCGATAAATATTTTAAGGCAACCGATGAGGCAAATGGGATTTTGGTAAGAATATAAAAAAATGAAAACATTGAAACCGAACCCACTAAGGCTCTCAGAATTAATAATTTACTGTTTTTGCCAATTAATGGAATATTGTAAAGTTTCAGATAAGAGACACTTAAAATCCAACCAATAATTGACCTAAAAAAGATATGTTGAAAACTATTGAATTGAGGCATCATTTTGATAAATGCTTGCATCATAGAAAAACAAAAAGTGCTAATGAGCATAAATGTCATGCCCTGACTCCATGAGAATGTTTTATTCTCGCTCGTTTTGTTAGTAGAATACATATCCTTCCATTATTTTTCTGACTGTTCTCAACGTTCCTGCTTTGTCCAAAACCAATCCTTTTGGGCTTTCTTTCATTTCAATATTTACCTCAATGATGCCCGCAGGATGTTCAATGATGATAAATTCTCGGTTTTGCCCATTCTCTTTCCCTACCTCCGAAGCCACCGTTCCTTTTAGTTTCAAGGCAGTTCCAACACAAATTGCCCCCGTTACGGCATGGCTTGGATGGAGTGTTTTGGGCGTAAAATATAGCGAACGAATATGATGTTTTGCATCGGTCGGGCTGGATAAAATACCAATTTTGGGCAAGACACTGTCTTTGACATGGCCCATGCCTGCCCGCAAACCTGCTTCTAAACGGATGGCTTCTAACTTTGCCATTAATTCCTTGTTGTTTTCAAAAAATTCCTTGTTTTCATTGCCTACCAAACCAAGGTCTTTGGCTTTCATCAATACCATCAAACTACCTGCATCGAGTATCGAAACCTCAATACCATTGATAATTTCTTTTAAATTGCCCGTAGGTAATTGTTTACCTGTTTTACCGCCCACTTGGTCAGATAAATTCATGATGATTGGGGCGGCAGTTCCTGGAACACCATCAATCTGAGCATTGCCATTATACTCAACAACGCCATTGGGTGTTTGCACGATTTCTTCAATGACAGAATTGGTATTGATGTTGAAAATGCGGACTCTCGTTTCTGGTTTGGTAGCTTTTACCCAACCTTTTTCGATGGCAAAAGGACCCACACCCGCCATCATATTGCCACAGGGTGGGAGGGTGTCCACAATTGGATTATCAATATCAACTTGGGCAAAAAGATAATCTACGTCGATATTAGGTCTTTTGGAAGGCTCAGCCATGACAACTTTACTCGTAACCGTTACGGCAGCCCCCAAACCATCAATTTGGTTATGGTCGGGCGACCCCATTACTTTTAGTATAATAGCATCTCTTTCTTTTTTATTAGAGGGTAATTCTCTTTTATCAAAAAATGGACCTTTGGACGTACCACCACGCATATATGTGCAAGGGATTTGTCTTTTTTGAAGGTTGATAGCTCTTTGATTATCAGCGAATTGTTGAGTTGTTTTACAAGCCAACAGATTTACCGATAAAAGGAAAAGAAGTATGTAATTTTTGAAGTTGTTATTCATCTTATCATTATGGTATCTGGAATGGATAAAATTCGTAATTTTGTAACAAAAAAACAGATATGAGAAACTTTGAAAATTGGGAAACCCAAGACTTAGAAATAACTTTTGGTTTAAATCAGGTTTGGGATAATAAACTGATTACTGATTGGCTTTCTGCTACTGCTACTTTTTCTGAATTTGAAATTGAATTAATAGAACGCATTAGAATTAGAATTTTAAGAAATGTTGAATTTTGGAATGAAGATGAATTAAAACTTCAAGCCATTGCCAGCATTATTGAAATGGCTAATTTTACTTCTGATGCCTTCAAATCATTTTCGCAACGTCCACTTTCTGCTACTATTAATGGGATTGAAATTGGAGGTAGAGTTGATTTTATGCTTGCCAAAGGAAGACAAAAACCTATTGAACCCTATTTTTTTATCCACGAATACAAGCAAGAAACTAAAAGAGGCTCTAATGACCCCAAAGGGCAATTATTGGCAGAACTTTTAGTGGCTCAAACACGCAACGAAAACAAATTTCCGCTTTATGGTTGTTATGTACTTGGTCGAAATTGGTTTTTTGTGATACTTGATGGTACCGAATATGTTGTAAGTAATGCTTTTAACTCATCTGATGAGGATGTTTATAAAATTATTGCTATTCTAAAACAAGTTTGTATCAACATTGAAAACCTACATTTGTCTTAAATACTCAGCCGCTGAATATCCTGCACTTCGTCCAAAAACTGCTCCAGAAGTTAGTCCAGAACCACCAGGATAGCCATAGAAAAATACACCTCCAACCATTTCACCACAAGCAAAAAGCCCTGCAATATGATTGCCTTTTTCGTCCAAAACCTCCGCCGAAGTATTCACTTTTACACCGCCATACGTGAAGGTAATTCCGCCCGTAACGGGGTAGGCTTTGAAAGGCGGTGTATCCAAAACATTCGCCCAATTGGTTTTATTGAGGCTCAATCCTTTGGTGGCTTTTCCATCTTTTATGGTTGGGTCAAAAGGCGTTTCTGAGTCCACCGAAGCATTATAATCTTGCAAGGTTGCTAATGCCTGTTGAGGATTTACACCATGAAGTTTGGTGACTAATTCTTCCAAAGTATCAGCTTCCACAAAACTGGCATCGTGGGTTTTATATTCGCTATAAAGCAATTTGTCCACTTTTGCATCAAAAATTTGCCATGCTAAATTGTCTGGTTGTTTGAGTACAGCCGCCCCAAATTGAGCATACGTATAATTTCTAAAATCTAAGCCTTCATCTACAAAGCGTTCCCCTCTTGCATTGAGCATTACCCCAAACAAATACGATATTTTACGATAATGCTTTCTTTCAATAAATGGAATGTCGAGGTTTCCATATTCGGGCATATTGAAGTCCATCGGTGTGGCGTGGCATCCTTCAAAATTGCCATTTAATGCTGCTCCAACGGCAGTTGCCATTTCCAAACCTTTGCCCATATTGTGGCGTGTTCCTCTTACTCTGGCTTTTGCCCAAACTTCGCCTAAGTGTTTTATTCTTAATTCTTTATTAGCTTCAAAACCACCACAGGCTACTATTACGGCATCACTATTTATGGTTTTCCCTATTCCATTTTCTAAGAAATTTACGCCTGTGATTTTTCCATTTTCGGTTAATAATTCTTGAACATCACAATTGTACTTTATTTCTCCACCTATTCTTAAAAATTCTGTTAATTCAGCTTGTACCAAACCATCGCCTTCACCTTCTGCTTCGAGCGACAAACCGCCCCAGAAGATGTATTTCCCATCTTTTATGAAAGTTTGACGTGAATAAATGGGAGCAAATTTGATATTATGCGACCCCAACCATTGTAACGTAGGCAGACTTTTATCAACTAAATACTGTTGCAAATCGGTGATTTCTACTTCCTGATTAAAGTATTTGAGGTCAGCTAAAAACTTCTCTTTGGTATAACTTCCAAAGTCAGAAATAGCTAATCGTTCATCGTCTGGATTGAGGAGTAAAGGTTTTAAATCGTCAAAGGAATTATAGGCAAATCGCATTGCTCCTGCGGTATAGCGACTATTACCTCCAAATTCTTGTTTATCTGCTTTTTCAAGCATAATTACCGAAGCTCCTTTTTCTAAACTGGCAATTCCTGCACACAAAGCGGCAGAACCGCTTCCGATAATGATGATATTTTTTGAGTCCATGATGAGTGTTTAGTAGGAAGAGAGTTATAAATCGGGAGTTATATGTGGTTATTAATGAAGAACCGCTGATGGTTAATTTTTAAATTGATGTTTATTTAACGTTGGCGAGGTTTTGAATCTCGCCAACGTTCTAAACTAAAATTTATAATTAACAGCAAGATTCAAAAAACGCCCCTGTGTTCCGAATTGGTTAGTTCTACGAGAGAAAATTACTTCATTAGTAGTTTGCGGAACTTGTAATAAATCTGGATAAATATCAAATAAATTATTAGCTCCCAAAGTAATTCCTACCGATTTGGATGCTTTGTAGGTGAAGGCAAGGTCAATTAATGTTTTCTCACTAAATACCTGATAAAGAACTGCCGTTGGGTCAGTTGGTTTTACCGCTAAAGTAGAGGTTGGGTCAGATACTTTTCCGAAACGAGATGTTCTAAGCAATACGCCGAATTTCTTGATTTCGTAATTAGCCGAAATAATTAATTTATCTTTTGGAAGCCCATCAGTAATGAATAAAGTAGCTATGGCATCAGCCACTTCTACGCCTGTATCAGTTTTACGGTTTGCTCTTAGGGTAGTAATCATTGACGAAAATGCTGCATTTAAGTTGATTTTACCTTCCCCTAATTTGTTGTTATAATTGGCTACAAATTCAAAACCATTGGTACGGGTGTCTATTGCATTAACAAAAACGGTGGCATTTTGTGGAAAACCCGCTGCTACGAAGGCAGGAATTTTAGAAACATCAATTTGTCCTGAAAGCATGATTCTGTTATCTACATCAATTTGGTAAATATCAGCCGTTAATGTAAAATGGTCGCCAATTTTTGAGGTAATTCCTGCTGAATAATCCAATGAAGTTTCCTTCTTTAAACCATTCACTCCGATTAATTTCGCTAAATCTGAGGTGGCAGGAATCACTGGATTGATGATGGAATTACCAGCATTATCGAATGAAATATTTACATAATTACTGTAATGACTTTGTACCATTGATGGAGCTCTAAAACCTCTACTAATTGAAGCACGAATGGCAAAAGGCTCGGCAATTCTCAATCTTGAATTTAATTTATAAGAAAAATCAGACCCAAAATCACTATAATTTTCGCCACGAATAGCCGCACCAACCAAGAAACTTTTAGTAATATCACTTTCTGCTTCTACATACAAACCAACATTTGTTCTGTTCCAATTTCCTGCTGTGGCAGGACTAAAACCTTCTCTTCCACTTGAACCAACGTCTTTGGTTTTGAATAATGGCCCTGCTTTCCAAGCGGCTTCATCACCTGCAACTTGTGCAAAAGTTTCATAACGAAATTCTGTACCAGCTCCAATGCTTAAATTAGGATAAGCGTTTTTATTGAAAGTCTTCGCAATATCTGCATTAACTAATGTTTGAGAAACAGAGGTTTGTCCTATATAAAAAGATGTTGGAGAAGCATCTCCCAAACTTGGATTTACAGTGTTTTCTGCATAGAAATCTACCTTGTTTGCTCCTTGTCCAATACTAAAATCAAGATTCCAATCAGCACCAAGTTTGCCTTTTAAGCCTGCCGTGATAGAATAATCGTTTAAATCAGCAGGTGCAATTGGGTTATAACCGTTCGGAAATTGTTTGAGTGCATTTCTTTTAGTGTTTGATGGAGGTCTTGTAAATACACCTGTTACAACGTGTTTATTGGTAAAACCTCCAAAAGAATATAAATCCCAATTAACATTCAAAGGCAAACCTGCATTGATAAATATGCCATAAGTTGTGTTTTCAGCAGAACCCAACACCGCACGGTCTAAGTCAATTCCATTTTTAGCAACTAAAGCAGCATCAGCTACGGCATCTCTGACGTAAAAACCTGCGGCGGCTTTGTAAGGCCCAGAACGGTCGTAACCATCTGTATGATTGTAAGTTAAGGTAGTATTGATGAAACCTTTTTTTCCTAATTTCAAACCAAAATTGGCTGCCAAATTGTACGTTTTTCCATCAGTAGTAAGTTTTGGAGGAATAATACCTTTAATATCTAAGTCTGGTTTTGAGTAACCCATACCTGTATAAACCGTTACTGCCCCACCCGACGAAGCATTATTTAATTCCATGTTGATAACCCCACCGATGGCATCAGAACCATATTGTGCCGCAGCCCCATCACGCAATACTTCAATTCTTTTCAAGGATAATGAAGGTACAACATTGATGTCTGTTCCTACTTGTCCTTTTCCTACACCATCATTGATGCTTAAAAATGATACTTTATGACGACGCTTATTATTCACCAAAACCAACACTTGGTCTGGGCCTAAACCTCTTAATGTAGCAGGGTCAACGAAAGGAGCGGAGTCATTAATTCCAAATTTTACGGCATTAAAAGAAGGAGCAGTGTAGGTAATGGACTGTCCTAAATCTACTTGTCCAGAAGTTTGAATATCTTTTGCCGAAATAACATCAACAGCCACAGGACGGTCAACATCGGTACGTGCTTTGGCAAAACGAGAACCCACTACTACAACCTCATTTAATTGTGAGTTTTCTTCAGCCAATACAAGGCTGATTGTATTAGTTTCGCCAATGATTACTTCGGTAGTTTTAAAACCAATAAATGAAAAAACTAAGGTTTCTCCTTTATCCGCACTAATTTTAAAGTCTCCGTTTGTGTCAGAAGTGGTGCCACGTTTTGTCCCTTTTACAGCAATGCTAACTCCTGGCAGTGCCTGACCTTTGGCATCATTCACCTTACCATTGATAGGCTCTGCCACTGGAGGACTTGGGGGCGTAGGTATAATTGTGATACCCACTTTTTCATTTGTACTCAATATTATTTGATTCCCAAAGTTTTTGAAGTTAATCGAAAGTGGACTAAAAAGTCTTGATAAAACCTCAGATAATTTTTGACTTTGAACTTTTAAACTAATTTTTCGCTCGGCATTTATCATGCTTGGGCTGTAAATGAATTTTACTTCTGCCAATTTTTCAATTTGGCTTAGTGCTGTTTGAATTTCGGTATTCTGTAAAGAAAATGAAATCGTTTTGTCTAAATAATTCTGGCTTTTGCCATCGTGGGCGAATGCGTTGCTAATAAAAATAGCCAGCCAAAGGCATTGTACCACTGAAAATCTCATGATTTTAAAGAGAATCGTTTGATTAGTGAGTTGTTTTTTCATACTTTTACTAATGATTTTGTTGTTTGAATGTGACAAAATTTACCCTTCAATGACTTTTCCAAGAGATGATTGAAGGATACTTTCGACCGATAATGCTGGTAACATTGTCGGTCTTTTTATGAATACGAAATGGTAATAAATCTCCCAAAATAAGACGCTGGTAACATCTTAATTGGTGATGGTTTTGCTAAAAACAGCCTCTGCCCGAAACAATAATGTCAGTCCCTTTTATTTGATAATTGGCATTGAGTGACTGGCACAGAAAATCTAATTGATTGTAAATTGGCATGGTGTTTAGGTCGCCTGTAAAGGTACAGTTGGCAATTTTTTCATCCTCCAAGAAAATTTCAATCCCATAAGCATCTCTAAATTTTTGTAGAACTTCTGCTAATTTTGCATTTCTGAAATCAAAATTGATTTTATCCTTTACCGTTACCAAAACTTCTGGTGTGGCTACTAATCCTGTTACAAAATGATTGTCTTCATCAAAATAAACCACTTTTTCGTTTGGCGTTAATACCACTCCATTCTCTTTCGGATTGGCTGCTCCTTTTTCATAAACAGACACTTTTCCTGTTTTTACTTCTACTTGAATTTTTGAACTCAAATCAGATTTTATCAAAAAACTTGTTCCCAAAACTTTTGTGATAGTTTCCCCACAAAGCACCATAAAAGGTTTATTGGGATTTCGTTTTATATCAAAAAACGCATTTCCTTTCAATGTCACTTCTCGTTTATCAACCAAAAAATGTTTTGGATAAGATAACGTCGCCTTCGGATGAAGTTTGATAACACTACCGTCTTCCAACTTGAGAGCAATAATTTTATCAGTAGCATTTTCTTGCGTGATGACACCCGCATATTCACTCGTGATAAGATGATTTTGAGTATTTAAAACATAATTATAGTAGATGCCAAGCCCTAATAAAATAGTTATACTGGCTGCAATTGCCAATCTAACCTTTTGTTTATTCCAAATAGATACAGGCTTTGTTGGTGTTGCTCCTCTATGAATTTTACGCCACATTTTATCCTTTACATGATTCCACTCAGGTTCAGATGTAGGTATTTTTGAATCATTGCCAACCAATTCAAACCATTGTTCCACCACCTTTTTTTCTTCGGTGTTACATTTACCAGCCAGATATTTTTCTAATAAATACTCAAATGATTGTTTGCTCATAGATTTATTGATTTATATCTTGAAAGTCGTAGAATAAGGATTTACCCCTAAAAGAAAATAAAAAATATTCAAAAAGTACAATAAAATGCCCGTTTCAAGAGGAATATTCTTGAAAAATGACATCATGAAAATAAGAGAATATATGGAGGAATGTGAAAATGATGAGCCTATAAAGAACAATTACTTAACTGAAGGTTAGACAAAATAATAGGATGGTGAGATAATCTTTAAGATAAACTCGGAGAAATTTTAGTGCTTGAGTGATGTGATATTCTACCGATTTTTCAGATAAATCTAAGGCAAGAGCGATTTCCTTATGTGACTTCTCATCAAATCTGCTCATTTTAAAAACAGCCTGTGTTTTATCAGGTAATTGATAAATGGCTTTTTCAATAGCTACTTGAATGGCTTCAGCAGTTAAAAAATCTTCTGATTGAAAGGACACTTCGTGATATGAAATTTCCAAAGAATTTCTTTGAGCAATTACTTGGCGAAGATGACTAATGATTTGATATTTAAGAGCAGTAAATAAATAACTTTCCAAATGGGCAATTTCTAACCCTTTGCGTCTTTCCCAAAGTTTAGTGAACAACTCCTGAACAATCTCTTCGGAAGCATCTCGTGACCCCGTTTTGAAGGTCGCAAATGAAAATAATTTCTTCCAATAACGGTCATAAATTTCACGAAAAGCAACCTCATCATCTATGGCGATAAGCGTTATCAAAGTCTCGTCTGAAAACGTGGAAAAATTCATGGGAAGTTTTAAAGAAGTTATTTTGATGCTATATTACAATAAATTCTTGAAATTGTAAAAGAATACTCGCCCAATTACAAGAAGTATTTAGCAAAACCAAGAGTAGAGTATAATCTTTCAAAGCCTCACGGAGCATTTTTAGGGCTTTTGTCATCTGATTTTCAACTGTTTTTTCAGATATATCTAATTGTTCTGAGATTTCACGTTGAGATAGCCCATTGCGTTTCAATAAAAATACTTCTCGACAACGTTCTGGCAATATTAATAATGCTTTTTGATAAGCTTCATTCAATTCATCAAAGCTGACGGCTTGCTCTGTAAAGTTTTCATCTTTATTTTCCGTTTCAAGGTTTAAAGAATACTGCTCAAAAAGATTATTTTTCTTGTATTGAGCTATAACAAGGTATTTTACTGATGAAAAAAGATAAGCCTCAATGGTAGTAGAAATAGACAAAACTGCTCGTCTTTCCCACAAGGAAATAAATAATTCTTGAACAATCTCTTCTGTCAATTCTCGGTTTTGAAGGCGTTTATATACTGCTCCATAAAGTTTGGAAAAGTATTTTTGGTATAAAAAATCAAAAGCACGCACATCTCCTTTTGCAAGGTGAGTAAGAATTTTTTGGTCAGTATCAAAGATTGAATCAAACATTATTTCGCAAGATAATACAATTTTTTATGGCAAAATAACTATTAAAAAAATGAAAAAATAGTTTGTCTTAGCCATCTTTTACTATTATTTTTGATTACGCAATTTTTTTAAAGAATTCCTTTTATCCCGCCAAACAATAAAAAAGTGTTATTCTGCTGATTTTCAATACAGTAAACCTTTTTCCGTCCTTTCTTACTTAATATTTCCTTGTGTAATCTAAATAAATGTGCAATTTTTGTATTAATTTTTTTGTTAAAAAAATAGCTCGAATTTCAAAATTCGAATATGATAACAAACACAAATAAAGTACAAAACTTAGAATGGCAGAGCATACCAAATGCCTAATTATAGGCTCAGGACCGGCAGGTTATACCGCAGCAATCTACGCCTCAAGGGCAGGATTAAACCCAATAATGTATCAAGGTCCACAACCAGGTGGGCAGTTGACAATTACGAATGATGTTGAAAATTTCCCTGGTTATCCAGACGGAGTTCAAGGACCAGAAATGATGCAAGACCTTGAAAAACAGGCTCGTAGATTTGGAACAGATGTTCGTTACGGATTAGCAACAAAAGTTGATTTTTCGACAAGTCCGAAGAAAGTTTTTATTGACGATACACACGAAATCCATGCGGAGGCCGTTATAATTGCAACGGGAGCTTCGGCAAAATGGTTAGGGTTACCTTCAGAAGAGAAATTTAACGGACGTGGTGTTTCAGCTTGTGCCGTTTGTGATGGTTTCTTTTTCCGTAATCAAGAAGTAGCAATTGTAGGTGGTGGAGATACCGCTGCCGAAGAAGCAACTTATTTGGCAAATCTCTGCTCAAAAGTACACATGATTGTTCGTCGTGACGAGTTGCGTGCTTCGCAAATTATGCAAAAAAGAGTTACTTCAAATCCTAAAATTGAAGTGCATTGGAATTCTGAGACACAAGAAATTTTGGGTGATGACGCAGGCGTAACTTCTGCAAAAATTAAGAATGTTAAAACAGGTGAAGAAAAAACGATTGCAGTAACTGGTTTCTTCGTTGCCATTGGTCATAAACCTAATACAGATATATTTAAAGGATTTTTAGATATGGACGAAGCAGGTTATTTAATTACAGAAAAAGGTTCAAGTCGTACCAATATCGAAGGCGTTTTTGCTTCAGGCGATGCCCAAGATAATATTTATCGTCAAGCTGTTACTGCTGCTGGCTCAGGTTGTATGGCAGCTTTAGATGCAGAAAGATGGTTGACTGAACAAGAAGATTAGTTATTTAGAGAATAGAGTTTAGAGAATAGATTATGGAGGAAATTGTCATATCAAATAATACCTAATATGTTCTCTCAACTCTATGCTCTAACATCTAAAATACTTATGATGAAGATTAAAAACATACTATTTTTTCTACTTTGTGTTGGCTCATTTACAGTCTCTGCACAAGAATCTGGGAATTTCAAGAAAAATCCTAAGATTAATGTCAAGAATAACACAGGTTTGTATAAAGAAAAAGAGAAAAAGCAAGATGATATTCTGGATGAGTTGCCAAAACTTCAATTCAGAAATGACTACTCGGTTGAGCCAGTTTTGGAAGCTCCATCTGCCATTACAGCATCCAACAAATACGAACCCGCAAAGCCCTTAAATTCTTCTGTAAGTGCATTTGATACAACCTCTGTGGATGAAAGAGAGCCTTTAATTATTGAAATTGAAGATGAAATGCTTCCAGAAGGTAGTGATGATTTTGTATCTGTTGCCACCTATTATTCTGTTTGGGATGCTTCTAATATTGACCCTTATGGTATTGAACCGAAAGATTTTGACGACGTTGTTGATGTAGAATTATACAACAAAGAACAAGGGCGTTTTTGGTCGGTACCTAATAACGCTCCTAAAATGACATCATCATTTGGTCCACGTTGGGGAAGAAGACACGCAGGGGTAGATTTAGATTTAGAAACTGGCGACCCTGTTTATTCTGTATTTGATGGCATCGTTCGGGTGTCGGGATATGATGGAAGAGGATATGGCAATTTTATGGTGGTTCGTCACTACAATGGTATCGAAACACTTTATGGTCACCTTTCTTCAAAGAATCATGAATCGGGTACTTATGTAAAAGCAGGTGACCAAATTGGCTTAGGTGGAAGTACAGGGAGAAGTACAGGCTCTCACCTACACTTTGAGACTCGATATGAAGGAAACCCATTTAATCCAACTTATGTTTTTAATTTTACAGGAGCAGGTTCTGAGCCAGTTTCTGACCATGTATTAATTTCAGCAAGAGTTTTTGATACTTACGGTTTGGCACTTGAAAATGAATATGGTGATGCCGATAAAAAAGTAATGACTCGTAGAACTGCTTGGACAACTGCTCATTATGGAGATACACTTTATTCAATTGCTAACCGTGCTGGTATTTCAGTGGAGAAATTAGCGAGAATGAATGGAATGAGATTGTCTTCAAATTTGAGAGCAGGAAGACGTTTGAGAATTCAATAGGATTGGGTAACTGGTTAATAGTTATTGGAAATTAGTATTGAAGTCTTGAAATATTCTATCCTATAAAAAAAGCGAGCTTTAGATGATAAAGCTCGCTTTTTGTTTATAAACAAAATAGTATTTTTGCCGCTAATTATTAACAAGAACTAATTGTTTGGAGGTAATTTCTTATAAAGAAACAACAAAATCTTCAGTTGATTTTCTTACTTTTTTAGCATTTGCTAATGGGTCATTAGCTTCGTCACGGTAGCCTAAAGGTAAAATAACAACACTTTTCAATCCTTTTTCAGATAAACCTAATAATTCATCTAATGCTGCAGGGTTAAAACCTTCCATTGGCGTTGCATCTACTTGCTCGATAGCTGCTGCTGCCAAAGCAGTTCCTAAGGCAAGATACGTTTGATGAGCCATCCAATTAAATGCACTTACTTCATCCAAACTACCTATCTTTCCTTCAACCATACTTTTGTAACCTGCTAACGCTTCAACAGGAATACCTCTTTCTGAAGCAATGAAGTTGAAAAAAGTGTCAATGCGTTCTTGTGTAGGCTTATCCCAAGCCGCAAATACTAACAAAGTGCTTGTTTCTCCAATTTGTGGCTGATTGTAGGCAATTGCTTGGATTTTTTGTAATAATTCTTTATCCTGAATTACTAACAAATTATATGGTTGTAAGCCGTATGACGAAGCGGAAAGGCGAGTCGCCTCTATTATGGCATTAACTTTTTCTTGTGGAACGGCTTTGTCTGCAACCATTCTCTTTGTGGCATAACGCCAGTTCAATTGTTCTATAAAACTCATATTTTATTGATGTTTAGACATTAAATGTATCTACATTATATCTAACAATTACTTTAAATATTAGTTCACTCAAACAATCTTTTGTTTGAAAATTATAAAAATATCAAAAGACTTATTTACTTTCGTTTTTGGATAATACTTAGAAACCGAGTCAAAAGAGAGGTAATAACACAATCAATTTTAATATAAAAGAGTTTCATTGATATTGGTTGTCAATGTTGAATTAAATATAAAATAAGCACATGAAATTAGATATACTCGTGATGGCAGCACACCCTGACGATGCAGAATTAGGTTGTTCAGGAACAATTTGTTCACACATTGCACAGGGAAAAAAAGTTGGAATTATAGATTTTACACGTGGGGAATTAGGCACAAGAGGAACGCCAGAAATACGGTTGGCGGAATCTGCCGAAGCTACCAAAATTTTGGGTGTTCACGCTCGTGAAAACTTAGGTTTTAGAGATGGCTTTTTCGTGAATGATGAAGAACATTTGATGAAATTGATACGTGTAATTAGACGTTATCAACCTGAAATTGTTTTAGCAAATGCCCCTTTCGACCGCCATCCTGACCACATAAAAGGCTGTGAATTAGCGGTAGATGCTTGTTTTAAATCGGGCTTGAGAATGATTGAAACTTTTGAAGATGACGGAACACAACAAAAGGAATGGCGACCTAAAAATGTGTATCACTATATTCAAGACCGATTTATTTCTCCTGATTTTGTGGTGGATATTTCTAATTTTTGGGATAAAAAAGAAGCATCAATCAGAGCATTCAGAAGTCAATTTTACGACCCAACTTCTGCCGACCCCGAATCATATCTTTCTTCACCTGCTTTCTTGAAATTTGTGGAAGCTCGTAATCGTGAAATGGGACACGCTATTGGTGTAGAATTTGGTGAAGGTTTTACAAGCTACAAGAAGTTGGGAGTGAAGGATTTGGGGAGTTTGATGTAAGTATTTGTCTGAACTATGATTTTTATAATCCTAAAATTTTAGGATTTAAAACTATGATTTTACGAAGAAGATTTTTGACACTTTATGAAATTACTTGATTTAACGCAGACAGGGTTCCGACCCTGTCTGCGTTGTGCTATAAATATTTTATGACCAAGTAAAATCTAAAAATCTTTCAATCCAAGCAATCATAGTTCACTACGGTGAAAGTCTATCTATTTTCCATTCGCCGTTTTCCAATAAAGTATAAGCAATACGGTCGTGGAGACGAGATGGGCGACCTTGCCAAAATTCAATATAATTTGGAATAAGTCTATAACCACCCCAATGCGGAGGGCGTGGAATAGGAGCATCACCAAATTTTTCGATTAAATGTTTTTCTCTTTCTTCTAAAACCTCACGATTTTCAATAACCATACTTTGGTTAGAAACCCAAGCACCAATCTGACTTCCTCTTGGACGGCTATGAAAATAAGCGTCTGAATTTTCATCCGAAACCTTTTCTATCACACCTTCAATTCTTACTTGACGCTCCAACTCAACCCAAAAAAAGGTGATACAAGCATTCGGATTTTCTGCTAATTCTGTTCCTTTACGGCTTAAATAATTAGTATAAAAAGTAAAGCCATTGTCCAGACCTTTCAATAAAAGTACCCGAGTTGAAGGTTTGTTTTCATTGGATACTGTTGAAAGTAAAAAAGCGTTAGGCTCAAGTAATTGGCTGGCTACGGCTTCGTCAAACCATGCTTGAAATTGTTCGATAGGAGTTGATGCAACATCTTTTACATCTAAACTACCTTTTGTATAATTTTCTCTAAGAGCGGCTAATTCTGTTTTTGTCATTTTATTTTAGGGTTTACGAAGGATGAATTTAGGTTCAGAATTTGTTCGCAATTTAGTACATTCTTTATTCTCAAAACCTAACAAATATCATCTAAATCCCTTTTAACATTTTAACAAAGTCATCTTCATATTGTTTCAGAGCCTTCAATAAATCTTGGAGTTCAGCGTATTCGGGCGTTCCCTTTTTTGCGTTGAAAATAGCATCTGCACGGTCAGAAGCTTTTTCGTAATCAGATTCGTTTTTTATTTCTTTCATGGAATATCTTGTTTGAGGTACAAAAATACAAAAGCCCACTGATTATTCGTGGGCTTTTGTGAAAATGCGTTTTATTGAAATCAGTTGGAGGCTAATTTTATTTTTTGAATAATCTCTTCTACTTTTTTATGGGAAGTTTAAGAGCATCAGCAATAAAATCTACTTCACATCCTTTTTCATGCAAACCTATAACAAATTTAACAGTTAGATTTTCTGTTATTTCTTCAAAGGCTGTCATAAAAATTAATTAGAAGTTGATTTTATTTTTTGAATAATCTCTTCTACTTTTTTGATTGACAAACCAAAGGCTTTTGAAATAAATTCTATGGTTGCTCCATTTTGAATTGCTCCTTTTACATAAGTAAAAGTTAGATTTTCTGTTATTTCTTCTACGGCTGTCATGGCGATATTATTTACTGTTGTTGAAACTTTGGTAAAGATAATGATTAACTCATTGCTTGTCAAGTTGGTGGTTGAGTTTAGATAATAGACAATTGTTGTAATAAATTCTTTCTCATGGGCGAGGTCTAAGGCTTTGAGTTTTTCTATCAGAAATGACTCTAATCGTAAGAATTCCTCTTTCTTATCCCGACTATGTTTCAATAACATGGCTGATGTACTGAGGAATATATTTTTAAAATTGGCAATTTGATAATCTTCAAAATCATTGAGAGAAAATAGTAAATAATCAAATTCAGGCAAAAATCTACGTAAATCTGCCGAAGGATTTCCAAAATAGTTTTTCATCGAAACCTTTTTCCAAGCCGTCTTTCCGTGATGAATAATGATAGGAATAACGATTTTAGATTTCTTTTTCTGCTTTTGTTCCTCCTTCCAAATATTAGTCATGTAGCGAAGTAATTGCCATTCTGGAAAATCCTCTTGATATGATTTATGCTCAAATAAAAGTGTGATAGTGGCTTGTTGACCTGCATATTCTGCTTCATAAATCAAGTCTGTCAAATGTTCTGACAAATCAGCATCTACAAAAGAACCATTGGATAATTTTAAGGAATTGAGATTGATTTTGTCTCGAATATCTAAAGGAAAAACTTCATCAATAAAACTCTGAGTAACATCTAATCTTGAAAATGTTTGTTTGAAGAACTTATCATGTGGGTTATTTATTTGGGGCATAGTTAGATATTTTTAAAAGTGTAAAGAATCATAAAAATAGAAAAGGCTTCGCATAAATACGAAGCCTTCCTCAAAAAATAAAATACATTTCTACAACAACTCAAAAACCCGCTCCATACTCACGGCATAACCAATTTTTTCACGGAGTTCTGAGATTTTCACACGCTCTTGTTCCATTGAGTCACGGTGACGGATAGTTACGGTTTCGTCTTCCATTGTTTGGTAATCTACCGCAATACAGTAAGGTGTTCCAATCAAATCTTGACGAGTATAACGTTTTCCAATTGCTCCGCCATCATCGTAAGTTACATTAAATGAGCGTTTTAAAGCATGATAAATATCTTGTGCTTTTTCTGCCAAACCATCTTTTTTCACTAAAGGCAACACGGCAGCTTTAATTGGAGCAACCGTTGGATGGAATTTCAAATAGGTTCTTTTCTTTCCTGTTTCGCCGGGGTGGCCATCCGCTTCGCCTGTTGTTTCTTCGGTATAAGCATTACACAAAATAGCCAAGAAAAGACGGTCAGCACCCACCGACGTTTCTACCACGTAAGGAATATAATTTCCGTAAGGTTTTCCGTTTTCGTCTAAATCCGCATCAAAATATTGTTGTTTCTTCTTAGACAAAGTCTGGTGAGCCGTCAAGTCAAAAGCAGTACGTGAGTGAATTCCTTCCATTTCTTTAAATCCGAAAGGAAATTTATACTCAATATCCACGGCAGCATTGGCGTAGTGAGCCAATTTTTCGTGGTCGTGGAATTTTAGATTTTCAGCAGGTAAACCAATGGCTTGGTGGAATTTCAAACGAGTTTCTTTCCATTTGTTATACCATTCCATTTCAGTGCCAGGGCGAACAAAAAATTGCATTTCCATTTGTTCAAATTCACGCATACGGAAAATGAAGTTACGAGCTACAATTTCGTTACGGAATGCTTTACCAATTTGAGCAATACCGAAAGGCACTTTCATGCGTCCAGATTTCTGAACGTTCAAGAAGTTAACAAAAATACCTTGTGCCGTTTCTGGACGAAGATAAATTAAAGAAGCATCTTCTGAAACTGCTCCAACTTGCGTTGAGAACATCAAGTTAAACTGACGAACTTCTGTCCAGTTGGCAGTATTTGAAATTGGACATTTGATGCCTTCATCCAAAATAATTTGGCGTAAACCCGACATATCATCGGCAGTCATGGCAGCCGCCATTGCTTCCAATAATGCTTTTCCTTTTTCTGGAGTTCCTTCGGCTTCGTATTGTTCAGCTTTTGCTTCCAATAATTGGTCGGCACGGTAACGTTTTTTAGAATCCTTATTGTCAATCATCGGGTCATTGAACGAATCCACGTGACCAGAGGCTTTCCATGTAAGCGGGTGCATAAAGATGGACGCATCAATACCAACCACATTGTCGTTAAGCATTGTCATGGCTTTCCACCAAAGTGCTTTTAAATTATTTTTTAGTTCAACACCATTCTGACCGTAGTCATAAACGGCTTGAAGACCATCATAAATTTCAGAAGAAGGGAACACAAAGCCATATTCTTTGGCGTGCGAAATAATGTCTTTTAACGTTGAAGCGGTATCTTGTTGTTTTTGCTCTGCCATTTTTTTGTAATCTTTATTGGTTATTAGTTATGAGTTACTGTTAATTAGTTTATTAAGTCAAATTTGCTTAATTCTCAGCGACTCGTAGCCATTAGCGACTTACAAAGTTACTAACTTGCTTTTCAAGAACACAAAAAGAAAGCCGAATCTTTCGATTCGGCTTTCTTGCGATAAATATTGCTGGTTTTTATATTTACTCTTTGCTCATAAACTTGGTATATTCATAAACGTAGAGATTTAGTTTTCTCCAAACTGCATCTTTTTTAGGGTATTTTGCCACAAACTCAGGGCTATCGGCGAACAATTTGTCGTATCCTTCATCAAAATCTGACTTTTTTAGCCAAAATATTTCATCTCCTTTCTTTACATAAAAAGATTTATCGATACCGCCCGCCATTTTTAAAGGACCAAATCCAACAGATGCTGTTTCTTTTGCCATATTGTCCCCAAAAACTTGGATAACGCTACAAAATTCTGGATTGACCAACTGCATTAAATACTCTTTCTCTTTCTTTTTATTCTTTAAAGAAACAGCTTGGTTTTTCAAAAAAACATAGCCTTGTGCTAAAATCTTATCTAAGTTTTTGTTAGTATAAGATTTCAAATCAGAAATTGCGGCACTTTTTGTTGTTAATTTGTTCAAACCCGAAGGCATCAGGTACATTTCATCAATTTGGTCGGCTTCGTATTCCTTTTTTTTCCCAGTAGTTGCATCTTTGATTTCGATAGAATAAATCTGACCTTTTTTGCGGTCTAAATCTTCATTGATACCTGTTACAGTGGTGCCATCTTTCAATTTAACCTTACATTCTTTAGAAGAATATCGGTCATAAACAGGAAGAAATTGAAAAGTTGATGCGTCTGGCTTGTCATCCTTATCATCTTGTGCAGATATACTAAATGAGGTAGCAGATAAAATAAGAGCTAATAATAGTTTTTTGTTCATGCGGAATAAAAATTTTAGGAGTGTAAATAACTTCTGCAAAGAACTACATTTCTTGATAATATTAAAACTATTCCCAAAATAAAACTACTAATTTTTCAATTATGGGGATTCAACTATAAATAGCACTGAGCCTTTTTTTATACCTTTGTAAGCTATGACTAAATTTCTAATTATCCGTTTTTCATCCATTGGTGATATTGTTTTGACTACGCCTGTAGTGCGTTGTTTAAAGCAACAATATCCAGATGCGGAGGTGCATTATGTTACCAAAAAATCATACAAAACCCTGCTCGAAAATAATCCATATATTGATAAGGTTTTTACGTTGGAAAAAAGTCTTAATGATTTGGTAAATCAACTAAAATCAGAAGAATATGATTATGTAATAGATTTGCACAATAATCTCAGAACACGGATTATTAAGTTTCGTTTGATGCTGAATTCCTCCCTCTCTTTTGGAGAGGGATTGAGGGTGAGGTTCTTCAGTTTTGATAAATTGAATTTTCAGAAGTGGATTTTGGTTAAATTAAAAAAAGACATTATGCCTAAAGTTCATATTGTGGACAGATACATGAAAACGGTGGAAGCTTTGGGTGTCAAAAATGATAATAAAGGTCTTGATTATTTTATTCCCGAAAAAGACGATTTACCGTTAGAATGGTTGCCTGAGGCTTTTCAGCATAAATATGCGGTTTATGCCATTGGTGGGCAGCACGAAACCAAAAAAATGCCATTGAATAAAATGGTTGAATTGTGTAGAACCATAAAATTGCCTTTAGTATTAATTGGTGGAAAAGAAGATACTGTTATTAGTGAGCAGTTATCGGTAATCAGTAACGGTAGTCCAATTTTTGATGCTTGTGGAAAAATGAACTTAAATCAGTCGGCTTCCATTATTCAAAAAGCGGAGGTTGTTTATACCCACGACACAGGGATGATGCACGTAGCGGCGGCCTTGAAGAAAAAGGTGATTTCTATTTGGGGAAATACCGTTCCTGAGTTTGGAATGTATCCGTATCAGACGAGTTTTGAGATTATTGAAAATAAAAATTTACAGTGCCGACCATGTTCCAAAATTGGTTACGACAAATGTCCAGCAGGGCATTTTAAGTGTATGAATGAGTTGAAATTTTAGTAATAAATAATGAATAAAAAAATAAACATAGGCTTAGTCCAAATGTCGTGTACTGCTGACGTACAGGCAAATATGCAGAAAGCAATCACTGGAATCCGTGAGGCAGCTCAAAAAGGAGCAAATATCGTTTGTCTTCAAGAATTATTTACATCGCTTTATTTTTGTGATGTTGAAGACCACGAGAATTTTAAATTAGCGGAATCTATTCCTGGTTCTTCGACTGATACACTTTCGGAAGTTGCCAAAGAATTGGGCGTTGTGATTATCGCTTCACTTTTTGAAAAACGTGCGGCTGGTTTATACCACAATACCACAGCAGTTTTGGATGCCGACGGAACGTATTTGGGAAAATACCGCAAAATGCACATTCCTGATGACCCAGGATATTATGAGAAATTTTATTTTACACCAGGTGATGCTTCTCCAGAAGATTCGGGTTATAAAGTTTTTCAAACCAAATTTGCCAAAATTGGTGTGCTAATTTGTTGGGATCAATGGTATCCAGAAGCATCAAGAATTACGGCTTTGATGGGTGCGGAGGTGCTTTTTTATCCAACGGCTATTGGTTGGGATACTACCGAAACCGATTCAAATATCAGCAGAGAACAATATTCTGCTTGGCAAACAATTCAACGCTCACACGCAGTTGCAAATGGCGTACACGTAGTTTCTGTCAATCGGGTTGGACGTGAAGCTGACCAACAGTTTTGGGGCGGAAGTTTTGTGGCAAACCCTTTTGGAACACTTTTATACTTAGGTTCGCACGACCAAGAGGAGGTTCACGTTCAAGAAATTGATTTAGATAAAACCGAATATTATCGTTCAACTTGGCCTTATTTGCGTGATAGACGAGTAGATAGCTATCATCCAATTACAAAGCGATATATTGATTAGATTTTTTAGGTATGGGGTAGTAGTTATGAGTTAAAAATATGAATTAATGGGAACTATCAGTGTAAAATTGCACTTCTCTTTACCTCATACCTCATACCTCATACCTCATACCTCATACCTCATACCTCATACCTCATACCTCATACCTCATACCTCATACCTCAAAATCAGCTTTTCTTCACGCCAATCAAAGCTAACATTCTCCCCGTTTTTCCTTTTTCTTTTCGATGAGAAAAATAATCTTGATTATCTAAAACCGTAGAGTATGGCGAAACTTCAATTTGATTTTCTGGTACACCACATTTTATTAATTGAGCAACATTGGCTTTCTTTAAATCAACGTAAAATTTGGGTTTTCGACTATTTTTGTCTAATCGTTTAAATTCAATAGCAAATTGTTCTGCTACTTCTTCGCCTACTTCAAAAGAGGTTTCATCAATACACGTTCCGACATATACGTAGCAATCTTCAGGATTTGTCTTAAATTCCTTTTGCATATTCTGTACAGTTTTAGCCGTAATATCAAGAACTGTACCTTTCCAACCTGCGTGAATTGCCGCTACAACACGATTTTTTGCATCATAAATTAAAATTGGTGTACAATCTGCTACAGTAACCGTTAAAAACGTATTAACATTTTCTGAAATCAGAGCATCATAGCCCTCATACGCCTTACAACGGGTTACTTTTAAAATATTATCTTTATGAATTTGATAACTTTGGGCAACTCTACTTTTTTTAATACCGATTTCTTTAAAGAGTATTTCTCGGTTTTGTTGCACATTTTCAGGGTTATCGTCAGTAAAAAGTCCTAAATTTAGGGATAGATATGGACTTTTACTCACACCACCATGACGAGTGCTTTCAATGGCAATTATCTCAGGAAACTGCTGAAATATTTTGGGCTTTATATACATTTTATCTATTTTGGCTGTTAGTGTTAATTATAATGAAATGTAAAATTAATAAAAACGATTGCTTCAAACAGCTTTGAGGAGGTACAAAAATTAAAAGACAAGAAATTATGGTACGCTAAATTGATAGTCTCGATAACTTTTGATATGTATAAATTTTTATGTTATTACTCTTTTATATTGCTTTTGGTATGTTGTCAATCGCAAAAAACTGCTCATTTAGGAGGTATTGCCCTCTCGTTTGATGATAGATTTGTAAAAGAATGGATTCAACTCAAACCGCTTCTAAATAAATATAACGCAAAAGTCACTTTTTATATTACCCAGCCAGATAGTCTTTCTGAGGAAGAGGTACAAATCTTACATGAGTTAAGAAAAGATGGTCATGAAATTGGATGTCACGGAGCAATGCACGTGCGGTCTATGTATTATATCTGGGATAATTCCTTAGAAAAATATATGGAAAATGAAATTTTTCATGCCCTTCGTACCATGAAAAAACAAGGATTTTTACCCAAAACATTTGCTCATCCTGGAGGCTCTCAAACTTGGTATTCTGACCGTGAGTTGTTAAAACACTTTAGTCTTCTTCGTGATGTTTCAATGAAGTATCGAAATATTTTAGGCTTTGATTATATACACAACGTGGAAAACATGGAGGAAATTTATCATCAAAGAAACCATCAACAAAAAGTAAATGCCTTATTGATTGATGTAAGTGCAAAATTAACCATTGAAGATATACGAAAAGGGCTACAAAGAGCATCAAAAGAAGGTTCGGTTATGATGTTATTTGGACACAAACCACTGACAAAAACTACTCAAAATACGCATGAATATGGTTTTGATGTACAATTCTTAGAACAAATCTTAGCAGAAAGTGCTAAATTGAACCTGAAAACTTACACAATGCAAGAACTGTAAACCGATGGTTCTGGATTGGAATTAATTTTATTTCATATTCGATGTATAAGTATCGAATTACAACAAACCCTTTATGAAAAAACAAACTACCTTCATCACAACAATTATTTTACTATCGGTTTCATTATCAGGCTTTTCGCAAAATAATGATTCAACGATTATTCGTAAATTCTTTACTGAAGCTCTTGGAAAAGGAAAATCTTATGAGTGGCTACGTGAATTAACAACTAAGATTGGACCAAGACTAAGTGGTTCGGAAGGGGCTAAAAAAGCGGTAAATTGGGGCGAATCTCTTTTAAAATCAGGAGGTTATGATAGAGTTTTCTTGCAAGATGTCATGGTGCCTCATTGGGTTCGTGGTAAAAAAGAAGAAGGCTATATTATGAATGGCAAACAAAAAGTTGCTGTGCCATTGGTGGCTCTGGGCGGTTCAATTGCTACACCTGCTAAAGGAATTACGGCGGAGGTCATCGAAGTAAAGACATTTCAAGAGCTTCGTGAATTAGGTAAAGAAAAATGTCAAGGTAAGATAATTTTCTTTAATCGCCCGATGGATGCCACCAAAATCAACACTTTTGAAGCTTACGGACAAGCAGGCGACCAACGTCGTAGCGGTGCCAATGAAGCTTCGAAAATGGGGGCAATTGGCGTAATTATTCGTTCATTGAGCAGTACAGAAAATGATTATCCCCACACAGGTTCAATGCAATATGCAACGGGTGTTCCTTTGATTCCTGCGGCAGCTTTGAGTACCAATGCGGCTACTTTATTGAGCAAAACGTTAAAAGAAAATCCAAATCTTAAATTTTATTTCCGTCAATCGTGCGAATCTCTACCTGATGCTCCTTCGCATAACGTAGTGGCAGAAATTAAGGGTTCTGAAAAACCAGAAGAGATTATTGTGGTGGGTGGACACTTGGATTCTTGGGATTTAGCACAAGGGGCTCACGATGATGGAACTGGAATTGCACAGTCGATGGAAGTGTTGAGATTGTTTAAAACTTTGGGAATCAGACCAAAACATACTTTGCGAGTGGTGTTATTTATGAATGAAGAAAATGGAAATCGTGGAGGAATGAAATACGCTGATTTAGCGAAGGCAAATAACGAAAAACACATTTTTGCAATGGAGTCAGACAATGGTGGATTTACCCCAAGAGGTTTTGGCATTCAAGGTGGTTCGGCAGATATTGTAGCTAAATTACAAGGATTCAAAACGCTTTTATCTCCTTATGGTTTAAACGAAATTGAGCGTGGTTCGGGCGGTGTGGATATTGGACCTCTTGCTCCACAAGGAACAGTTTTGGTAGGTTTCAAGCCTGACCCACAACGTTATTTTGAATATCACCATGCTTCAAATGACCGTTTTGAAACTGTCAATCAGCGTGAATTAGAAATGGGAGCAGCCTCAATGGCTTCCATGATTTATTTGATTGATAAGAATTTTTAATGAGTGAAGAGTTTATGGGTTTATGAGTGAAGAGTTTATGAGTACGTTATATACGTGCTATCTACTGACTCATAAACTCATGAACTCATAAACCTTCATTGGCTACTTCAACAACGTCACCGAACCTGAAAAATAATTAATCTCACCATTCTTCATTTCAGCCACAATTTTGTACGTAAAAACATCAGGATTGAGAGCTTTTCCTCTAAAATTACCATCCCAACCGTGCGAAGCGTCAGCGGCTTGGAAGTTCTCATCTCGAAAAATCAATTCTCCCCAACGGTCATAAATACTCATTTCTTGAATTTGTTTAACACATCGGCTACTCATAATATAAAGAATGTCGTTCATCGAATCATTATTGGGAGAAAAAGCCGTTGGTACTAAAACCCCACATAAAACATTTACATTGGTGGTAACATAATTTACACATCTACTCCCAACGGCAGAAACGCCAATCGTATATTTTGTTGAAACAGGAGGTTTTGCCCAAGCACTTGCACAATTACTACAAGAAAGATAATCTTTGGGAGTCCATTGATAATTGTAATTTCCTGTTGGTTGAACATCTATGGTTATCAAGGTATTATCGTCTTTTTCAATAGATACATAAGCAGGAACAGTAGCCTTAAAAGAATTTTCTACTTGAATACTGGCTGTTACGACACTATCACACAGGCTTGGTCGTTTAATGGTGGTAATATAAGTTCCTGCTTTGGTATAAGTAGAGTCGCCAATCTTGACTTTTTCTCCTGTACAGATGGAGAAGTTTTTAGACACTCGTGGTATCGGCACGATGGTTACATTTATCGTAAAAATACTATCACAAACATCTGAGGAACTTATGGTTTTGAAATATTGTCCTGTCGTATTATATAAATTACCACGAAAATTATAGGTATTTCCTTCACAAATCTTAATATTTTGGGTAATATAATTTAACGGATTTACATTCAGATTTAGCGTAATGAGACTATCACAAAAAGCAGAATTGCTAACTCGTTCTGTGTATTGTCCAGAAGTATTATAAGTTTTATTCCTAAAAACAAAACTCTCACCTATACAGATTGACTTATTGGTAATGGCAGGAATATCCGTTTTTTTGATGGTATAATTCATCTGTAAATTACAACTTTGATTTAGGCTATTGTATGGCGATAATTTTACAGAAAATTGTGTTCCCAAAGTAGCATTTACCATAATCGTACGAGTGGTTTCTCCTGTACTCCATAAATATTTTTCAAAACCTTCAGGAGCATCAAGTTGGAGTTGTCCGTTGCCATCAGCACATCCAGTTTCTGGCTGAATCTCTGATTTTGAGCAAGTTGCATTGAAATAAGCATAACCATAATGCGACCTTGCAGTGCATCCATGTACGGTTGCTTCGACGGTTAGGGTTTGTCCTACATAATTCCTTAAATCAACTGCTACGGTTGTCCAATTTCGGTATTCTAAATCTCCTTGTCTTTTAAATCCATCAACCGAGAGACTGGCTTGTAGCTGAACATCATACAAACTACACGCAATATTATTACCGTTGCTATCAAGTATTTTAACCCCAAAACCTGGTTTTTGATATGAAGCATGACCTTTAGAATCATCTTGAAGAACTACCGCAAATTTGTATTGAAAAAGTGTGTTTTCTTGATTGATAGTGAATGTTTTTGTTAGCCTATAAAAAGAACTTCCGCTTGTTGTACTTCCGAAACGGATAGAGTAATTACTTTGTGGAGCAACCATCGGAATGACCTCATTGGTAATTTTAGGGTCATTGCCATCGCTGATATTTGTGATGAGATGCCCCGTTCCTGAGGTGCCTGTTATTTCACCAGAATAAATAGTATTTACGCCACTGTTAGAGACTTTGCCGTACGACAATACCCAACCTGCGGTAGAACCATCCTCAAAACCACATTGAGCTTGTCCTATCAACAAATAATGTCCGAATAATAATACTAAAAATATCCCAAGAGTAAAGTTTCTCATTCCCTGCTTTTTTATTAGAATACACAAATTTTCCGTTACCTATTGCGTAGTAATTAAGAGTTTATGAGGGTAGAATGTCTCGAAAATATTTTGAAGATTTTTATCTAAAATACGATGAAAATGATACAGAACTATGCCCTATTTAGCGGAAATCCTCGACAAGGCTTTCAACCGCTGTCAGGGATTCGTACAGCTACTGAAAGCGGTTGAAAACCCTGTCAGCAGGTAGTTGAGGATAATTTCACCAAATTCTGTAATGATAAGATATAAAGAAAATGGAGACTTAAATTGAAACGATTTATGAACTTTAAATTAAGACAGAATAAGCAGATAAACAGTTGCAGGAATAAAAGTATTTTATCTGTTGAGATTTACTAAAAAACTCGTTAGTATTTACAAGATAATCTAAATATAGTGACATAAGTCAGGAAATAATCTGTAAAAAAATGAGTATCTTTGTAGAATTACAATGATGCAAATTTTGTTTACAAAAGCTTTTTGCAAACTGTTCACCAAACCACGACTAAGACTAATCATGGAAAAGCTAAATCAAAGAATTGAAGTAATGAACCACCTTGCCCTCGGTATGGACGGTATTGTGGATAAATACTTGATTCCGATAGAAACCAACTGGCAACCTTCAGATTTTCTGCCAGACCCATCAAAGGACTCTTTTTTTGATGAGGTGAAAGAACTTCAACAAGCTGCACGTGAACTACCTTATGATTATTGGGCTGTTTTGATTGGTGATATGATTACGGAGGAGGCTTTGCCAACTTATGAATCATCAATCATGGTAGTACAAGGTGTTGATATGATTAACGAACCACATGGTTGGGCTCGTTGGACTCGTGCATGGACGGCAGAAGAAAATCGTCATGGAGACTTATTAAACAAGTATATCTATCTTTCGGGAAGAGTAAATATGAAGGCGGTTGAAACCTCAACGCAATATTTAATTGCTGACGGTTTTGATATTAAAACGGATGACGACCCTTACAAGACTTTCGTTTATACGTCTTTTCAAGAATTAGCAACTAATATATCTCACCGTAGAACAGGGGCTTTAGCTAAAAAACATGGTAACGCTTCGTTATCGAAAATGTGTGCAATGATTGCTGCCGATGAAATGCGTCACCATAAAGCATATAAGAGTTTTATTACAAGTATTTTTGAACTTGACCCTTCTGATATGATGGTTGCTTTTGCTGATATGATGAAGCAAAAAATCGTTATGCCTGCTCACTTTTTACGTGAATTGAATGGAGAAAAAGGTGGAATTTATGGTCATTTCTCAGATGCAGCTCAACGTTTGGGTGTTTATACAGGAAAAGATTATATTGATATTTTGGAGATTTTGTTGAATGACTGGAATATCTCAACCATGACAGGATTGAATGGGGCAGCAGAAAAAGCTCAAGACTACTTGATGCGTTTACCTGACCGTTTGACTCGTTTGACAGAAAGAATTAAAGTGCCAGAATTAGAATATAAATTCTCTTGGGTTGACTAAAATTGTAGTACGGACAGCCTTGTCCATATATAGAAAAAGGGTGAAAGTTTTAAACTTTTACCCTTTTTCGTTTTTGAATTATGCTAAAATCTCCATTAAATATTAGCTAATTGTTTAGTGACCGACTCGTGATGTTCGATGGTTTTCTTGCCTAACTTATCAATCAAACTATCTGAACCTAAATATGCCATACTTCTTTGATGCACTTCAGTTGGTTCAATATCTAAAATGTCATGTTGCCCATTAGTAGCTTTACCACCTGCTTGTTCAATGACAAATGCTAAAGGATAACATTCATAAAATAAACGTAGTTTTCCGTTTTGAGCTTTTCGAGTAGGAGGGTATAAATAAATACCACCTTTCAATAAATTTCGGTGAAAATCTCCCACTAATGAACCAATATACCGAGCCATACAGCCAGATTCCTGTCGCATTTCTTGGATAAATTCTTTGATTGGATTGGCAAATTCATCAAAATAAGCCTCATTGACCGAATAAATTTTACCATCTTTAGGCATTTGCATTTCGGCATGAGATAAAAAATATTCTCCCAATGAGTTTTCGTAAGTGAAACCATTTACACCTTTGCCCGTTGTATAAACCATAATGGTTGATGAACCATAAAGAATATAACCTGCCGCAATTTGCTTGCGTCCACCCTGTAAAAAATCTTCTTTGGTGGCAGGTGTTCCAATGGCACTCACTCGACGATAAATGGAAAAAATTGTTCCAATAGAAACATTCACGTCAATGTTAGATGAACCATCGAGCGGATCCATTGCTACTACGTATTTGGCATTGAGGTTTCCTGTTTGGATAATTTCATCGTCCTCTTCTGATAAAATTCCAACCACTTGCCCGCCATTTATCAATGCTCTAATAAAACGAATATTGGCAATTACGTCCAATTTTTGTTGAGATTCACCTTGCACATTTTCACGCCCTAAAGCTCCTGTGATGTCAATAAGTCCCGCTCGATTGATTTCACGATTGATGATTTTAGAGGCAAGAGCAATATCTCTCAATAACTGAGAAAGTTCACCTGTTGCATAAGGAAAAGCTTCTTGCTGACGCATAATGAAACGGTCGAGCGTGATGCCTATTGGAAGAGCCAAATTGTTATCTTCTTGCATATTGATTGGTATGGAGAATTATTTATAGAATAGCCAACGTTTCAAACGTTGGCTATTTTCAGTCTCAAATTTTACCTATTATTCTTTAAAAGCCTCCCTGTACCATTATGTTGCTCGTGATTTACTGTTTGTTAAGCCTTAAAAAATAACAGAATCTTTCGGTACAAACATTTTGCAATATGTTGGTAAGGATAAAACAGGACAAACATTTTTAGTTTTTATCAGTTTTATTCATAAAGTCTTGCCGAATAAATAATTACTTGATAATTCTTTGATAATTTTCTTCAAACGCAAGGGCTAAATCTTTCGCTTTTTGGTCGTAAGCCTGTTTGTCGCTCCAAGTATTGCGAGGGTTTAGGATTTCCTCTGGTACATTTGGACATTTTTGAGGAATATCTAATCCAAAAATTTCATGCTTGCTGAAGGTAATTCTGTCAAAATCTCCTGTTAATGCTGCCCTAATCATGGCACGAGTAAATGATAGTTTCATTCTTGACCCTACGCCATAACCGCCACCTGACCATCCAGTATTGACCAACCAAACATTTACATTGCCAGATTTAATTTTTTCACCCAATAATTCAGCATATTTTTTAGGAGCAAGTGGTAAAAATGCTGCCCCAAAACAAGCTGAAAAAGTAGCCTGAGGTTCTTTAATCCCCATTTCTGTACCTGCCAATTTTGAGGTATAGCCCGCTACAAAATAATACATGGCTTGCTCAACGCTCAATTTTGAAATGGGAGGCAAAACTCCAAAAGCATCTGCCGTGAGGAAGAAAATATTTTGGGGTGCTTTGCCAATTGATGGCACTGCCACATTTGGAATATAATTGATTGGGTAAGCTGTTCTGGTATTTTCAGTTACAGATTGATTGGTATAATCTACGGTTGTGCTTTTTCCAATAAATCTGGTGTTTTCCAGAATTGCTCCATAACGAATTGCTCCGAAAATTTCAGGTTCTTGTTCTTGACTCAAGTTGATAACTTTGGCATAACAGCCACCTTCAAAATTGAAAACTTCGTCATCGTCCCAACCGTGTTCATCGTCGCCAATGAGTTTTCGGTAAGGGTCGGCTGAAAGCGTCGTTTTTCCAGTGCCTGACAAACCAAAGAATAAAGCGGTATCGCCATCTTGCCCAATATTGGCTGAACAGTGCATTGACAAAACCTTTTTTTCTTCTGGTAAAACGTAGTTCAATACCGTGAAAATCCCTTTTTTCATTTCACCTGCATAAGCTGTACCGCCAATTAAAATGACTTTTTTGGTGAAATCAATGATGGTAAAATTGCCTTGACGAGTTCCATCAACTGCGGGAGTTGCTTCAAATTCTGGAATATTTAAAATTGTCCATTCAGGTTCAAAATTCTCAATTTCTTCCTCTGTTGGACGTAAAAAAAGGTGATTGCAAAATAAGTTATGCCATGCTAAAGTATTGATAACGAGAATGTTTGTTCTGTGTTTTTCAGAAGCACAGGCATAAGCGTAACGAGCGTATAGTTTTTTGGTGGCGGCAAAATCAAGCATTTTTTTGTAGAGATTGTCAAATTTATCTGTTTCAAAAGCTTGATTGATTTCGCCCCAAGCTACGGTGTCGGCAGTTTTGTCGTCATAAACCACAAACTTGTCTTTGGGAGAACGCCCTGTGAATTTGCCTGTGTCGCACATGAATGCACCAGTATCGGTCAAGACACCTTCTCTGTTTTGCAAAGCTTCTTCTATCAAAGTTGAAACTCTTAGATTTAGATGAATATCAGCGTGTAAACTGAAGATTGGATGATTGATAATATTGTCCGCAGTTTTGCTTAGGTCGGTCATAAGAATGTCATGTTTCATCGTTTCATTATTTTAGTTTTTACAATTTTTACTGATAAGAAGCTCCTTTCTTGAATTCCTTATGCAAAGATATTGTTGCGTAATTATTAAATCAAGCGAAATTTCGCTAAATATAATATTTTCACAATATTCTTTGAAAAGTGCAAGTATTTGTGGGGTTTGACTGGTTTTGTAATTTTTCAAGAATAAAGAATAGGTTATCAATTGCACTATTTTAATACGCCATTTTTGCGTTTGACGTATAGAGGTTATTATCAATTGATAACAATTAATAACATAGATATTGGAGTATGGCGAACATTAATAAGTTGTTTTAACAACTTTTGTTAAATGGAGTGATGGATTTGAGTGTGTTTTTAGTAGATAAATGATGCTTGAAAAAAATGACAACCTAATAACTTGCGAGTGTCTGCAATTTTCAACGTCAGTACGATTTGTGTTTGAAGGATGCGTATGCTCTTGATATATTTATATTAACACAAAAAAATTTAGGAATTAAACAAGAAAACTGTCTTGATAAATTAATGTTTTTCATTTTGATAATGATAAAAAACCTAAATAATACGTGTTTATTTAACACATTTATTTCAAAACACATAAACGTGGATGTCTTCGTCCGTCCTTAAATTGTATGAATAATTTTACTAAAAATGTCGGCTTAACGTTACTTTTTTTCTTAGTAACCTTTGCTTCTTTTTCACAAGCAAAAATTACAGGTCTTATTACTGATGCTGGTACTGGAGATGCCTTAGTAGGTGTCAATATTACTATTAAAGGAAAAGTGACTGGAACAACCACTAATTTTAATGGTACTTTTACGCTATATACTAATGTTGAGTTACCTTTTAAACTGGCGATTTCGTACGTAGGTTACAAAACACAAGAAATCAGTATTACTAAACCACAAGCCGAAATCAAGATTGCTTTGATAGAACAGGTTACACAAAGTGAAGAAGTTGTGGTGGCGGCAGCTCGTATTGAAGAAAATGTGATGAATTCGCCCGTTTCAATTGAGAAAATTGATAGCCGTGCCATTCAAGCGAACCCTTCGTTCAACTTTTTGGAAAGCCTAAAATATCTAAAAGGGGTAGATTTTAGTACGCAATCAATCACTTTTACGTCTATCAATTCACGTGGTTTTAATGCCAGTGGAAATAACCGCTTGGTACAATTGGTAGATGGGATTGATAATCAGGCTCCAGGTTTAAATTTTTCTATTGGAACAATTGGGGCGACTTCTGATATTGATATGGAAAGTGCCGAATTTTTACCTGGAACGTCTTCAGCTTTATATGGTCCAAATGCGGTAAATGGTATTCTTTTGATGAATACGAAAAGTCCTTTTTTATTCAAAGGCTTGAGTGCAAATCTTAAAACAGGGATGACTCATGAAGAAAATCGTAGTCGTGTCAATTCACCTTTTTATGATTTTAGTATTCGTTGGGCTCAGTCATTTAATGATAAGTTTGGGGTAAAAATTAACTTCTCTTATATGAAGGCTCAAAACGATTGGGCGGCTACCAATTATGGAGATGGCAACAAGAATTTTTTGGCAGGAAGTTCACAACAAAATAATCCTGCTTATAATGGTGTCAATAATTATGGTGACCAAACGGTGCAAGATTTACGTTTGGTGGCTGAACAAATGATTGGTTTAAATTTATTGCCAGCAACGGCTCTGAATTTTATCCCACAAGGTACTTATGTTACTCGTACTCCTTATTCAGAATCTGATTTGATTGCTCCAGAAGCCAAAACGATTAAAGGAAACGTTGCTCTTCATTATCGTTTATCTGAAAACATTGAGGCAATTGGCGTTTTTATGTATGGAACAGGTACAACGGCTTATTTAGGAAATGACCGTTATTCTTTCAATAATTTTACAGGAATGCAAAGTAAATTAGAATTGAGAGGCTCTAATTTCTTTATTAGGGGTTATAAAACGCAAGAAAATTCGGGAGATTCTTTTGCTACCAGTTTGGCAGGACAGTTACTTAATGAACGATGGGGAGGAGGAAGCAGAGTTTGGTATCCTACTTATTTGACATCGTATCTGAAAGCATTACAGACAGGCGTTACGGGTATTGCAGCTCATAATGTTGCTCGTGGAGTGGCAGATACAAATAGACCTTTGCCTAATTCTCAGGCATTTAATGATGCTTTGAATAGTGTTAAAACGCTAAATGTAGGTGATGTTTCTAATCCTTTATATCCTTTTGGTGGGGCTCACTTGCAAGATAATACCAGTTTGTACCAATTTGAAGGAATGTATAATTTCAAAAACCAAGTGAAATTTGCGGAGATAATTATGGGAGGAAATTACCGTATTTATCAACTAAATTCGGGAGGAACTTTTTACCCAGACAAAAATGGTCGTGAAATTTCTGTGAAAGAATGGGGAAGTTATTTACAAGTATCAAAAACATTACTGGATGGTGGTTTGAAGGTGGTAGCGTCGGGACGTTATGATAAAAATGAAAATTTTGAAGGACAATTTTCGCCAAGATTAGCCTTAGTCGTTTCTCCTTGGGATAATCACCATATTCGTACTTCTTTCCAAACTGGTTTTAGAATTCCTCCTGTTCAAAACCAATATATTGACATCAAAACTAATCAGGCTACGTTAATTGGCGGTTTGTCTGAATTTATCACCAAATATAATTTAAGTCCAGACGGAACAAATCCTGCTTATTCGCCTGCCAATGTTGCTGCTTTTGGAGAAGAGGTAAAAACACGTGCAACGGCGGCTGCTCCTGCAATTGCGGTAGGCTTACAAACTGAAGCACAGACGAATCCACAGGCGTTTGCAGTAAAATATGGCGTTGCTCCGACGGCAGCAAATATTGCAACTTTAGTAAGTACATTGTCAACACAACAAGGAATTAAAACGGCTTTAACTTCGGGAGTTTTAAAACCATATCAATTCAAAAAATTCCGTCCAGAATCAGTACAATCGTATGAAATTGGGTATCGTGGATTGATTGGTGATAGATTATTCATTGATGGAAGTTATTTTTATAGCAAATACAAAAACTTTGTGTATTCTGAAATTTTGATTCAATCAACGACTAATAATCCTGCGGGAATTTTGTCAGCAAATACTCGTCAAGTGTATCAATTGCCAGCTTCGTCTGAGGGTGAAACGATTACAGAAGGTTGGTCATTAGGGCTTGATTATCGACTTGGAAAAGGATATTTAATCGGTGGAAATGTATCGTACAATCAGTTGAAGCAATTTGACCAAAATATTATTGCCAATGGCGGAAGACCCGAGTTTAATACGCCTGCTTATAAATTTAATGCCAGTTTTAGTAATCGTAATGTAGCCAATACGGGTTTTGGTTTTAACGTAATTTTGCGTTATCAAGATGCTTTTGTTTGGCAGTCAGCTTTTACAGCAGGTTTTGATGCCAATAGTACAATTGTTCCTGCCTTTTCAACGTTAGATGCTCAGATTTCAAAGAAAATAACCTCTTTAAAATCTATCCTGAAAATTGGAGGAACTAACCTTGTGGGTAAATCTTATGTGACGGCTTTTGGTAATCCAAGTGTTGGTTCGATGTTTTATGTTTCATTGTCATTTGATGAATTGTTGAAATAAAAACGCAACTATACAGGGTTTGTTACAAGACAAACAATAGACCACAGATAGAACGGATTATACTGATTTTCGCTGATTATTATTATTTATTTTATAGACTGCGACATAACTTATGAGAAGTAAAATTTAACGGAATTATCTACTATTTGTCGCAAGACAAAATTAGACCACGGATAGAACAGATAAAACAGATTTGCACTGATTTTTCTTTAAATTTATCCGTGTAAATCAGTTGAATCAGTACAATCTGTGGTCTAAATTTGTCGCAGACAAATAGTTGATAGTGCCGAAATTTAATAATTTGGTTCAACTTCCCGAAAGTTTAACCCCTAACGGAATTATTTCGGGAAGTTCCAATTTCAATAAGTTATGTCATACTCTATATCTGTGTAAATCTGTAAAATCAGTTTAATCTGTGGTCTAAATTTGTCGCAGACAAATAGTTGTGCCGAATAATTATAATACAGACTGAAGTCTGTGTTACAAAAAAAACCTGCTCAATTTTTAGAGCAGGTTTTTGTATTATCCCCAAAACTAATTCTCTACTTATTATTAATGAAATTGTTCTTCTTCGGTCGAGCCTTTTAATGCTCCTGTTGACGATAAACCGCTTGTTACAGTATTCTGAATGGCATCAAAATAACCAGTTCCCACGAAGGCTTGGTGTTTGATGGCTTTGAATCCTTTTGATTGTAAGGCAAATTCTCTTTGTTGTAATTTCGAGAAACCTGCCATGCCATTTGCCACATAGTCAGCCGATAATTCAAACATTGCTGTATTTAAGGCATGGAAACCCGCTAAGGTGATAAATTGAAATTTATAGCCCATTGCCGCTAATTCTTCTCTGAAAGTTGCCATTTTCTCTTCGTCCATAAATTTTGCCCAATTGAAAGATGGCGAACAATTGTAAGCCAACATTTTCCCAGGGAATTTTGCGTGAATACCTTCAGCAAATGCACGAGCCATTTCTAAATCTGGATTTCCAGTTTCCATCCAAATTAAATCTGCATAAGGTGCATAACTTAATCCTCGGTCGATACCTTGTTGCAAACCATTTCTTACATGAAAGAAGCCTTCCGACGTTCTACCTTTTTCATAATCTACAAATGGCACGTCTCTTTCGTCCACGTCAGAGGTAATCAAATTGGCTGCTTCTGCATCAGTTCGGGCAATTACCAAAGTTGGAACGCCACAAACGTCAGCCGCCAAACGTGCCGCTACCAATTTATTGATGGCTTCTTGCGTAGGTACTAAAACTTTACCTCCTAAGTGTCCACATTTTTTAGCAGATGATAATTGGTCTTCAAAGTGAACACCCGATGCACCCGCTTCAATCATCCATTTCATCAATTCAAATGCGTTTAGATTTCCGCCAAAACCTGCTTCGGCATCGGCTACAATTGGCACCATCCAATGAATATCTTGGTCGCCACTAACCGACTGAATTTGGTCGGCACGTAACAAAGCGTTGTTGATTCTTTTTACCACATTCGGAACACTATCGGCAGGATACAAACTTTGGTCAGGATACATATTTCCTGATAAATTGGCATCAGCAGCTACTTGCCAACCACTCAAATAAATGGCTTTCATTCCTGCTTGTACTTCTTGTACGGCTTGATTTCCCGTTAACGCACCTAAGCCAGCCACCCATTCGTCGGTGTGCAATAAATTCCAAAGGCGTTCTGCACCCATGCGGGCAATGCTATAATCAAATTGATACGAACCTGCCAAACGAGCTACATCTTCGGCGGTGTATGGACGTTCTACGCCTTTCCAACGTGGATTTGTTGTCCAATCTGTAATTAATTGTTGAATGCGGTCTTCTTGTGAAATTTTCATGATTTTGTTTTGTTATAAATGCTTGATGTTAATTAGTTGTGAATTATATCTCCACCTCTTCGGTAGATAAAAGTGTTGAATATGCCTCAGTAGTTAGGAATAAATCAAATTTCTTTTGCGTAACCAATTTGTCAAATAGATTAATGGCATCGAAAAATCTACCATTGAAATAATTGTCTTCGCCCACCATATCTTTAATTTTTTGTATTTCATCTGCCAAAAAGAATTTGTACATCGAAATATCAATCGTTACACCATAATAGGTTTTAGCACGGTGATGAAGCCATTGCCAAAGTTGAGCTCTCGAAATTTCAGCGGTGGCAGCATCCTCCATCAAATTATGAATTGCTGCTGCCCCGATGCCTCTCAACCAAGATTCAATGTACAAAATACCCACTTGTATATTCATGCGTATGCCTGCTTCGGTAATGCAAGCATCTGGAATACTGAAATTTGTCAATTCTTCAGCCGTAATATTTTCGTTTTCTAATAATATGTGTTTTTGGTGCGGATTCTCTCTCAAAACCTTGTTGAATGGTTGTAAAGCCACTGGCACTAAGTCGGGGTGAGCAACCCAAGTACCATCAAAACCCGTTGATGCTTCCAATTCTTTGTCGGCATTTACCTTTTCAAAAGCTAATTTATTAATACTTTCGTCCTTACGACTTGGTATATACGCTGACATTCCTCCGATGGCATGAGCCTTGCGTTTGTGACAAGTTTTTACCAAAAGTTTGGCGTAAGCACGCATAAATGGTACGGACATCGTAACCTGTGAACGGTCGGGAAGAATACAATCCGAAAATCTATGAAATTTTTTGATGCACGAGAAAATATAATCCCAACGTCCTGCATTTAAGCCCGCAATGTGTTCACGCAATACGTATAAAATTTCATCCATTTCAAAAGCTGCCGTGATGGTTTCAATCAAAACAGTGGCTTTGATAGTTGCTCTTGGCATTTCTATGGCTTCCTGAGCGGCGATGAAAATGTCATTCCAAAGTTGTGCTTCAAGGTGACTTTCGATTTTTGGAAGATAGAAATAAGGGCCGCTTCCACGTTTTACCAATTCCCAAGCATTATGAAAGAAATACAAACCAAAGTCGAATATTGAAGCAGAAATGGGTGCCCCATCAATAAAAACGTGATTTTCTTCCATGTGCCAACCCCTTGGACGAACTTTCAAAACGGCTACAAATTCTTTCAAAGCATAATTTTTTCCATTATCAGCCGTAAAGTCAATTTGTTTTCTGATGGCATCACGCAGGTTAATTTGTCCGTCCAATAAATTATGCCACGATGGCGTATTGGCATCTTCAAAATCTGCCATAAAAACCTTCGCTCCAGAGTTTAACGCATTGATAACCATGCGTCTATCTACTGGCCCCGTGATTTCGGTACGTCTATCTTGTAAATCAGCAGGAATAGGAGCAACCACCCAATTAATATCACGAATAGCTGCTTTATTCTCAAGAAAATTTAATTTTTTACCTTGATTGATTTCTTCCTGTAAGTCTTTGCGTTTTTGCAAAAGTTGTTTGCGTTGCTTGTTGAACATTCGGTGTAAATCTCGAATGAAAACGATGGCATCTTCTGTCAAAATTTCTTCGTAATGCGGAGTTATTTCTCCTAATATCTCTACGCCGTGAATTGATTTTATCATGTCTTTATTTGCTTTGTTATGTATCCTTATTTATTCTGGAAGAAGTATTCTTGAAATCTTAACCTTGTTCTGATTTCTATGACAAACCTAATAAAGCGAAATTATAAAAACAAGCGAAATTTCGCTAAAAATAAAAATCAGCGAAATTTCTTTAAAAAGTCATACGTTTTTTGGAAAAAGTCTAAGTAATTTTGTTGAAAATAGGTCTTTTAAAGAAAACAACTCAAGCGAATATTCGCTGTTGGTGTTTTTGGGAAGAAAAGTTTAGCGATATTTCACTAATTTTGAAAAAAAATAAAATTATGAGCATTAATACCGACAAAGTAAAAATCATTTTTGGACTGAAAATTAGACAGCTTCGTCTTGATAAAAAATTATCATTAAGTGAAGTCGCTGAAAAATCTAATCTTTCGATTTCTTATCTGAATGAAATTGAGAAAGGAAAGAAATATCCCAAGACCGAAAAAATCATGGCTTTGGCGAGTGCTTTTGAGGTGGATTATGATTCGTTGGTGTCTTTAAAGCTCAATAAACAATTAGAACCCATCGCAGAATTGCTCAATTCTAATATTTTAACGGAACTGCCTTTGGAAATTTTTGGCATTGAACCTTCCGATTTTATTGAATTGATGTCGCAAGCACCCGCTAAAATATCGGCATTTATCAGTACCATTATTGAAATTAGTCGGAATTATGATATGCGAGTGGAGCAGTTTTACTTCTCCGTTTTGCGGTCGTACCAAGAAATGCACGATAATTATTTTGAAGATTTAGAAGAGTCGGCTCAAAAGTTTCGGACTTTATTTGAAATTACGCCTACGACTTCGCCCAACGAAAAACTTTTGAAAGATATTCTCGAAAACTTCTATCACTATCGCATTGAAGAGTTTACGCCTGAGCAATATCCCGATTTAATCACGGTTCGTTCGGTTTTTGACCCTAAAAATAATAAACTGCTTATCAATAAAACTTTGAGTACCGAGCAGAAGGCGTTTTCTTACGGTCGAGAAATTGGGTATCAATATTTACAACTCAAAAATCGCCCAATGATTTCTTCGGTTTTAGAAGTTGAATCGTTTGAGCAAGTCTTGAATAATTTTAGAGCTTCATATTTTGCGGGAGCAATTTTGGTGAATAAAGACATTCTGATTGGTCGTTTGACGTACTTTTTTGCTTCGCCAAAATGGGATGCTGCCATGCTTTTAAACATCATGCGTTTGTTCAGCGTAACGCCCGAAGTATTTATGCACCGTTTGTCGAATGTGATGACGAGCCATTTTAAAATTAAAAATCTATTTTTCCTTCGATTCAATAATCAAGTTGACCATAATTCATTTCATTTGACCAAGGAAATGCACCTGACCAAATTGCACACGCCACACGGAACCGCCATGAACGAACATTATTGTCGGAGGTGGTTGTCGTTAACCATTTTGAAAGATTTGGAAAATGAACAAAAAGCCAATGGATATGATGCTGAAGAGGTTATTTGTAAAGCTCAAATTTCGGAATATATTGATACTGAAAATAATTACTTAGTGATTTGTTTAGCAAAACCTTCACCACCAAACAAAATTGTGAACAGTAGTATTACTTTGGGTTTTGCGATTGATGATAATTTGAAAAGTAGTGTAAATTTTCTGAGTGATTCTGCTTTACTCCATAGAAAAGTCAATGAAACCTGTGAGCGTTGTAGTTTAATGGATTGTAAAGAGCGGGTTATTGAGCCTATAATCCTTCAAAAACGTCAGGCAAGAGAAAAACTGAAAGTAGCGGTGACAAAATTGATAAGTTAATCTTGGATAAATACAACACTTGATAGTGCTTGTTGTACAAAACGAATAATATTTGGCTATTTTTTGGTTTACAGAATTTTATTTTGAAAAATTCGTGTTAAACATACTTAAAGTGCCAATAAATTTTATTTCGAACAAATTTCATTTTGTTGCTTATTTAATATAGATTTGCTAAATGTACTATATCACATTATTTATATGAAAAATCCAAATTGTCCCCGTTGTGATGGTAATAATATAACAAAAAGTGGCGTTATCAATGAAAAACAACGCTTTAAATGCAAAGACTGTAATTATAACTTTACGGTTGAAAAAATGGGTAAAGGCATTTCAACTTATTACGTTATTAAAGCCCTACAATTGTATATAGAAGGTGTGAGTTATCGGGAAATTGAGCGACTTTTAGGCGTTTCTCACGTTTCTGTGATGAATTGGGTAAAGAAATATCAAATAAAAATTCCTAAAAATTCAGAGTATTACCCAACCTATAAAATCATGAATCACAGGGAATTAGTGGCTTTTTATAGCGAAAGAGAAAACCTTAGAGATGCTGGAATGATTGTGACGGAGCTTGGAGATAAATTTATGCTCATTAAATGGGAAAGATTAAAACATTAAGCAGATTATACAATCGTTAAATGTGCCTATTGGGTTATTTTAAAGGTTGTTTTGTTTGAAAAATAGTATAAAACTATACAAAAATAGCAAGAGTATATCATTGCTATTGACTGTATAGTTTTTTTTATGACCTTTGGCTCATCATTGTACAAAAAAATCATTTTTTAGTACAAAATATAACAAAACAAAACCATAAGAAACCATTAGTGTCATGAAGAAAGTAATACTCTGTCTGTTGGGCGGAGTGCTGGCTAATTGCCAGATTTTCGCCCAACAAACTCCAGCAACAACCAGTACAAGTACAACAACTGCTACGCCAGCTCCTGCTCCACCAGCAGAACAAAAAGTGACAGTTTACGGATTTTTGAGAAATGATGTTTATTATAATTCTCGCCGAAATCTGGATTTAAGAGACGGAGTTTTAGATGTTTATCCTTTGGATGCCACCAATCTTCCGACAAGAACTGGAACAACTTTGACGGCTAATCCCAATGATGATGCCAACGCAGTTCCGCAATTAGGGTATTCGGCAATTGTGACACGCTTGGGAGTAAGAATGGGTGGAATTTCTGCTTTTGGAGCAAAAATCTCTGGAACTTTAGAAACCGACTTTTTCGGAATTACCAACGGTACAGGAGGTTCTGGAAGTGGGACAGAGAATTTATTACGTCTTCGTCATGCTTTTGTGGCAATGGATTGGACGAAAAATCAATTAATGATTGGTCAATATTGGAATCCGAATTTTATTCCAAAATGTTTTCCAGGAACTGCCAATTTTAGTACAGGTATTCCTTTCAATCCTTTCTCATTCGTTCCACAAGTTCGTTTGACACACAAATTAGGAAAAGAAATGTCATTGATGGGAATGATTTTCGGTTATGATTTAGCAGGTTTTAGTCCCGCAGGAACATTTGCAGTAGGTTCTGGAGTAGATGCTCAGAAATATTCTACTACTCCAGCTTTTGCGGCTCAATTAGGATATGAAAACAAGAAGTTTTTGGCAACTGTTGGTTTTGAAGGAAATACTTTAACCCCAAAAATTACCGATACAAAAAATACTTCTACGGGAGTTTATGGCGGAACAGGAACAGGTAATGTGCAGAAAAATATCGGTAGTAGTTTGTTTACACTCAATTTGTTAGCGTTTGCAAAATTGACAACTGATAAAGTAACGATGAAATTTCATACTACTTATGGACAAAGTTACACACAGTACGTAGGTATGGGCGGTTTTGCAGAATATAGAGATGCCACAACTGGAGAATGGAAATATTCAGCACAAAATCAATTGAATATGTGGGGAGAATTTATTTCAACAAAATCTAAAAAAGTTCAACCAGCCGTTTTTGTAGGATATTTGCAGAATTTAGGTCTATCTAATGCTATTTCGAGTAGTAGTGTTAGAGCGGGAACTTTAGCATTTCAGGGAAGAGGCATCAGTACTGGTACTGGGCGTACTTTTGATAATTTGTTGAGAATTGCTCCAAGAATTGATTTCTATTCTGGCAAAATGAAATTAGCTCTTGAATACGAATTGTCAATCATGAAATGGGCAGATATTGATGGCAATGTGCCAAATGCAGATGGTTCTTTGCCAACATCTATTTCATTTAAGGCAAGTACAAGTTCATTAGGAAGAGCTTTCGATGCTACCAACGGTCGTGTTGCGGCAGTTATGGTTTATAATTTTTAAAGAAAAACACTCAAAATCACTCAAATAACCCCTTATTATCGTTATGTCAACACATACAGAAAAAACTTCGACTAAAGGATTAGCAGCCATTATTGGAGCATCCTCAGTTGGAACGCTCATCGAATGGTACGATTTTTACATTTTTGGTAGTTTAGCGACTATTATTTCCACTCAATTTTTCCCGAAAGATAACCCAACGGCGGCATTTCTTTCAACATTGGCCACTTTTGCTGCGGGTTTCGTGGTTCGTCCTTTTGGAGCATTATTTTTTGGTCGTCTTGGCGATTTGATTGGTAGAAAATACACTTTTATGGTTACGCTCGTATTGATGGGTGGTGCCACGTTTGCGATTGGTTTAGTTCCCAAATACGAAACAATTGGTTTCTTTGCTCCGCTGTTAGTATTGGTACTCAGACTTTTACAAGGTCTTGCCCTTGGTGGTGAATACGGTGGAGCCGCCACTTACGTAGCCGAACACTCGCCAGCAGGTCAGCGTGGTTTTTGGACTTCGTGGATTCAGATTACGGCAACGGCAGGTTTGTTTATTTCATTGGGAGTAATCTTGGTTACGAAAAACTCAATGGAAAAAGCTTCTTGGGAAGATTGGGGATGGAGAATTCCTTTCTTGGTATCAATCATCATGGTTTATGTGTCGGTTTTGATTCGTAAGAATATGTCGGAATCTCCACTTTTTGCCAAAGCAAAAGCCGAAGGTAAAACGTCTGTAAATCCTTTGAAAGAATCGTTTGGTAATAAATTGAACTTCAAATTTGTATTATTAGCCTTATTTGGAGCAACAATGGGGCAAGGTGTTATTTGGTACACAGGACAATTTTATGCTCAGACTTTCTTATTGAAAATCATGAATATTGACTTTGACCAAGCAAACACACTTTTGATTATTGCCTTGATGTTAGGAACACCGTTCTTCGTATTATTTGGATGGTTGTCGGATAAAATTGGTCGTAAAGGTATCATGTTGACAGGTATGTTATTGGGTGTATTATGTTACCGTCCGATTTACGAAAAAATGTACCAAACCACTAATTTAAAGAATAAAGAAGAAGTTACTGCCAATACGAAAGTTGAGGTGAAGAGAGAATTAGCTCCAAAATCAACAACAGATTCATTGATTACCACAACAACTAACAAATCTTACGTTGACGGAACAACTTACAAAGAAGTTAAAAAATTGACTATCGTAGCAGGAAAAGCAGAAGCTGACCAACCAAAAGCAGAAGTAACTAAAACGGTTAAAATCAATGATTCTGATAAATGGACTTTGATTATGATGGTATTTATTCAGTTGATATTTGTAACAATGGCTTACGGTCCAATTGCGGCATTCTTAGTAGAAATGTTCCCAGTGAAGATTCGCTACACATCAATGTCATTACCGTATCACATTGGTAACGGTGTATTCGGTGGATTGATGCCAGCTATCGCAACTTACTTAGTATCAACGGCTAAAGATGCCAATGATGTAGCTGAAAAAGCAGGACAAGCAATCGTAAATGCACAACCATACTTAGAAGGTTTGAAATACCCAATGATTGTGGCAGGAGTATGTTTTGTAATTGGTTTATTGTATATCAAAGAAGATAAGAGTATCAGAGACTAAAGGAAATTTAGTGATTAGTTACTGGTTATTGGTGATTAGTTACTGGTTACTGGTGGATTAGTTATTGGTGATTAGTTTTATTAGATAAATTAAAAATCTATTAATATCTCAAATCATTCATTCAAGTATTTTAAAATATTATTGTAAATTTTGAACTCAACTGTCTGAAAGTCAATTTCTTTAAAATCGAAAATCGAAAATCGAAAATCGAAAATCGAAAATCGAAAATCGAAAATCGAAAATCGAAAATCGAAAATCGAAAATCGAAAAGCCTTTCAGACAGTCAAAACATAAAAGAAACATGAACGGAATCAAAAAAATATTAGGAGTAGTTTGGATACTCTTAGGTTTAGCGACCGCATACTTTGGAATTACAGTTTTAGGTCTTCCAAAATTTGCTTCGGGCAAACAAGAAGATTTAGTGTTTGGTATTATCATCATGCTTGTGCTTACGCCAATCATTACGGGTGGATTGTTGATTTTTGGAAAATACGCTCTTTCGGGAGAGTACGATTCTGAAGATTAATTAAAGATACTAAAACATAGTTTTAGGGATAGATGTTTAAGTAAAATATGCCACAGAAATCTTTGAGTAATCTGGATTCTTGGCATATTTTCTTTTTAGCTATATTTTCTTAGCAAGTATAGCTGATTGTTTATTAGAATAGCCATAAAAATTAGTTAAATTGTTCAAGAATAGAAGGTGTGATTAAATGGAATCTTATGGTCTGGTCGAGCGGACTCCGTCTGACTATCGTCTGACTTCATAGAACATTACACGTAGTCGGACGATAGTCAGACGGGGTTATGAAGATAATTTATAAGTCTTATTTCTAAGAAATCTCAAAGTTTAAACAGATTTACTAATTCTTCATTAATGGAAACTCACAAAGACCAAAAATTATTAATAATAAGTTGTTTATTTCTGGTGCTTTTTACCTTTCCAGTTTTATCAATTTTTAATAGTGAAAGTAGCATCAACGGAATACCTGTGCTTTATTTGTATATTTTCGCTGTTTGGATTTTGTCTATTATTACCATATTTCGAGTAATCAAAAAGGAAAGTAAAGAAATCAAGAAAGATGAATAGTGTCGTATTAATAATGGTTTCGTTGCTTTATCTGGCATTTCTTTTTGGCGTTGCCTATTGGGCAGAAAAACAATCTGAAAAAGGGAAAAGCTTAGTTACCAATCCGTATATCTATGCACTTTCGCTGGCGGTTTATTGTACCGCTTGGACGTTCTTTGGGTCAGTCGGAAGAGCAGTAACAAACGGTATCGAATTTTTAGCCGTTTTTATTGGTCCAACCATTATGATGCCACTTTGGTGGGTTGTTTTACGGAAGATTATTAGAATTTGTAAAGTGCAGAGAATCACCTCAATAGCTGATTTTATTTCGTCCAGATATGGGAAAAGTGCCACTTTGGGCGTTTTAGTTACGTTGATTTGTATTTTGGGCGTTTTGCCTTACATCGCTATTCAGTTAAAAGCAATTTCGAGCAGTTTTTTGATTGTAGCACATTCTTCGGGTGACCAAAATGCGGATAATTTATTTTGGGGAGACTTAGCCTTTTACATTGCGGTAGTTTTGTCGGTTTTTACCATCATTTTTGGAACTCGTAAAATTGATTCAACCGAACGCCACGAAGGAATGGTAACTGCCATTGCAGCCGAGTCAATTATCAAATTAGCAGCATTTTTAGCAACGGGAATTTTTGTAACCTACATCGTTTTTGATGGTTTTGGAGATATTTTTCAGAGAGCCAGTTTAATACCAGAATTAAGAAAGACATTTGTTTTTAACAATGATTCGGATGCTTCGGGTTGGGTTTGGCATATTTTTTTGTCGATGGCGGCTATCATGTTTTTGCCACGCCAATTTCAAGTAGCAGTCGTTGAAAATGTCAATGAAAAACACCTCAATAAAGCCATGTGGTTGTTTCCTTTGTATTTGTTACTGATTAATATTTTTGTGATTCCGACGGCATTGGGTGGAGAATTACTTTTTACCAATAATACCGTCAATCCTGATAATTATGTATTGGCAATTCCTTTAAAGTTCAATCAGAAAATACTGACTCTATTTACCTACATTGGTGGTTTTTCGGCAGCAACAAGTATGATTATCGTTGAAACAATTGCTCTTAGTGTGATGGTTTCCAATAACTTAGTAATGCCTGTTGTCTTGAAAAGTAAAAAAATACAAGAACATTTTCAAGGAAATTTGAGTGGGTTGGTGAATAATATTCGTAGAACTTCCATTGTATTAATCTTGCTTTTGGCGTATTTATATTACAAAACAATAGCAGAACATTATTCTTTAGTTTCCATCGGAATGGTTTCATTTACTGCCGTTGCACAATTTACGCCAGCTATTATTGGCGGTATTTTTTGGAAAACAGGTAATCGCAAAGGAGCTTTAATTGGTTTAGTTTCAGGGGCAATCGTTTGGTTTTATACACTGGTGTTGCCTTCAATTGTGGGAGCAGGTTTTTTCCCTCAATCAATTATTGACTACGGTTTATTTGGAATGGAATTTCTGAAACCTTTTTCACTTTTTGGGTTGAAAGGAATGGATAATATCTCGCACGGATTATTTTGGAGTTTGATGATTAACGTTGGTTGTTATTTATACTTTTCAATTAATAGTCCTGTTTCCTCAATTGAGCATAATCAAGCGGTAATTTTTGTGGATATTTTTCAATATTCTGAACAATTAGAACCTTCTGCCATTTGGCGTGGAACTGCGTATGTGCATGATATAAAGATACTTTTGAGCAATTTTTTTGGTGAAAAACGCTCTGAAAAAGTATTAAGGCTTTTTGCTCAAAAGCACGGTTTGAATACTAAAAGTGAACGAGCTGACCCTAAATTGGTTGGATACGTCGAAAAACTTTTGGCAGGAGTAGTCGGAACGGCATCGGCTCGGATTATGATTTCATCGGTATCAAAAGAAGAGAAAATTTCTACCGAAGAAGTAATCAGTATTTTGAAATCTTCGCAAGAATTATTATCAGCCAATAAAAGCTTGAGAAAAAAATCAGTTGAGTTAGAAAAAGCGACTTCTGAACTAAAAGATGCCAACGAAATTTTGAAACGTACTGATAAACTGAAAGACGATTTCCTCTCAACAGTTGCCCACGAAATCAGAACACCACTGACTTCTATTCGTGCTTTATCTGAAATTGTTTTTGATAATCCAGATATGGAGCCTGATGAACGAGAGCATTTTTTAGGAACAGTCGTGAAAGAATCCGACCGTTTGGGAAGACTCATCAATCAGGTTTTAGATTTAGAAAAATACGAATCAGGGAAACAAAAATTAGACAAAGAAGAAGTTGATATTCAGGATATTATCAAAGATGTCATTGATACTTTACATCAACAAGTGAAGGAAAAGAGTATCAAATTGGTCTTTATTCCAGACCGTTTTGCCCCAAGATTTGAAGCAGACCGTGATAAATTGACACAAGTGGTAGTTAATTTGTTGTCGAATGCCATTAAATATTGTGAACCGCAAAAAGGTGAAATCATCATTGCAACACATTACGTAGAAGGTTGTATTTATACCAGTGTTCAGGATAATGGTGCTGGTATTGATAAGAAATTCCAACGGCTCATTTTCGATAAATTCTTCCAAGCAGAAGACCAAACCATTAAAAAACCAAAAGGTAGCGGACTCGGATTGGCGATTTCTAAGAAAATTATAGAATTACACAATGGGCAAATTTGGGTAGAAAGTGAAGTAGGCAGTGGATCAAAATTCACCTTTATGATTTCAGTAGTTTAAATTTCGATGCTTGATGTTTGTTATTTGATGTTCGTTTTCTCAAACATTGAAAATCAAACATCGACCATCAAAAATCAAACATCGAAATATCAAGCATCTAAAAAAATGAAAGAGTTAATAAAAGTTTTAATCGTTGACGACGAGCCAAGTATTTTGATGTCATTAGAATTTCTAATGAAAAAAGAAGGCTATCAAGTTTTTATTGCTCGTGACGGCTCAGAAGCGATGGATATTATTGAAAAAGAAGTGCCATCCATTATTTTGTTGGACATAATGATGCCTAATGTTGATGGTTATGAAGTTTGTTATCACGTCAAAAATAGTCTTCGCTTCGAGCATATAAAAGTAATTTTTCTGAGTGCCAAAAATAAAGAAATGGATATGGAAAAAGGATATTCAGTAGGGGCAGATTTGTACGTTACCAAACCTTTTTCAACACGTACTTTAGTGGCAAAAGTAAATGCCTTAGCCATCAATGTAGTTTCTGGCTCGGCTTCTTAAAACCAGTAATTGAGTGATTTTTAATAGTAGGAATGATTATAGGAATTATGAAAAATAATCTGATTTTTCATGAAATACCTAAAATCATTCAGGGAAATCTATTGCCTTTTTTGAAAAATCACTCTGTTAAATCCTTCTAAAATCATGAAATATCAAGAAAAATATAATCATAGTATTCATAATAAAGAGCAATTTTGGGCAGAGCAAGCTGATAAAATTGCATGGTTCAAAAAGCCAGAAACCATCCTGTCGCAAGATGAAGACGGTTTTTATCGTTGGTTTGAAGGTGGAAAACTCAATACTGCTTACTTAGCCCTCGATTATCACGTTGAAAATGGGAGAGGTGAGCAACACGCACTTATTTATGATTCGCCTGCAACCAACTCTGTAAAGAAATATACGTTTAGAGAATTGCGTGATGCCGTAGCAAAATTGGCAGGTGGACTAAAAAGTCTTGGCGTTGAAAAAGGTGATACCGTGGTCATTTATATGCCGATGGTACCCGAAGCAGCCATGGCGATGTTGGCTTGTGCAAGATTAGGGGCAATTCATTCCGTCGTTTTTGGCGGTTTTGCACCGAGCGAATTAGCCATTAGAATTGATGATGCCAAGCCCAAAGTTATCATCTCAGCTTCTTGCGGAATAGAGTTTGATAAAGTAATTCCATACAAACCGCTGTTAGATGATGCCATCGAAAAAGCTGAATTTAAACCAGAATATACCATTGTTTTGCAACGTCCACAAGCACTTGCCAGCATGATTGAGGGTCGTGATATTGACTTTAAAGCATTGCAGAATAATGCTCAATCCGCTGATTGTGTGGAAGTTGATGCAATAGACCCGCTTTATATTCTTTATACATCTGGCACGACGGGCAAACCAAAAGGGATTGTTAGAGATAATGGTGGTCATGCCGTAGCGATGCACTACTCAATGCAAGATATTTATAATGTAAAAGCAGGAAATGTATTCTGGGCGGCATCGGATATTGGTTGGGTTGTGGGGCATTCCTATATTATTTATGCACCCTTAATTTATGGTTGTACAAGCGTCTTTTTTGAAGGCAAACCCATTAGAACTCCCGATGCTGGTACTTTTTGGCGAGTAATTGCCGACCATAAAGTTAATTGCTTTTTTACTGCTCCGACCGCTTTCAGAGCTATCAGAAAAGAAGACCCAACGGTTGAATTAATGAAAAAATATGACCTCAGTTCGCTGAAAAGTATTTTTGTAGCAGGTGAACGTTGCGACCCATCAACTTTATTGTGGCTAAAAGAAATTTCTAATCTTCCTGTAATTGACCACTGGTGGCAAACAGAAACTGGTTGGGGGATTGTTGCCAATATGATGGGAGTAGAGGAGTTTTCTGTAAAAGTTGGGTCTGCCACGAAGCCAGTTTGTGGCTTTGAATTAAAGATTTTGAATGAAGCAGGAGAGGAATTGAAAGCCAATGAAGAAGGATATATTTGTATTAAACTACCAATGGCTCCTGGTAGTTTACCAACACTTTGGAATGATAATCACCGTTTTAAAGAATCATATCTAAGCACTTTTGAGGGTTATTATCTCACAGGTGACGGTGGATATATAGATGAAGACGGCTATGTATATGTGATGGGACGAGTTGACGATGTTATAAATGTGGCGGGACATCGCCTTTCTACGGGAGCGATGGAAGAAATTATTGCCTCTCATCCAGCTGTGGCAGAATGTGCAGTTTTAGGTATTGCAGACGAATTGCGTGGACAAAGACCTATTGGTTTTGTCGTATTAAAAGATAGTCAATTGATTGATGATAAAATACTTGAAAATGAGACAATTACGCTCATTCGTGATAAAATAGGAGCTATTGCCTTTTATCGAAATACCATTTTAGTAAAACGTTTGCCCAAAACTCGCTCAGGGAAAATCCTCCGAAAAGTAATTCGACAATTAGCTGATGGAGAACAATTTACTGTTCCATCGACAATTGATGACCCCGCAATTTTGGAAGAAATAAAGCAAGTTTTATTGAAACGAAAGATTGGAAATGTACTTTAAAATAGCGATATTATTTTAGCAAGATAAGGTATATTATTTTAGCGTAATACTTTCAAACAAGGATAGATTCTGTAATTTTGAGTTGTAATTTTGGGATATGCTTTGAAGGAGAATAAATTGTATTTTTCTTAGTATCGCAGACTTTAGTCTGTAATGATAGTATTTGCAGAAAACCATAATCGACACTCTGCTAAACTTGATTGTCCAGAAGCAACTTTGATAATAAAATCGGTTAGTATTGGATTAGTAATTTTTGTTGAAATGTCATATTTATTTAGATTTAAAAAGATTAATGAAGCTGCCAAGCCAGTGCGTTTATTTCCATCTGTAAAAATATGATTACAGATAATGTTGTAACAATAAATGGCAGCTTTATCGGAAATAGTAGGATAGAGTGGTACACCAAACATTTCAGCTTGGACTGCTTCGATGAGATAATCAAGGTTTTCTTCGTGTAGAAAATTATGAGGAGGCATGAAATTTCCTCCATGTGCATAAAGTGTAGCTTGATTTAACCTGATAATTTGTTCTTTGTTTAAATATTGTATCATGCTAAGGCTCTAAAAGTTTCTCCGAAACGTTCGAAATTTTTATCTATAAGTTTTTCAAATTCGTCATCAGAGTTGGGAGTATGTTCTTCTCTATTTTGAATTTCATTTAGATTTTTTAAAAAAGAGTTTAGAAACTCTAACTCCTTATCTGAAGTATGATTTGGATTATTAATAAAAATTGAGATTAGCGTGTTTTTAAGGGTCACAGATTCTTCATCAATTAATTCACGAAGAGCTTCTTTAACCATATTTTTATTCACTATTGCTGTCATATTATTAACTATTTTATTATAAAACGTTGTACCACATTTATTTTGTTCAATTTAGAAAATTAATGTGAAATAACAAATTACCATTAGAATTACGATTTACTTTGCCTTTGGGTAAAAAACTGATAATCAAAAACCAACAGTACCAAAAAATGAATTTACAAATCTCATCATTCGACGAATACGAAGAAGTTTATAATCAATCAGTTACTGACCCCGAAGGATTTTGGGCAGAAGTTGCTCAGAATTTCCAATGGCGTAAACCGTGGAAAAAAACGTTGGAGTGGGACTTTTCTAAAGCTCATACCAAGTGGTTTGTGGGTGGTAAAATGAATATTACCGAAAATGCTCTCGACCGTCATTTGGCTACTCGTGGCGACCAACCTGCTATTATTTGGGAATCTAACGACCCTGAAGAAGAATCAATCACATTGACATACAAGATGTTACATCAAAAAGTATGTCAATTTGCTAACGTTTTGAAAAAACACGGAGCTAAAAAAGGGGATAGAATTTGTATTTATATGCCGATGATTCCTGAGTTGGCGATTGCGGTTTTGGCTTGTGCCAGAATTGGTGCAATTCACTCGGTGGTATTTGGTGGTTTTTCGGCTCAGTCAATCGCTGACCGTATTAATGATGCTCAATGTAATATCGTTGTAACGTCTGACGGTTCGTTCAGAGGAAATAAAGAAATAGGCTTGAAAGCAACCGTTGACGATGCTTTGATTCAATGTCCGTCTGTTCAAAAAGTTATCGTATCAACCCGTACTCGCACCCCAGTTTCTATGTTAAAAGGTCGTGATGTATGGTGGGAAAATGAAGTAAAAACGGTATCATCCGACTGTCCAGCCGAAGAAATGGATGCCGAAGATATGTTGTTCATTCTTTATACATCAGGTTCTACGGGCAAACCGAAAGGCGTGGTGCATACTTGTGGTGGTTACATGGTTTATGCCACTTATACATTTGCTAACGTTTTCCAATATCAACCTAATCAAGTGCATTTTTGTACGGCAGATATTGGTTGGATTACGGGACATTCATACATTGTTTATGGCCCATTGTGTTATGGTGCAACCAGTTTGATGTTTGAAGGTGTACCAACTTATCCAGATGCAGGACGTTTTTGGGAGGTGATTGATAAGCACAAAGTTGATATCCTCTATACAGCACCAACGGCAATTCGTTCGTTGATGGGCTTTGGCGATAAATTCGTTGAAAATAAAGACCTTAGTTCATTAAAAACGCTTGGTTCGGTAGGTGAGCCAATCAACGAAGAAGCATGGAATTGGTATAATGAGAACATCGGAAAAGGTAAATGCCCAATTGTAGATACATGGTGGCAAACTGAAACGGGTGGTATCATGATTTCACCAATTGCAGGAATTACCAAAACAAAACCAGCTTATGCAACTTTGCCTTTGCCAGGAGTTCAGCCCATTTTAGTGGATGAAAACGGTAATGAAATTAAAGGTAATGGTGTTTCTGGAAACTTGTGTATTAAATTCCCTTGGCCAGGTATTATTCGTACTACTTATGGTGACCATGAACGTTGTATCCAAACGTATTTCTCGACTTACAAAAATCTCTATTTCACAGGTGATGGTTGTATGCGTGACGAAGACGGATATTACAGAATTACGGGACGTGTGGATGATGTGATGAACGTTTCTGGACACCGTATTGGTACTGCCGAAGTTGAAAATGCCATCAATATGCACTTAGGTGTGGTAGAATCTGCCGTTGTGGGTTATCCACACGACATCAAAGGACAAGGAATCTATGCCTACGTGATTTGCGAAAAACATTTGGGTGATTTAGACTTAACTCGTAAAGATATTTTAGCAACGGTTACCCGTGTAATTGGACCCATTGCCAAACCTGATAAAATCCAATTTGTGAGTGGTTTACCAAAAACACGTTCGGGTAAAATCATGCGAAGAATTTTAAGAAAAGTTGCCGAAGGAGAAATAGGTAGCTTAGGCGATACATCAACATTACTCGACCCGACGGTTGTGGAAGAGATTATTGCAGGAGCTTTGTAAGTTTTTTTGCACGCTGATAACGCAGATTTAAGCAGATTTTGTTCTGTTTGAATCTGCGTTTTTTATTGACAAAAATCTGTTTAAATCTGCGTTTGAAAATCAAGGCGTAAGTCAAGTATTATCTGCGAGTCCCCCAAATCCCACCAAACCACTACTTCGTCCCAAATCTTTTCAACTTCATCACTTCCATTTTTAGCGGTGTATTGTTCTACGTAGTTTTGAATCATCAAACAAATCAAAACTAATTAACAGCTATGGAACTTACCTTTACGCTCGCAAATGTATCATGGAATCGCCCGAAAAGTCAGTATAAGCAAATGGTTCACGAATTTTTAAATTACGTCAAAAATCCCAATTACAACGTTGAAGAAAGTACGCTGACTCTTCAAAACAAAATTGCTTCCATTAAACAATTGCTCAAATTCAAATTGAGTCTTTTGCCAATCATATTTTTAGTTATTTTCATTACAAAAAAACTAACAGGTGCTGAAAGTGTTGTATGGGATAAAAACTGGACGAACTATTTAATGATTGTCGCTTTTGCTCCAATTTTTGAAGAACTTACCTTTAGATATGCTCTCAGATATAGTAAAACGGCTATTGCAGTGATGATATTAATGGTTGTTTGGCTAATTGCAAAATTTACCATAAAAGATAACCAAGACATTGCCTTTATTGTTGGTATTACTTTTTCTCTAATTCCAGTCATCAGAATTGCTATGAAACCTTTTGATAACCAACTTGAAAAACAATGGATTCGCTTCTTCCCTTTTATTTTTCATCTCTCTGCTATTATCTTTGGGCTGATGCACCTCACTAATTTTGAACATATCAATAACTATTTTTTAGCCATTCCATTGGTAAGTAGTCAGTTTGTTTCGGGTTATGTTTTGGGTTTTATCAGAATGAAATTTGGACTTATTTATAGTATGGGTTTACATGCTGTTTGGAATTTTATTACAAGTTTTCCTATTTTAATCATGCTAATTGCTAAACTTTTTTAAGATGAAAAATACGACTAAAAATATGCCTGTTGGTCAGCCTAAAAACAAGGCTTTTTTTGATAAATACTACGGGTGGATATTATTAATTACAGGATTATGTGCTTTTGTATTAGTTGAAAGAGGGGAGTTTATCATAGACTTTACTAAAGGAATGAATGATGGATATAATAGAGGATGTAAAGATTGTGAAAATACAATTGGAGTAAATGTGTTAATGATATTTCCTTTATTTTTCATAGTAATAATTTTTGGTTCAGTGATTTATCTATTTGGTGAAGTTTTTTACCGCATTTTCTTCAAATACATTCTTCAAAAAGTAGATACAAATTATATATTAGCTTTTATAATTTGGTTGCTTGTTTTTTATAATTTATTTTGGGAATCAATCTATTGGTTGTTGAACAAAAATAATGCTTTCATTGATAAATTTTCAGAAGTTAAAAGTACTACCTCAAAAGATGCTGTTGGAGCATTGATAAAGGATTATAGGGAAAGAGATGCTACACTTTCAACTGCATTATTTTTTTTACTTATTATCACTTATGGTTTAGTTAAAAACTACGTTAAAAACACCAAAACCCAAGCCCAATTAATCGCCCAAAAATCCCAAGCGGAGCTAACGGCTTTGAAGGCTCAGATTAATCCGCATTTTTTGTTTAATGTGCTAAATAATCTTTATGGCTCGGCAATTGTAGAGGAAAGTCCCAAAACTTCGGAAGGGATTTTACAATTGTCAAGTATTATGCGACACGTGGTGGAGGGGACAAAAAATGAAAAAATTGAGGCGGAAAAAGAGATTCGATTTTTGCATGATTTTATTGAATTGAATAAAATGCGAGTACCAAATCGACCAAATATCAGCATTGAAACAGATATTAATTGGGATGAAAACCCTGCTCAAATCGCTCCTTTATTGGTAATTCCCTACATCGAAAATGCCTTTAAATATGGAATTAGTATCAACGAAGAAAGTTTTATCGAAATGAGTTTTCGGGTTGAAAATCAGCAACTTACTTTTATCTGTAAAAATAGTATTATCAAAGTAAATGATAAATTGGAGGTTGGAACAGGAACGGGTTTAGAAAATACCAAACGACGTTTAGATTTATATTATCCTGCTGGTTATCAGCTTGCTACTAATTCGTCGGATAATGTTTTTACGGTTTCACTTACTGTAAATTTGTAGGACAGGTTTCCAACCTGTCATTCCATAATTTTCAATAGACAGGTTGGAAACCTGTGCTACAACCTTAACTAATGACAGGTTGGAAACCTGTCGTACTCAAAATGCTCAAAGCCATTGCCATTGACGACGAACCGTTAGCGTTAGAAGTTATTAAAGCTCATGCCAAAAAAGTAAGTTTTCTCGACCTGCAATCTACGTTTGTAAGTGCTAAAGAAGCCTTAGAATACATCAAGCAAAATCCTGTTGATTTGGTGTTTTTAGACATCAATATGCCTGATATTACTGGATTGGATTTCTCACAATTATTACCAGAAAATACGTCGGTAATTTTCGTAACGGCGTATTCTCAATATGCCGTTGATGCGTTTAATTTGAATGCCATAGACTATTTGATGAAGCCAATCGAATTTACACGATTTATGAAGGCTTGCCAAAAGGCTTATGACGGAATGCAAGAAGTAAAAGGAAAAGAAGCAGATATGCCTTATTTATTTGTGAAAGAAGGTTATGATTTAGTACGAATTGTGATTGATGATTTGCTCTATGTACAGTCGGAAGGCAATTACCTGACTTTCAAGGAAAAGAACAGAAAAACACTCACTCGGATGACCATGACGGAAGCAATAGAATCGCTACCAAAGCATAAATTTATGCGTATTCATAAGTCATATTTAGTCAATCTAAATCATGTTTTAAAAGTAGAAAAGCATCAAATTAGTGTTACCGATAATGTTTTTGTTCCCATTGCCGCCAATTATCACGCTGATTTGATGGATGCTTTAAAATTACTTTGGAAGGTGATGTAATTTCACCTATTTTCACGAAATCAATTTAATCTCCCTAAAAATGAAAACTTTTACTACTTCCTTAGACAAATTTAATAAAATTACAACTATCGCCGTTTGTGTGGTAATAATTGGAGTTATAGTTTTTGCCCTTACCCTTACCGATGAACTTGTAAATAAACAAAAGGCATTACCTGTTATCCCTATTTCGTTAACATTGATTTTGTTAATTGCCTACGCATTTCGTCCCAATAATTACACTGTTTCTGACGATAAATTAATGATACATCGTATGATAAGTGATGTCAAAATTCTGAGAAGCGATATTAAATCCGTAGAAATGATTGATGAATCTAAAGTGAAAAATAGTATTCGGACGTTTGGTTCTGGCGGATTTTTTGGAAGCTACGGTAAATTTTGGAATTCTACTTTGGGCAGTATGACATGGTATATTACTCGTAAAGAGAATTTTGTATTAGTGACAACAAACGATGAAAAGAAAATTCTTCTAACACCCGACGAACCAGAAGCGTTTGTGGCTTCCCTTTCATCTTAAAATTTGAACATCTACTCTTTATCATTAGTTTTGTAAGAAAACATCAACAAAACAATGTCATTCCAAAACACACTTCAATACGCTCAAGAACTCGACCAAGCGGATACGTTAAAAGACTTTCGAAATCTCTTCCATATTCCTGTTCACGAAGGGAAACAACAAATTTATATGTGCGGAAACTCTTTGGGTTTACAACCTAAATCCGTTCGTCAATGCCTTGATAATGAATTAGATAAATGGCAAAATTTAGGTGTTGAAGGTTGGTTTGAAGGCGAAGATAATTGGATTGGCTACCTCAAACATCTCAAAAAACCTTTAGCTAAAATTGTAGGAGCCAAGCCTTCGGAAGTTTCGGTAATGAATAATTTAACCGTCAATTTACACTTGATGATGGTTTCATTTTATCAACCTACTGAAACCCGATTTAAGATTTTGTGCGAAGGTGGTGCTTTTCCGTCCGACCAATATGCTTTAGAAACACATTTGGAATTTAGAGGGATTAATCCTGAGGAGGCAATCATTGAAATTTTCCCGAGAGAAGGAGAACTTACGCTCCGCACAGAAGATATTTTGCAGAAAATTGAGGAAAATAAAGACTCATTGGCTTTGGTGATGATGGGCGGAATTAATTATTATTCAGGGCAAGTTTTTGACATGAAGTTGATTACGGAAAAAGCACAAGAAATGGGGGCGAAAGTAGGTTTTGATTTGGCTCATTGCGTCGGAAATATTCTCCTACAATTACACGATTGGAATGTGGATTTTGCGGTTTGGTGTTCTTATAAATATCTCAATTCTGGTATGGGTGGCGTTTCTGGAATTTTTGTTCATGAAAATCACCATCAGTCTAATTTACAACGATTGGCAGGTTGGTGGGGTTATGAAGAGAAAACCCGTTTCAAAATGGAAAAAGGCTTTGTTCCAATGAATGGAGCGGACGGCTGGCAATTGAGTACGCCTACTATTTTGGCAATGGCTTGTCATAGAGCAGCTTTAGAAATTACCGAGAAAGCGGGTATTGAAAACCTGAGAGAAAAAAGTATAAAACTGACAGGTTTTCTCAGGTTTATTTTGGAAGAATTTAATCAAAAAAATGAGCAAATTCTCAATATTATTACACCCACAAATCCTGACGAAAGTGGATGTCAATTATCAATTTTGGTAGAAAAAAACGGCAAAGAATTATTCGATAAATTAATAAAAAAAGGAATTATTGGCGACTGGCGAGAACCCAATGTTATCAGATTGTCGCCTGTACCTTTGTATAATTCCTTTGAAGACGTTTTTAGGGTAGGTGAGGCATTAGATTAAAAATCTATTTATTCTAAATCAGGAGGAAATAATTTGCCTGTTTCCTAATCTCAAATAAACTAATCCCTATATATTTAAACTTTCTCTTCTCTCGGGCCTCTCAGATGAATAACTAAGCCATTTAAGAAATTACGAAGAATTTGGTCGCCACATTTCTTGAATTTAGGATGGTCTTCTGCTCTGAACATATCGCCTAATTCAGCATTGGTAGCCGTAAAGCCAACTAATGACAGAATATGAATGATGTCATCATTGCGAAGACTAAGGGCAACTCTCAATTTTTTTAAAATATCGTTATTCGACATATTTACCTTGTTTTAATGTAAAAATTAATCGCTAAATCTATGTAATATTGGCTAATATTCATCTCATAAATGATAGTGTTCACTCATCTATTTTATGATATTTCTGTTTTGTCAGCTTACAAAATTAAGAGAATTAATATTGACACACTAATTTATTTTCGATTGATACTTGATGAGTTTAAGCTGAAAAATGTATTTTTCTTTATGATTGAAAATAAAGGATTAACACCCTATTAAAACGGTAGTTTAACTTTTGAAAACTTAGAAAAGTACAATGTCTGAAAAATAAAATCTAAATAAATATCTAATTTTTAATTTTTATTTATAACTGACAAAAGCAAGGATTGACATTTTTGGGATTTTCAAATTTTATCTGTTAATTGCGAAATAATAAAATAATAATTGCCAATCGTACCCTAAGTCAGAATAATATTTGGTCTTAAGTAATTAATTACTGAGAACAAAATATACTAATTTAGGGTTTGTTATTTTATTTAACATTAACCTTTTCTAATAATCACATGAAACAAATTTTATCATTCGTCCTGATAATGCTCGGGACTGTGGGTACTCTGTTTGCCCAAGAAAGAACAGGAAAAGTTACAGATGCTTCAAGCGGTGCTGTTATTCCAAGTGTCAATGTATCTGTACAGGGTACAAGTCGTGGTGTCGTTACTGATGCCAGCGGTAGTTACAAAATCGTTGCTGCTGAAGGTAGCAAATTAGTCTTCTCTTTTATTGGTTACACTTCAGTAACCCAAACTGTTGGTTCTGCAACAGTTATTGATGTTCAGCTTGCTCCTTCTACTACACAACTTGATGAAGTTGTTGTTTCAACGGGTAGTCGTAATGCTCAAAGAACGGTTACAGACGCTGCTCTTCCAATTGATATTATTGGAGCAAGCGACTTGAAAATGACAGGTCAAACTACATTTGATAAAGCTCTTCAATACAGTGTTCCATCTTTCAATACGGTAAATACGCCTGTGAATGATGCAACTACTTTATTAGACCCTTGGGAAATTCGTAATATGGGACCAAGCCGTACTTTGGTACTTGTAAACGGAAAGCGTAAAAACTTGAGTTCGTTATTGTATGTTCAGTTTTCGCCAGGTCGTGGAGAAACAGGTGTTGATATTTCTGCAATTCCTCAAAACGCAATCAAGCGTGTAGAAATTTTACGTGATGGTGCTTCTGCTCAATATGGTTCTGATGCTATTGCAGGTGTAATGAACATTATTTTGAAGGATAAATACGAATATACTTCGTTAAACTTCAATACAGGAATTACTTCTGCTGGTGATGGTGGAATGTATGGTTTAGCCTTGAATGGTGGAGCAAATTTTGGAACGAAAGGTTTTGTAAACTATACAGTTGACTTTTCTCAGCAAAATTCAGCGGTTCGTTCAGGTATTATTCATGTTCCAACTGAAATTGCAACATTCGGAGGAAGTCCTGCTCAAGATGCTTTAATTACAACATTTTTGAAAGATAATCCAACAGGTGGAAACATTAATGGTACTGCCGAAACTACTGCGGGTAAGTTTTTAGTAAACTTCGGAATCCCTGTTGGTGACAAAAATGAACTTTATGGTAATGCCGCAATGGTTATCAAAAGAGTATCAAGTTTTGCCAATTATCGTACTCCTTATTGGAGACAAGACCGTGGTTTATTACACAGTGTAACTGATAACGGTGGTAAAAATTATATCACAAAAGAAACATTAGCATTCTCAACTGATAACGTAGATACTTATAAAGGTTACGTTGGTTATGTACCAACTTTTGAAGGAGATTTAGTTGACTATAACGCTTCTTTGGGTTTAAGAGGTGAAACTAACGGCTGGAAACATGACGGAAGTTTAACTATTGGTGGAAACACGCAAGGTTATACCGTTGATAATACCGTAAACAGAACTTTAGGAACTGCAAGTCCAACTCGTTTTAAGCCAGGAGGATATGAATTTGGTCATATTGTCGGAAACATTGACGTTTCAAAAGCAATTACTGATAAATTAGGCATTGCTTTTGGTATGGAAGCTCGTTCTGAAAAATACACAATCATTGCAGGTGATGAAGCATCTTATTCTGGCGAAGGGTCAAATTCATTCCCAGGTATTAATGCTATCAATGCAGGAAGTAACCAACGTTTTAACGTAGGTGCTTATTTAGATTTAAGCTATGATGTATCAAAAGATTTCTTAATTAACGGTACTGTTCGTACTGAAAGTTATAGTGATTTTGGTTCAAAAAATGTTTGGAAATTATCTACTCGTTATAAATTTGCTGATGATAAAGTTGTATTAAGAGGTTCGGCTTCAACAGGTTTCAGAGCTCCAACTTTACACCAAATTTATGCTCAATCAGTTCAAGCTGCTTTTGTGGGTGGACAAATTCAATTGTCTGGTTTGTTTAATAACAAAAGTGTTCAAGCAAGATTATTAGGAATTCCTGCCTTGAAACCAGAAGAATCAATGAACTATACATTTGGTTTAGGATTGAACCCAACCAATAATTTAAGTATTACTTTAGATTATTTTACTATCAATGTAAAAGATAGAATTGTATATAGCTCATCTATCTCATCAAGCGATGCAAACAGTGCTTTAGGAAAGATTTTGTCACAAGCAGGTGTTAGAACGGTACAATTCTTTATCAATGGTATCGAAACGGTAAACTCTGGTATTGACTTTGTGATAGCTTACAAAAATATCAATTTAGGACAAGGAAAGTTAGGCGTTAATCTTGCAGGAAATATCATGTTACAAAATGAAATTGTAGGAAATCCAACTACGCCAGATGCTATCAAAGCAGCGGGTTCAAGCATTTTGAATACACAAATCAAGTCTTTATTAACAGAAAGCCGTCCAAAATACAAAGCGATTCTTGCTTTCAATTACGGTGTGAAAAAATGGAATGTAAATTTAGCTAACACATTATTTGGCTCAACTGCTTTCCAAGATTTAGATAACGGTGGTGCTGATATGGAAAATATCAAAGCTGTATTTACACCAGCAGTTGTTACGGATTTGAGCGTAAGTTATAACTTTAGCAAAAATGTTTCTTTCACTGCTAATGCAAACAACTTATTGAATATTTTACCAAAATGGGATTTAGAAGCTCAAAATGCAGCAGGTGCAGCGGCAATCAATACACCTGAGAAAAAAGCATTATTGAGAGGTTTCTTAGGATTTAGTGGTCGTTATGATATTCTTGGATATAACGGTTCACAGTTCAGTCAGTTAGGAACAATGTTCAATGCTAACTTACAGATTCGTTTCTAATCGTTTTAGAATACTTAGATTTTCAAAAAGAGAACTCCGCAAGAGTTCTCTTTTTGTTTTATAAAAACATCTAAAGCTAAAAACGGTTACTATTTTAAATTTAACAATCAATTATCTTGAAAACAATCATTATCGGAGCAGGAATGACAGGGCTTTCAGCCGCCAAAGTTTTAGTAGAAAAAGGACACGACGTAACGATTTTAGACAAAGGTCGTGGCGTAGGTGGAAGAATGTCAACCCGAACTATTGACAACGCTAAAGCCGACCATGGAGCTCAATATTTTTCAGTAAAATCTGCGGAGTTTCAAGCATTAATTTCAGACTTACAAACTGAGCATATTACAAAAGAATGGCATTTGGTTCAAAGACAAAATGTACGTTATATTGGAGCAAAAGGAATGAATACAATTCCCAAGAAAATGGCTTCTGATTTAACAATTCATTTGAATGAAAAAGTAATCTCAATTGGAAATAATGAAGTAAAAACCGAATCAGGGCAAAGCTATTTGTTTGATAATCTCATTATTACCATTCCAATTCCGCAAGTAATTGACCTTTTTGAGGCTTCTCAAATTTCATTTTCTGAAAAGGATAAATCCGTAATCAATTCAATTGAATATGACCCTTGTATGGCAGTAATGGCAGTTTTAAAACAAGCCACAGAAATACCAAGTGGAGGAATTATTTTAGAAAATCAGCCCGTAGCATGGATTGCTGATAATTTTCAAAAAGGTATTACCGAAATCCCAACGGCAACGATTCACGCTTCGGCAGCATTCAGCAAAAAACATTTGGAGGATAATTTACAAGAAGTCGCTCAAGAAATGTTATCATCTGTAAGTCAATGGATTAATCCTGAAAATGTCGTTTCCACACAAGTACATCGTTGGCGTTATAGTCTTGCAAGTAAGCGTTATGAGAAAGAATTTTATCAAATAGAAAACCAAAATATTTATTTAGGAGGTGATGGGTTTGGAATTGGAAATGTGGAGGGGGCATTTTTGTCTGGGTATCATTTGGGGGTGAGTATTTAAAATGAGTAACACGGGAATCTTTCCTGTGAATTAGCTAAAATATTCATGGGAAAGATTCCCGTGTTACAAAACATTTGCAACCTTTTCGCTTACTTTAACATCTAATAGTCATTTGAACCATTAGCTCTTTAAACTAAGCACTATGAAAAATGCCCTTGTTGCACCCAAAGAAAGAATTTTCTTGATTGATGGATTACGTGGTTTTGCCCTGTTAGGAATTATTTTAGCCCATATTGGTGGCTGGTTCATTGCAGGCGGAATTCCCAGTACGGTTTGGCAAAAATACCAAAATGATGTAGGAACTGCCATTGCCAATTACTTTGGAGGAATCTTTATCGATGGGAAATTTTACACCCTTTTTTCGTTTTTATTCGGACTCAGTTTTGCCATTCAATTGCTCCAACGTAAAGAAGATGATACCAATTTTATCCCAAGATTTATGTGGCGTTTGGTGATTTTGTTTATCATCGGTTTCATTCATCATATTCATTGGAAAGGAGATATTTTAGGAATTTATGCCATTTTGGGTTTCGTGATGATATTATTTAGAAATGTCAGCGATAAAATTTTATGGATAGGTATTTTGTTTTTTATCTTGAATGTACCCGTAATTGTTCGAGATGTTGTGCAAACAATGAAGCCCCAAGAAAAACCTAAAACAGAAAAGGAACAAAAAGTTGAAGGAGAAAAGTATGAGAAAGAAACGGCAAAATCTTATAGCATCCTCAAAAAAGGAACATATTCAGAAGTGATAGCTCAAAATTTTAAAGATTTTAAGTCGAAAGCCGACTTTCAGTTTTCGTCAGGTAGAATATATATCACATTGGGGTTCTTTTTATTGGGACTTTGGGTGGGTAAAAAGAGGTTATTTGAACATTTTGAGGAAAGAAAATCGTTTTTCAAAAAAATAATGTGGGCAAGTTTAATTGCGAATGTCTTTATTGTTGCCTTTTTTATTACGATAGAGCAAATGAAATTATGGGAGAAATTGGGTGCTTGGATGAATATAATTGCCAATTCTTTATATACCATTCATTGCATCACCATGACCTTGTTGTACATCACAGGTATATCATTATTACTCAACCTAAAAAGTATGCGATGGGTTTTGGATAAATTTGTGACAGTTGGCAAAATGGGATTGACTAACTATCTGTTACAGAGTGCAATAGGTGTTATTTTGTTTTATGGAATTGGCTTTGGTTTGGCAGGAGAATTTAATGCAGGTTGGTGCTATTTAATCGGAATAGGGATATTCCTTTTACAAATTATTTTCAGTAAATGGTGGCTCTCAAAATTCAATTATGGGCCAATGGAATGGCTTTGGCGTTCGGCTACCTATCTAAAGTGGCAACCAATGCAGAGGTGAGATATTTGAGATAAATATTAATTAACAATTAACTATTCTACACGTTGGCAGAATAAACTTTCTTGCCTAATTTTGTATGGATTTAAAGTTTGTGAATAATTGAGTAAAATGCTATCTTAAATTTACTTTATGTGATAGATTCTTGCTCAATAGTCTTACAGTCATAAACTTATAAACTCATAAACTGACAACTTTAAAATGAGAGAAATACAATTTAGAGAGGCACTTCGTGAAGCCATGAATGAAGAAATGCGTAAAGACGCATCGGTTTTTTTGATGGGAGAAGAAGTAGCCGAATACAATGGTGCTTATAAGGTTTCGCAAGGAATGTTGGACGAATTTGGTCCAGAAAGAGTAATTGATACGCCAATTGCTGAGTTAGGTTTTGCAGGAATTGCCGTTGGTGCGGCAGCAAATGGTCTTCGTCCAATTGTTGAATTCATGACTTTCAACTTCTCGTTGGTAGCCGTTGACCAAATTATTAACTCGGCTGCCAAAATGATGTCAATGTCAGGCGGGCAGTATTCTTGTCCAATTGTATTTCGTGGGCCAACTGGTAACGCTGGACAATTGTCTTCTCAACACTCATCAAACTTTGAAAACTGGTTTGCTAATACTCCAGGTTTAAAAGTAGTTATTCCTTCAAACCCTGCTGATGCAAAAGGTTTATTGAAATCAGCTATTCGTGATAATGACCCAGTTATTTTCATGGAATCAGAATTAATGTACGGCGATAAAGGTCTTGTGCCAGACGGAGAATATTTAACTCCAATCGGAAAAGCAAATATCGTGAAAGAAGGTACAGACGTTACAATTGTGACTTTTGGTAAAATGCTTTCGAGAGTAGTGATGCCAGCCGTTGCAGAATTAACGAAAATGGGAATCAACGCAGAAGTTATTGATTTAAGAACTGTTAGACCAATTGATTACGAAACAATTCTTAACTCTGTAAAAAGAACAAATCGTTGTGTGGTAGTTGAAGAAGCGAACCCAATTGCAGCTCTTTCTTCTGAAATTGCTTATAACGTTCAACGTTTTGCTTTTGATTTCATGGATTCTCCAGTTATTCGTGTAAACTCAAAAGATTTACCTTTACCTTATGCTGCAACACTCTTAGAAGCAATTCTTCCAAGTGTACAAGGAACAATTGATGCTGTTAAAAAAGTATTATACAGAGCATAGTAAGTATATCAATATAACTGATTGGGTTATACATCAAAAGCCTTCTGGAGTTTAATTCAGAAGGCTTTTATATTGGAAATGTTTTAAATTTTAACACAAATCGTCATGCAACTGTTCAAACAAAATATCGTTCTATTTATCCTGCTTTTAATATCAGGAGCTTGCCAATTTCAAGAAGCTACTCCCATTGATGTAATTCCTGTTTCAAGACTTCCGAAAACGCTTTTGGTGGAATCTTACAATCAAAAAAATCCAACTACTTACGCTTATACTTGGCAAGCAGAGACGTTGACTTCTTTTTCTGAAACTACGCTCAATACCACAACCAATAAAGATTTTGTATTGACTTATGACATTACAAGAAACTCAAATTCGTTGGTGCAGAGTATCAAATACAGCTACAAAGGAGCAAATTATGCTGATGGTAGCCAAATTTGGAATTATACTTATAGTACAGACGGTTTACAAATCAGAAATTCGGGAAATAATACTTGGACTTATAATAGTGCAGGCAATTTGTTGAGTTTGGATTATGGAACTGGAACAACCAATAATCTTTTGAGTCTTCAATATAACAATGCCAATTTACTATCTAAGTTGTTGTGGAAAGAAGGTTCGTATTTAGATAAAACCAATATCTTGGGCGAATATACTACAGTGGAAAACCCTCTGCACATTTTAGCAAAAAAGACACAGTTTTTGAATATGCCCTACAATGATGCAGTTATGACTTTAGCTTGTTCGGCAGTCATTCCGAAATCATATAATAACGGTGCCATTGACAATTTTGTTACTTATGATTTGGATGCTCAGAATAGAATCAACTCAATTACGATAAAAAATAATGGTATTGTATTGAAGAAATTTATCTTTGGATATTAAGTTTTTTGGGAAATAACTAAAAAATCTGTTCAACCTCAAAAATTGAGCGTTAGTTGTTTCCCAATCATTTCATCTGCAAATTCTAAATTAGAAAGTGAAATACCCAATAATCTGACACCCTTCGGTACGGGTAAAATTTGCTCTAATAAATCATACGCAATTTTCTCGAAAAATGATTTATCCATAATGGCTGACAAAGTAGTTTTACTTCGTGTAATTTGTTGAAAATCAAGGTATTTTACTTTCAAATTGATTGTTCTACCATAGACGTTAGTACGATGGCAATAACGCCAAACGTCTTCTATTAACGGAGCTAAACCTGCTTCTAATTCTATTTTTGTTTCTAAATCATGATTGAAAGTGTTTTCAGAGCCAACTGATTTACGAATACGGTCAGGGTTTACAGGACGATTATCAATGGCACGAGCAATGTCAAAATAATAGCCACCCGCTTTTCCAAAATGTTTGCGGAGGAAGGCTTCGTCTTTTTGTCGTAAATCTAAACCCGTAAAAATCTCCATTTTATTCATTTTCTCAGCCGTCACTTTACCAATTCCGTGAAAGCGATAAACGTCTAAATCTTCCACAAATTTCTCTCCCTGATTGGGTTTTATTACAAATAATCCGTCGGGTTTATTGTAGTCGGAAGCTAATTTTGCCAAGAATTTATTGTAAGAAACTCCCGCAGAAGCCGTTAGTTGAGTGCGTTCTTTTATCTTGATTTTTATTTCTTGGGCAATTTGTGTTGCTGATTGAATTCCCTTTAAATTTTCAGTAACATCAAGATAGGCTTCGTCCAAAGAAAGAGGTTCTACGAGTGGAGTATATTCTAAAAATACCTCTCTGATTTGATTAGAAACGGCTTTGTAGGCTTCAAATCGTGGTTTTACGAAAATCAAATTCGGACATTTACGAGCTGCAATAATAGATGACATTGCCGACCGAACGCCAAATTTGCGTGCTTCATAACTGGCGGCAGCTACAACTCCACGCTCACGAGAACCACCCACCGCCACAGGTTTTCCACGCAAATCGGGATTATCCCTTTGCTCAACGGAAGCATAAAATGCGTCCATGTCTATGTGGATGATTTTTCTCATGGTTACTTAAATCATGGAACACAGATTGGACAGATTAGACACAGATTTTAATGAATTAATGAAGTTTATTTAAGATTTGACTTTTAAAATAAATATCTAATCCGTGTCCAATCCGTTTAATCTGTGTTCTATTTTATTTAGAAACTCATCGATAACCTTCCGCTTGCAAATTAAATAATTCTGCGTAACGTCCGTTTTGGGCTAATAATTCTTCGTGCGTTCCGATTTCTAATATTTGCCCTTTGTCTAATACCAAAATTCTATCCGCCATTCGTACCGTTGAAAAACGATGGGAAATCAAGATTGCCGTTTTCCCTTTGGTCAAATCTGCAAAACGCTTGAAAACTTCATATTCCGCTCGGGCATCAAGTGCTGCCGTTGGTTCGTCTAAAATCAATACATCGGCTTCACGCAAATACGCACGAGCAAGAGCCACTTTTTGCCATTCACCTCCCGAAAGTTCAACACCTTTGGCAAATCGCCGTCCGAGTGGTTGTTGATAATTGAGTGGTAATTTTTCAATTACTGTATCAGCTAAACTTTGGTGAGCGGCTCTTTGTAATTCGGGCAAAATTTCCCTTCTTGAAATATCTCCAACGGCAATATTATCCCCCGCCGTGAACTGAAAACGCTGAAAATCTTGGAAAATAACCCCAATTCTTTCTCTGAGTTCTGATAAATTATATTCTTTTAAATCGTAACCATCTAAATAAATTGTGCCTTCGTCGGGGTCGTATAATCTCCCTAAAAGTTTTACGAGTGTGGTTTTTCCTGCTCCATTTTCACCCACTAAAGCTAATTTTTCTCCAACTTTCAAGGTGAAATTCAAGTGACGATTTGCCCATTTATCGGAGTTTGGATATTTAAAACCAACATTTTCAAAGCGAAATCCTTCTTGAATTTCTTTTGGAAAAGGTCTTGCAATGATAGGAGACGTGATTTTGGGTTCAATTTTATAAAATTCAAATAAATCGTTCAAATATAAAGCTCCTTGCGAAATACTGTTGAAACGCCCCAAAATTCCTTCTAACAAAGCACGTAATTGTCGGAAAGAACCCGCCAAAAATGTTAAACTACCAATGGTTACTGCACCATTAATAGTTTGAAAAATGATGATTCCATAAGCTGCAAAATACCCTAATGTGCCAATGGCTAAAAGCAAACTTCCCCATGAGGCTCGTTCGATGGAAAGTTTACGATTTTCTTTGAAATATTGGATTGATAAAGTCTGGAATCGGTCAATTAAAAAATCTGAAAGTCCGAATAATTTTACTTCTTTGGCGGTATCGTCACTTGCCCCGATAAAACGGTAATAATCTAACTCTCTACGTTGGGGAGTCCAGCCATATTGCAAAGAATAGCTTTTGGCATTGAAGTGTAATTCGCCTAAAAAAGAAGGAATAACGGCGACTAACAAAAGCAAAATTAACCAAGGATTGAAGGCAATTAAGCCAATCAGTAATAATCCCATCGTGATGGCATCTTGCCCTTGTGCGAGCGTCTGAGAAAGCAAAACCGTACGACCAGCGGTTTGTTGTCTGGCACGTTCAAGTTTATCATAAAAGGTAGCATCTTCAAATTGTGCCAAATCCAACGATGCTGCGTGCTTCATCAATTGGACTGATGTTCTATTGGCGAATAAATCTCCTAAAAGGCTGTCAGTCAGACTAATACCTCTTGTTAGTAAATCACCAACAATTGCCAAAACGAGTTCTATACCAATCAATAAATACAAATGATGAAAGTCTTTTGGTGTACTGCTGACCTGTAAAATCACCTCATCAATAATCAGTTTCGCCACATATAACGACGACACGGGCATTAAAGAACGCAATAAACGTAAAATGGTATTGCCAATTGTCAAGCTTGGAGAAGTCTGATAAACTTCCTTCAAGAAAGCTGGTAAATTGGCTAAGGCTTTCAGCCGTTCACGAATATTTGGTTTATTTTCTGAGAGATTATTGGGGGAGTTTCGAGCCATTGAATGGTTGTTAATTAAGTCGGTAGTTAAATTTAGGTTACTTTTCAGGAAAACCAATTTGTGTAGGGGCGAATAGCATTCGTCCATTTTCAGAACGATGGACGAATGCTATTCGTCCCTACACAAATTTTCAAATCCAATTGAATAACGGAGACAATTAAAATTGGGTTCATACAACAAAATAGGCGAACATTTCTGTTCGCCTATTTTGTTGTAATGAGTATAAATATTGAGATTTAGCATAAAAACTAAGACCTAAATCCTAATACTTCTTATTTCGCTTGCTCTTTCAATTTTGCCAATTCTTTTTCAGCCGCTTGAATTTTGGCTTCAACATCTTGGCGTAATTTATCAGCATTTTTAGATTTCGCAAAGAACTCTAAATTGTTTCTATAAGTAGCAATGTCGTTTTCAATGTTTTGAATTTTACGACGAGCATCATTATTTCCACCGCCAGCATTGTTATTTGAGCTATAATCTCTATTTCCGCCTCTATCGTTGCGGTCATAATTGCGGTCGCCTCTTTCTGTACGCTCACCACGTTGTGGACGTGGACTGTCAGTCATGGTCAATTGTTCTTTTTCCTTACTTGAAAGTTTGCCCATTGCACTTACGTACTTATTGATAGCATTGATGTAACGCTTACCAATGGCTTGCATATCTTTCTTTGGAACAAAACCGATGGCTGTCCATTCAGACTTAAATTCAGCTAATCTTGCCGTGTTTGCACCTTCTACCGATTCAGCTTCGATTAAGTCGCAAAGAGCCGTTTTCTTTTCTAAATTAGCTTCAAAATCTTTTTCAACTGTTTGATTTTTAGCACGTTTAGCATTGAAGAACGCATCACAAGCAGTTTTGAATTTTTCGTAAATTGAATCTTTATCTTTTTCTGGAACATGACCAATTTCACGGAATTCTTTTTGTAAACGAATTACGGTATTGGTTGCTTCTTGCGACTCGTCTCCGCTCGCTAAAAGTGTTTCAACTTCAGTAATAATGGCTGTTTTAGCTACTAAGTTTTCTTCACGTTTTGATTCTAAAACTTTAAAGAACTCAGTTTTATTACGGAAGAAAGTTTTGATATCAGCCCAGAATTTATCGCTCAATTCTTTGCCTTTTTCTTTCGGCATGAAACCTTTTACATTGTTCCATTGGTCTTGAAGAGCCAAAAGAGCTTTTGTACGGTCGTTCCATTCTGAAATTGAGCTTGAATTGAAACTTGCAAACGGTTCAATCAATTCAGCAATTGAAGTTTTCAAAGCAAAAACTTGTTCTGCCTCTGCTTTTGATGCTTCCGATTGTTCACGGCGTTTGCCATAAATTACGTCTAAAGCATCTTTGACACGTTGCCAAATTAATTCGTTTTCTTCTTTTGGAGCTGGTCCAATGTGTTTGTATTCTTCAAAAGCCGCAACAGCTTCGTCCAACATTTTACCTGTAACGGTTTCTGTTTTAGAGGCTTCCGAAATTTTTTCAATCTTGGTACAAAGTTCAATCTTTTGTTGAAGATTGCGTTTGCGGTCAAGTTCTAATAATTCGAAATAGATACTGCGGTTACTATAAAATCTATCAACTAAGGCGTGGAAAGTTTGCCATAAAGTGTTGTTGTGCGGAGAATTGATGTTCCCTGCGGCTTTCCATTCGTCTTGAATTTTCTTGAATTCGTTAAAGCCCGATTTGATGTGGGCAGGGTCGCTACTATCTTCACCTTCTACCAAAGTACGTAGGCGATTGATAAGCTCGGTTTTTTGATTGAAGTTTTTGTCTTTTTCTTTCTCAATACTTTGGAAATACTTAGAACGTTCATCTTTCAAGGCTTTGAAAAGAGAATCAAACTGTTCTACATCAGCATCAAATTTAAAATCAAAACCTTCTTCTGAATTTTCATTTTCAGCTTTGAATTTGGCAAGAGCTTCTGCTTTTTCAGTTGCTTTGATTTGCTCAAAAAGTGGACGAACTTCTTTCAAAGTATCTTCCGAACGTCTGAAAGAACCCACTGAAGGCGTTTCTTTTACTTCTGCCAATAATTTTTCTAATGTTTGAACGAAATCTTTTTTGCCAAAATTAGAATAATCAACGGCTGGAGTTTCTGCAACTTCTGCTTCTGGGGTTGCTACTTCAATTGGTGTAGTTTCAATTACTGGAGCTACGGCTTCAACTGTTTCCACAACTGGCTCAGCTTCAACTTCTGCAACTGGCTCTGATACTGTTTCCGTAGCAGTTTCTGTAACTGTTTCAGCAATTACTTCTTGTGCAGGTTCAGAGGCTTCTAATACCTCACTTACTGGTGTTTCTACTTGCTCAGTAGCTTCACTTGTTTCGATAGCTTGTGCTTCGACTTCTTCTTTAATTTCTTTTGCTTCTTCGTTAATCATGCGTTCTTTTGACGGTTTATCGGTATTCTTGACCAAGACCGTTAATTTGAGATAAACATTATTATCAGGCTTTTTTAGTGGATAATATTTAATTATTCTCTACTTTAAATAACCTGCTGACATACAGTTAATTATTGTGGTCTCTTTATTTCGCTACAAAAATATGTAAAATACTTTCTTAATCAGTAATTTAACCGAAAGAGTTATTCCTTTACAAAGTTAAAAGATTGTTAATAAGGTTGTATGTATTTTGTAAAATATTGGTAATGAATTTATTAAGGCTTTTTTTAAGAATTAAATGATACTTAAATCTTTAACTCTTTTGGGTAATAATTATTGATTCTATTCTGTAAAATTTTTGCCCAACCCAAACCAAGATTCTCAAATGTCATTAAAGACCAGCCTTTTTGAGCTTGTTCAAGTGTGAAATCATCTTTTCTTAAATATGAAATAGCTTCTTCCCGAGTTAGTTCTCTACGATTGATATTTTCAGAAAGATACAAACTCAGTGCCAATTCATGGTCAGGAATTAAATCTTTTCCTGCAATTTTCCCCATTTTAACTCCTGCTTTTCGGATAGAAAGGCTTGATTGTAATAACCTTATGGTATGTTCGTGTTCGGGATTGATTAAAAAATAATCTTCATTTTTATCAAACCACGTAAAATTATCAATATCGTCAACCCATGTTCTGAAAATTTCTCTTTCAGTTCTTCGACTATTATTTTTAATGGGTTTTCCTGAACGAACGAAGGTTTCTTTCTCTGGATTTTGCTTTTTTAGAGCAGCAATAAAAAAGCCTTCTCCTTTGATTTGGTCAGGATAGAAACGGAAAGAACTTTGTGTTAAAGATGCTTCTGCGTTTAATCCTGCTTGCAAAATGGGATTATCAATATTTATCGTCAGGTTTGATGCTCCCAATTCTTCACAAATCCAGTCTATAATATCTTCATTTTCGGCTTTTGAATAAGAAGCCATTGAATATATTAATGTTCCTCCATCTTTTAAACTTGCCCAAATATCGCCAATAATCCTTTTTTGACGTAAAGCACAAGTTGTAACATTTTCTAATGACCATTCTTTAAGTATTTCGGATGATTTCCGAAAAAGACCTGAGTCCGAAGAAGGTGCATCAATGACCAAAACATCAAAAAAGCCCGTTAACCTTGCAAAATCTTTGGGGTCATTATTCGTAACAACGGTGTTCATCGTTCCCCAGCGAGTCAAATTATCCGATAAAATATTCGCTCTCGACCTAATAACTTCATTACTTATCAATAAAGATTCTGGCGTTAAGAGGCTGTTAATCAGTGTGCTACTTCCACCTGGAGCAGCACAAAGGTCTAATACTTTAATGTCTTTCGATAAATCAACGGTTTGTTTTAGCACCGTTTCCAAAAACATAGCACTTGCCTCTTGCACAAAATATGCTCCTGCGTGTAAGAGTGGGTCGAAAGTGAATTTTGAACGAGTTGCTAAATAACGTCCTTTTTCGCACCAAGGTATTTGAGAAACTACTTCTCCAGTTGGTTCATTTGCTCCTAAATCTCTTTCTTGTTGAGAAGGAGAAGCATCTCCGTTTTTCCATTTTTCAATTGGTTTAAAAGGACTTAAACGAATAGAAGTAGGCAACACTGTTTGTTGATGAACCTTCATGAAGGCTTCTTCTTGAAAGTCCTTCATGTTTTGAAGAGAATCTATTAATGCTTGTGGAATTTTCATTATCCAAAATTACAGAAAAACCTTTTTGTAATGGTAAAAATTAAAAGAACCTTTTACGAGAGAATTACTTGCGTGGTATTTTGTATAGGAATAATGACGATTTAGGATTATCATTAGTTTGATTTTCAATGATTTGAGGAATTTTAAACAGCTTCAGTGCTTTATTTTATTCCATCACTTATCTTTGAGGTAAAAATTTAAAATCAGTTTTATGTATAAAATCAGTTTATTCTTTGTGTTTATTTTTTCAGTGTTTTTGGTGGCTTGTAATAGCGATAATGAGGCATTAGGACCAGAAGAAGACCAAATTAAAAATTATATCAAAGCCAAGAAATTGGTTGTGACGGATTCTTCAACGACGGGCTTGTATTTTATTCTAACAAAAGCGAATCCTTCTGGTGCTGTTTTACAAAATAGCCAAACTGTTACAGTTAACTATGTTGGGAAATTTATCGCAGGGAAAAAGATGGATAGCGAGTTTGATTCGGGCAATTTTAGTTTTATGCTTGGGCAACAGCAAGTAGTAGAAGGTTTTGATAAAGGAATTGCTAAAATGCGAGTAGGGGAGAAGGCAACGATTATTTTTCCTTCTTCAATGGGCTATGGTTCGTCTGGAGCTGGGTCAATTTCTGCCAATACGCCTTTATTATTTGAAATTGAGGTTGTTTCGGCGAAGTAGTTTGTCTGAACTAAGATTTGTTGGATTATGAGATTTTATGATTTCTGAAAGAATCTTAAAATCTTTTTATCGTGTAAGTCTTAGTTCAGATTTTCGTTATTCTTGATACGTTTTTACGGTCAATTCTTTAATAATATTTTCCAATTGTTGTTTTTGAACAACACCTGAAGCACGCCATAAAATTTGTCCTTTCTGAAATAAAATCAAGGTTGGAACGCTTTGAATTTTATAAGTTGCTGCTGTATTGGTTGCTTTATCCACGTCAATTTTAATGACTCTTACACGGTCGCCCATTTGTTTAGAAAATGCTTCTAAAATTGGCGACATCGTTTTGCATGGCCCACACCAAGTAGCGAAAAAATCTACTAAAACGGGCGTATCTCCATCAATTATATCTTGAAATGTTTCTTTCTTGTTCATCTGAAAATTATTTTGTGAATGGTGATTTAGTGATTATAGAATAAGGACTCGTTACTTTTATAGAACAAAAGAATCTGAATCAAAGGTTTCTTTTGTTATTTCTTTTTTTCTCTCCAATTTTTCTGTTGTTCTTCATTCCAAAAAGTCCATGCTACAAAGCGACTCACTTTTTGCCCTTGAGCCATTTCAATCGTTTGAAAATCAAATACTTTTGCTTGTTTTAGAGCAAGGTAAATACTTGGTAAATTTTCTTTTTTAGAAACCAGACTGGTAAACCAAAAACATTGATTCCCCATTGAAAAACTTTCTTTTATCATTTTTTTGATGAAAGCTATTTCGCCACCTTCGTACCAGAGTTCGGTGTTTTGTCCGCCAAAATTTAGGGTTGGTTTGGGTTTATTGTCGAGTTTTAGGTTTTTTAATTTTCGTTGCGTTCCTGCGGTTGCTTCTTCGAGTGATGCGTGAAATGGAGGATTACAAATTGTTACGTCAAAAACTTCATCGGGTTGAATGATTCCTCTGAAAATATTGGTTGAATATTTTTGCAAACGACATTCGATATTTTGGCTCAAAGATGGATTTTCTGACGTAATCTTTTGGGCAGATTTTATAGCAATTTCATCAATATCTGACCCCACAAATTGCCAGCCGTAAGTTTTTGTACCGATGATTGGATAAACACAATTTGCCCCTACGCCAATATCAAGCACTTTTACGGAGCATCCTTCAGGAATAAGGTCTTTGTTGTAAGCCGCCAAAAGGTCGGCAATGTAATGAATGTAATCGGCACGTCCCGGAATAGGCGGACAAAGATAATTGGCAGGAATTTCCCAATAATCAATCTCATAAAAATGCTTCAAAATGGCTTTATTGAGCATTTTTACGGCTTCGGGATTGGAAAAATCTATCGTTTCAGAATTATACTGATTAACAAAAACGTAGTTGGCAAGTGCTGGACAACTTTGGATAAGTTGCGGAAAATCGTATCGAAAACGGTGTGGGTTTCGTGGATGAAGATTGTTCTTTTCTGTTGGAGTATTTTTCAAGGGAAATGCTATTTTTCCTGCAATTTAATGAATTTTATGCTTCATGTTAGATTTGGCGAAGTGTAAAATAGACCACTGATTAAACGGATGATACAGATTTTCGCTGATTTTTAATTTTCACAAGAACGATTTAGAAAAGCAAAAACGTCGGTAGAGTTGAATGAAACCTTACCGACGTTTTATAATGACAACTGAATTGCAGTGAAATTAATCACTAAATCACAAATATTATCGCCCCATCCAGCCACCATCAACTGTGATGATTGAGCCATTGATATAGTCTGAAGCAGGAGACGATAAGAATACATAAGCACCCGTTAAGTCAGAAGTTTCTCCCCAACGACCCGCTGGAATTCTTGATAAAATGGCAGAACTTCTATCAGCGTCTGCTCTTAAAGCCGTTGTGTTGTTGGTGGCAATATACCCAGGAGCAACGCCATTTACTGTAATATTAAATGGAGCCCATTCGTTAGCGAAAGCCTTTAATAATGAAGAAACTGCACCTTTACTTGCAGCGTATCCTGGAACGTTGATACCACCTTGGAAACTCAATAATGAGCAAGTGAAAACAATTTTACCATAATTTTGCTCAACCATACGCTTACCAATTTCACGAGTAATGATAAATTGAGCGTTAAGGTTAATATCAATAATTAAATCCCAATATTCGTCTGGGTGTTCGGCCGCAGGCTTACGCATGATATGTCCTGCATTGTTAATTAAAATATCAATTCTTGGATGTTCAGCTTTTACTTTATCCAAGAAAGCATAAAGAGAATCTCTATTAGAAAAATCGGCAACGTAAGGGTAGAATTTTTTACCAGCCGCTTCTACTGCTTTCGCAACATCGCTTCCTGTTTCTGGTAAATCAACCGCTACGCCAATAATATCCGCACCAGACTGAGCCAGTTCAATGGCAATTGCCATTCCAATTCCACTACTACAACCTGTTACTAATGCAACCTTGTTTTCAACTTTGAAGTTTAACATCGTCTTTTATTTTTGATTAAATTAATTGTCTGTCCTTTCAATTATACTTTGACAATTAAAGTCTCAAACGATGTTTTTCTACTTTTTGACCCTTCATTTATTTGAATTTGAAGCGGAAATACTGTTAAAATCCAACTTTTACTTTACTATCTACCCGTAAAACGGACTCTTGTTGGAAGTATTTTTTGTATTTATCTCTTACCATTTCTATCTTCTCCGACTGCTTCTTATCCATTTTAGATACCAAAACTAACACTTTTGAGGACTCTGAAACTAACCTTCCATCATTGCCCAACCATTGTCCTTTAGCATCAATAATGGTTGAACCTTCTGTGAAGTTTTTGGTAATGACGGTATCCGAAAATGCTTGAAAATCTGACGAAGAAACCGAACCACCATTTGCTTTGGCTAAACCAAAAAACAATTCCGTCCGAGTCATAGTTTGGCTTGGGAAATGACTGCATGAAGTTAGGAGAACTCCCAAAAATAAATATTTCATATTTTACGATAAATTTTGTTCAAACCATTTTACCCTCTCTTTCAACTCCTCAATTGTTTCTCGATATTCTTCTCCCGCTTTGAGGTATTCGTTTGGATATTCATCTTTTAAATATTCCATAGTTAGGTAGTAGATGGGTTTTAGGCGGTCTTTGAGTTCTGGGTAGTCTTGAAAGAGTTTATTAGCGGTATGATATTGTTTTAACCTTATTAATGAGAAAAAATAAGTTGTTAACAATTCTGTCCAATATTCATTAGAGTTTTCCCTATCGTATAAAATTGCAAACGATTTTAATGATATTTCTACTTTATCTGATAGTAACCATCCGATTGTAGTTGTTATGAAACTTAGTTCGTAGAAAAAAGTAGAAGAATGAACGGTTTTTGCTTTATTACTTGCCTCTTCTAATAAAATTCTAATTACACGTAAATTAAATAAACTCAGTTCTTTGAGTGTATCATTTAAAATATTCTCTACACTTCTAAATGCTTGATTTATTAATAAAGTAGATGCTTCTTTTTTCAAATAATCAAGTGATTTTTTATCATAATTTCTTAATTCGAGAAAAGAGATTGCTTTCATTATTAAATCTATTTTTTGTTTATTCACTTCATCATTATCCACCATCGAATAAGCCAAAGCTCTATCAAAAACTGTATTAAGTTCATAAGTTCCTCTTTCTAAGTTATTATCAAAACGCTCAAAGAGTTGTTTCAAATCATTGGTATTGCACCAGCCTTCCAAAAACTTCACAAACCAAATTACTCGCTGTTTGTCTTGGCGGGTAGAGTAACGCATCAGGTACCAAATGTTAAAAAAACGTTCCTGCAAACGATATAAATTAGTGCGTCCTGTGGTGCGTGGCTCAATTTCAATGATACCATTCTCTACTAATTGCTTTAACTGAGCGGATATTTGGTTGGTTTTTAGTCCTTGTCTTTCGGCACGGCTTAGTTCGGCAATTTCGCTTACGGTTACGGCATCCCAAGCACGAGCAACGGCATCCACAATTTGTTGTTGTTGGGGTTTCAAATCGTCCATGCGATGCTTGTAGAGGGGCGTAACACGGTCTAAAATTGCCTCCAAATCTTTAAAACTATCTTGTTTTTCGTTGTCGATAAACACATCAAAAAGCATTACCATCGTGCGTATCACGCCACCCGAGAGCTTACGCATTACATCTATACGTGGGCGTTCGGTTTGTAATATTTCTTTGAATAAATCTGCTTTTCCTTCGTTTTCGGCTAATTTTTCAAAGAGCAAAATCGTTTCATCGGAAGTCATTCCTTTGAGCCTAATTTGATAGAAAAAATCGAAAAAGGGTTCTTTGTAATTGAAAGTGTGTTCTAATAAAGTAGCAGATGCACCCACTAAACGAATATGCGTTGAGTTCATCAGAATATTTCGTAAGCGATGAGTGGCTACCTTACCAATTTTTTCTAAGAACTGCCCGAAATTATCGTGAAAGACAATTATTTTTTGTTCATTTTTCTTTAAGTATTCTACTAAAATCTCAAATGCTTTTTGGTCATAGTCATTCTCAAATTCATACTTTCGCATTTCTTCCAAAAGGCTTTCATACGATGATGGATGGTCTTCGGCAATAATTTGGGCAATATGTTCAAAAAACGAAGCCAAATCAGACATAGCGTACTGTTCTTCGTTGAAAACCACGGGTAAAAGCCATTGTTGTAGATTTTCGTCATCTTGAACTGCATATTTTATCCGTAATAAAAGGGTAGTTTTTCCCATGCCTCTCTGCCCCAATATCATGTAGTGTTGAGGAGGCTTTTGCATAGCATCTTCTTGAATATCAGTGAAAATCTGATTAAAAATTGCCGTTCTTACAACAAACTCTGCTTTGAGTTGTCGGGCATCCTTTTGAGTGGGATTGAAGAGATATTTTAGTTTAGTTTCAGACATTTTTTGACCACCATTTTTTAAGAATTGGAGAATAAAATCGCCACTTTTTATCGGAATACTCTACGATATACCCATCGTATTCTAATGTGAGAAGAATATTCTTGAATGAATTTTCCAGATGATGTTTAACTGCTAAATCGTATAATTCTGCTTCATTGACAGTTTGCTGTTCAGTTAATTTTTTCAAAATACCATGTACTAATGTTAGTTCATCACGATTGAAAACCTTACTTAGACGTCCTCGGTAATGGTCTAAATAAATATCTCCATTTAGAATAAGCTCATTGAAGGCTTTATCAATAAATTCTGAATTTACCTTTTGGGGGGCAATACGAAATAAATCACGAATTTCTTTGATAGATAACTGAATATGGAATGGAATCAACCACTCGATTTTGTCTTTCAGTAGATATTTCAAGACGTTTTCTTCAATCTCAATTTTATAAGTTTGTAGTAAATTTTGAGATAGCTCAAGCCCTTCTGTCAGCGTAAGAGGTTTTAGTTTGTAAGGTAGAATATCGTTAACATCTACTGTGGCATTTAACTTTTTTACAACTGAAAGTAAACCAATAGAGCCTGTGTATATGAATTTTATTTTCTGATTATACTTATCATTTTGACGAATTGAGCGATTTTGTTTTAAGAAGTTTCGAGCCGCTTGTTCCCCTTGTTCGTCTTTGATGTGTTCGATAGTTACGGGGAATTCATCAACCATCAAAAGGATTTTCCTGTTGTCTAAATCGACTTTTTCTAAAAAATCTTTGAATTTTTCATAGTAGTCAATGCTTTCATTATCTTTTCCACTAAAATCAATTGAGAAAAATCCGCCAATATCAACATTATCAATTTTATCGAAAAAACCTTTGATTGTTTTTCCAGCTTTTTCAATACTTTTCTGATAACGACTTTTATTTTCAATATCAAAAATGGCTTTTAATAATACTTTGAAGAATGTTTGGCTGTCCGTAACATCTTCAGTATCAACATAGACACAATAGTAATCTTCGGTTGGATTATCTTTGATGTAGTGAATAATAGAAGTTTTACCTACTCTTCTTGGTGCAGAAAGTAGCAAATGATTCCCTTCATTAAGTGCTTCGTAGATTTCGGCTACAACATCATTGCGTAAGAAGAAATCTTCTCCAGTAGCTGTTTTACCAATGCTTAATTTCATTTTTATTCAATTTTTGTAAGGTGATACTTGGTAAAGCCTCTTATTTATAACTTAACCAAGTAAAAGAATTTAGACTTATTTGTAATGATATTTTTACGCAAAGGTGTGTTGCATTTTTTTTATTGCAAAATATAATAGCAATTATTTTATTGCAAAAAAAGACACTTACTCTATTTGAATATAGAATAAGTGTCTTGATAGAGTAATTTATTAATATTTTTATCAATGTGCCTCCAACCAATTCAATCCAACACCCATACCCGTTTCCATTTTTACAGGGAAAGGTATTGCATTGACCATCAGTTCGTTGACTTTGGTTTTCATGAGTTCTAATTCAGATTTATGTACGTCAAACACTAATTCGTCATGTACGGTTAGGATGATGCGAGATTGTAGTTTTTCTTGCTTGATGAAATCGTTTACTTTTATCATCGCAATTTTTATCATGTCTGCTGCCGAACCTTGAATTGGAGCATTCACGGCGTTTCGTTCGGCAAAACCACGTTCTACCATATTTTGAGAATTGATGTCTCGGAGATATCTTCTGCGTCCCAAAATGGTTTCTACGTAGCCGTTGTCACGTGCAATGATTACGGCATCATTCATGTATTTTTTGATGGCTGGAAATTCCTTCCAATAATTATCAATCAATTCTTTGGCTTCGGTTCTACTTACGCCCACTTGCTCTGCTAAACCAAATGCTGAAACGCCATAAATAATCCCGAAATTGACCGTTTTAGCTTTTCTACGCATTTCAGAAGTCACTTCGTCTAAACTCACATTGAATACTTTTGCGGCAGTTGTAGCGTGAATATCTCGCCCTTGATTGAAGGCTTCAATCATGGATTCGTCTTTGGCAAAAGCCGCCATAATGCGTAATTCAATTTGCGAATAATCGGCAGAAAGGATTAAGAAATCATCATTTTTAGGAATAAATGCTTTCCGAATTTCACGTCCACGAGCGGTACGAATTGGGATATTTTGTAAGTTCGGATTGGTACTTGACAAACGTCCCGTTGCGGTAACTGCCTGATTGAAGGAAGTATGAATACGTCCTGTTTTTGGCGAAATCAATTGTGGTAAAGCATCTACGTAAGTTGATTTTAACTTCTGTAATTCTCTGAAATCTAAAATCTTACGAGCAATTTCATGATTTTGTAATTCTAACTTTAATAAAATATCTTCACCCGTCATGTATTGACCAGTTTTGGTCTTTTTGGCTTTGGAGTCGAGTTTGAGTTTATCGAATAAAATTTCACCTAATTGCTTCGGTGAACTCAAGTTAAATTCTTGTCCTGCCAATTCAAAAACACGAGTTTGTACTCCTAACATATCTTTCTCCAAAACCTTTGACATCGTTGCCAAAAATTCAACGTCCAATTTTACGCCTTCCATTTCAATATCGCAAAGCACTTGCGTTAAAGGCATTTCTACGTCTTCAAATAATTTCACCGCACTTGGATTTTGAGCTAAAATTGGATGCAATTTATCTCTCAATTGTAGCGTAATATCCGCATCTTCAGCAGCGTATTCTTTCACCTTCTCAATATCGGCATCACGCATATTTCCTTGTTTTACGCCTTTTTTACCGATAATTTCCTCAATAGACACTGGCGTGTAATTCAAGAACTCTTCTGCCAAAATATCCATTCCGTGACGTTTCTCTGGCTCAATAATGTAGTGAGCCAACATCGTATCGTAAGTTTTTCCTTTGATTTCTACGCCGTATTGTGTCAAAACCATCAAGTCATATTTAATATTTTGAGCAATTTTTTCAATCTTTTCGTTTAAGAAAATCGGCTTAAATTCATCTACAATTGCCTGAGCTTCTGCACGATTGGCAGGTACGGGAATGTAATAACCTTCGCCCGCACGATACGCAAATGACATTCCGACCAATTCCGCTTCAACGGCATCGACGCTGGTAGTTTCGGTATCAAAACAAATGGCATCTTGCAAACTCAAAAAGTGAATCAACGACTGACGTAATTCTGGCGTGTCGATGAGGTGATATTGGTGAACGGTGGTGTGGATGTTGGCTTTTTGAAGCTCGATATTCGATGTTTGATTATCATCATTTGAACTAAATATATCCAATTGTTTCTCAGGGGCTAAACTGCCAAACATATCCATTTGTCCCGTTGTAGCTTTCGGCTTTCGGTTTTCAGCTTTCTGACTACTGCTTACTGTTGACTGTTCACTGTTTGTTTCGTCTCCTAACAGTCTTCTGCGTAAAGTTCTAAACTCCAATTCATCTAAAAGCGGTGAAAGTAATTCTTTATTTACTTCCGACAATCGCAAACTTTCTTCGTGAAAATCAACGGGAACAGAGAGCATAATGGTCGCTAATTCTTTTGATAAAAGCCCTTGTTCTGCGAAATTTCTAACATTTTCTTGTTGTTTGCCTTTGAGTTTATCCACATTGGCAATCAGATTTTCTACCGAACCATATTCTTCAATGAGCTTTTGAGCAGTTTTTTCTCCAATGCCAGGAATTCCAGGGATATTATCAGAAGCATCACCCATTAATCCCAAAATGTCAATCACTTTCATCACATCATCAATGCCCCAACGCTCGCATATTTCTGCAATTCCCAACACTTCTACGCCTTTACCCATGTAGGCAGGTTTGTACATAAAAATACGTTCCTCGACCAACTGACCGTAATCTTTATCGGGAGTCATCATGAAAATTTCCATATCTTCATGTTCACGGGCAGCAAGTTTGGCAATTGTTCCAATTACGTCATCGGCTTCGTATCCCGGCATAATCAACATCGGAATATTCATGGCTTCACAAAGGCGTTTTATATACGGAATTGCAATCGTAATATCTTCTGGTTGTGCCTGACGCTGAGCTTTGTATGCTTCAAATTGTACATGGCGAAAAGTGGGAGTTGGCGTATCAAAAGCCACGCCAATATGGGTAGGTTTTTCTTTGGAAATAACTTCTAAAAGCGTATTGGCAAAACCAAATACGGCACTGGTATTCATGCCCGTAGAGGAAATTCGAGGAGTTTTTTGAAAGGCAAAATGGGCTCTATAAATCAACGCCATTGCGTCGAGAAGAAATAGTTTTTTCATTGGATAGCTTTTGAGCTATGAGTTATGAGCTATGAGTTATAAGCTATGATTTTTCAACTATCACGGCTTATAACTCATAGCTCATCACGCATAGCTAAATAAATGATTTTCAAAAATACGGAAAAGGGAGGGGATTTTTTAGCAATGGTTAAAAGAGAATTGCTATAAATTTAGATTGGCTTGTTGAATATGTCTTTCATTATGGACGATTAAAAACTGTAAAGCATCGCCAAGATTCAATTTAAGAAATTTTGCAATAGAAATTGGAATTTTAATTTGCTGAATGTCTTTAGATTGGGCAAGTCTGATAATTTGTAAAAGCTGTTCTTGTTGGTTGAGAAATTCGGCGATAACCGCCTGAGCTTCTAAATTAGCGACAGGAATATGATTTTTAAGAGCTTTAAACTTTTTCTTCCCTGTTTCTGGGTTCATAGATTCAATGGATTTTCGTCCCAACCATGAACTTTTTATATAATTGGCTTCAGGTTTATCGGGGCTTTTAGCAATTTCTTTTTCAAATAAAGGCAGGTAGTAATTGCCATAAGTGTTGAGATGTTCCAAACATTGAGCAATGCTCCAACCACCAGTATTTGAAGGTTTTAGTAGATTTTCATTACTCGCATTTTGAAATTTGAAGAGGACTTGTTGCAAATGATTTTCAACTTGATTTTCTAACTGATTGAGAAGCGATATTTTATCCATGATTTTGCGATTGATTAGCTTTTGATTTCACAAAATTGGGCGATTAGAATTTAAGAAATATTGGTTTTTACCAAGATTTATATTTTGATACTGTTTACCAATTTACTGAAATTGCTGGCATCAATACCGATATAATTGGCTAAATATTTATGAGGAACAATCTGTAAAATGTGCGGACTACGTTGTAATAATTTCTTGAATTTTTCTTCTGAAGAAAAGCATTGTAATTCCACTAAACGCTCCATAATGCCAGAAAGAGCATTTGTTAAACCTTTACGAAGTAGTAATTCAATATTAGGATTATTTTGAGCGAGTGTTTCAATTTGTGCAAACGAAGCTCTCAAAAAAGTAGAAGGCGTAAGAGATTCGTAATAAAATCTTGATGGCGTTTGGTTCATCATCGAATCCAAAACACCACCAAAATTTCCTGCATAAGAGAATAATAGAGTTGCTTCTCGGTTTTGTTCATCTAAATAATAAACTCTTTGTAAGCCATCCAAAACAAAATACAAATGCTTTTCTATTGAACCTGCTTCGGTTAAAACTTCCTTTCGTTTGGCAGAAAAGGGTTTTAGCAGAGCAGAAAATGCCTCAAACTCCTCATGGGTTATTGGATGGATTTGGTTTATGGTTTTGTGGAGGAGCATTTTTCTGTATTTAACTCTCCCAAGGGTTTCAAACTCTTGGGAGAGTTGCTATTAGGTTAATCTCTACTTCCCACCCAAAACCGTAACCGTCTTTTTATCAACGCCTACGCCTGTGATGGTTAATGATTTCCAAGTTTTAGGGAGTTTAATATCTTTTAGCTGAATGATTCCTTCTTCTTCGATGTCTAAACCGCCAAAACCGTTTAAGATGGTTTGCAAAAATCCACCTGCACCCGTCGCAAAATATGGATTTGTTCCGCCTGCCGTTTCTGCTAAAACACCAAATGGGGGAACTTCGTTGGGTTTATAACTCTTCGTGAAAAGTTCGGCTGCTTTGTCGGTATTGTTTAATCTTGCGTGAAGAATACATAAAATGGCTTGTGACATCGCTGGCCCATCCGCAGACATTCTCGCTTCGTAATAATCTAAATCTTTTTTAATTAACTCTTTTTCAGTTACTTGGTGCATTGGATATGACAATAAGTTTACGTCAGCTTGTTTGATGGTTTCACCGTTGTAAGTGGCGTGTTCTTTGGTTACGCCGTCGGCATTTCTCAAAATTACTAAGCCTGTCATCACTTCTTCCCACTTCGGATTGGCAGGTATTTTCAACTCATCGGCTGCTTCCGTTGCGAAGTCTAAAACTTCTTTTACCATGCCGTTTGTATAGGCGTTATCGTCCACATTTTCAGCCCATTCGTCGGCACAAACTACGTTGATAATGTGATATTTTCCGTCTGTTCCTTTTTCGGCACGACTTATCCAAAAATCAGCAACTTCTTTTAACATTGGATAACCACGAGTTTTTAACCATTCTTTGTCGTGTGTTACTTGATAATATTTCCAAAATGCCCAACCAATATCTGCTGTAATATGATGTTGAAAAGGTCCCGTTAATGCCCAAACTGGCGTAGCTTCTTGTCCTTTATCGTCAGACTCCCAAGGAAACATAACGCCTTGATAACCATGTGATTTGGCATTGGCACGTGCGGCTTCCATTCTTTCAAAACGGTATTCTAAAATGGATTTTGCCATTTCTGGGTGTAAAACCAATATTGCAGGATACATCCAAATTTCAGTATCCCAAAATACGTGTCCGTTGTAACCTAAACCCGAAAGTCCCATTGGTGAAAGGCTATACGCTTGTCCTTCACGGCAGAATGAATACAAATGATACAGGGCAAGATGAGCTGCTCTTTGGGCATCTTCATCACCTTCAATTTTAATATCTGATGTCCATAATTTCTCCCAACCTTCTTTGTGGCGTTTCAATAAACGGTCGTGTTTTTCTAAAGCGGCATAAATTGTCAAGCGTTCTGCTTCGTTGAGTGGGTCGGGGGTTTGTTCCGTAGAAATTGTTGAACCAACTACACTAAACGAGTACGTTTCATTGGCAATCATTTTTTTCGAGAACTTCAAACGGTGCATTCCATAATCCCATTCTTCATGAATTAATTGTGGTTCTTTGCCACGTTCTTCGGCAAAAACAAAAGTATTCGATGCCGCCAAAGTGTGCTTGCCCGTTGGAGATTTCGCTACGGAAGTCATCAATGGAATTAAAGCGTGCGGACGGTCGATGAGGGCATAAGAGTTTTTGACATCACGCAACATATCAGGAGCAGACATTACGCTGTGAGGTGTAATTTCACAGTCTTTTTTAGCTTTAACTTCCACATCAATCATCATGGTATAAGGCAAATGACGCAACGCCATCACCGAATATTTTACCGCAACTTTATCAGAATAGTCGAAAGTTGTCGTCAAAATGGCATTTTTCATGTCCAAGACTTGTTTGTAATTGCTGATGTCAGCACGTCCCAAGCGACGACCATCAACTTCTAAATCCATATTGGCAAAGTCGAAAGTTTTTAAGATATTTGACACTCGTCCACGTCCGTAAGTGTCAAAAGCACCGTTCAAAACTACGTCTTTTACTTTCAATGGTTCGGGCGAAGACACAATGCCAATCATGCCATTGGCAACAGTTACTCCGTAATAATTATTTGGATTAATTTTGTCGGCAGTAACTAACCAAGGGTCTTGGGCAAATAATATTGAGCTTTGGGCTACAATTGAGGTTAATAGCAATAATAATTTTTTCTTCATTGTTTTTGTCGTTAATAAAAATGGGTGAAAGGATTGTCTGCCACTGAGATTTTTAAGATTAGGTGATTCTATGATTTTTTTTAATGTTTTTACAAAGAAGCTGTTTAAACTTTCGCAATTATGTCAAGTCTTAATTAAATTGAATCTCATCGTCTGGTGGAGTTACCCCGTCTGACTATCGTCCGACTGCGTAGAACTTTACAATGTAGTCAGACGGGGTCACTAAGACGATTTATAATTCCTATTTCTAAGAAATCTCAAAAGTTTAAACAGCTTTAAATCTTACAATCATTAAATCTAAAGAAACGTAGTTCAGACAAATTACGAGTTACTGTACGCACTCAGATTTTTAAGATTAGGTGATTCTATGATTTCAAAATCATGTTACTACAAATCTTACAATCATTAAATCCAAAGAAACACAGTTCAAACAAAATATCCATTAACCGAAATTATAAAAAATCTTTAACAAATCATTAACACAATACCTTTAGGGGATTTAGTTATGGGAAATGTCTTGGTTTTACAAAGTCAAATTAGATATTTGCAGTAGTATTAAAACAAACATAACTAAACCATCAAACACATGAAAAACCACATGAATCATCTCACAAAATCACTACAATTTATTTGTATTATTGTCCTTTTTAGTGCGTGTAGTAGCGGCTTAAAACAACTCCAAAAAGGAAACTTCGATGAAGCGATTTTTACTTCAGTAGAACGACTACAAAAAAGCTCAGATAATACAAAAGCTCTTTCTGTTTTGCATGAGGCTTATCCTTTGGCAGTTGAAAATCACAAACGAGCTATTAGAAGTTTTGAGAATTCTCAAGAGCCATTTCGTTGGGAAAAAGCTTTAGCAGAGTATCAACAATTGAATAAAATCCATGATATGATTTCTCGTTCGCCAGTAAGTATGCGTGAAGTTGGAATGCCTCAAAATTATGTCAGAGAAACAGAATCTGCTCGACAATTGGCGGCTGATGAACGTTATCAAGCGGGAATGATGGCAATGAATAGCAAAGAAAATCGGATGGCTGCCAAAGATGCTATTAATCATTTTCAAAGAGTAAATGACTTGATTCCTAATTATAAAGACGTTAATCAAAAATTAGACGGAGCGTTTCAATACGCTACTTATCGAGTAATTATTGAGCCTGTCCATGATGTTTTTCGTTTAAGAAGTAATGAATATCAGACATTGCAAGAGGCTTTTAATCGTGAGATTTTTCGTTCAAAATCACCCAGTCAATTTGTGAAATATTACACTACAATTGATGTTCAGAAAGAGATATTTCCAATACATGAAATTGTAAAATTATCTTTATTGAATATGAGTTTGCCGATTAAAAACGTAAATTCTTCAGTTGAAAATTTTACAAAATCTATCAAAACAGGAACAAAACGAAACAAGGATTCAACCGTTGTAGATGTTTATGAAGACGTAAAAGCCAGAATTACCACTTATACCAAAACTATCGTGATGAATGGCACAGTTGAAATGAAGGTTTTTGATTATAAAACCAACGCTTTAATTACACAAGAAGTAAGAAATGAAGCCTATACTTGGACTGATTCTTGGCAAAAATTTGAAGGAAATACAGAGGCTTTGAATGGCAAAAAAGTGCCAAAAACTACGGGATATTCCAATGTAGAGCCAAGTGAGTTTACTTTCTTTACCAATATTAGTAATCAATTTGCCAATTATTATCAAGGTCGTTTGAGAAAAGCGTACAAGGATATGTAAAACGTATTTAATTCAATAAATTGCCTAAGTGTCTGTAAATGAGCAGATATTTAGGCATTTTGTTTTTTATAGACATGATGAAAATTCTTAAATTGCGTTATAAACTCGTCAAACTATGCAAATAAAAGTTGATACGGTAGAAGAATTAATCGGTGAACTTGCCACAAAAATTACCGTTGATGAATGGATTAAAACGTATGAAGAAAAGTTTGGAATCGCATAAATCATGATAAAGAAAATCTCTAAAATTAAAACTCTTTTCAAAGAGAAAAGTTAAACTTATAGAACAATCAATTATTGAAAATATGGTAATTATTATTGGTGCAGGGATTGCAGGTTTAACTTGTGCAAAGTATTTAAAAGATAGAGGAATTCAATCTTTAATTTTAGAGGCTTCCGATAACATTGGCGGTCGTGTTCGCACGGATGTACACGACGGTTTTTTATTAGATAGAGGCTTCCAAATTTTATTGACGGCTTATCCAGAAGCGAAACAATTGCTTGATTATGAATCTCTTGGTTTGAAAGCGTTTAAGTCAGGGGCGATGATTAGAGACATTCAGAAACAAGATTTTTCAGTAATGGCGAATCCTTTTAAAGAACCTTCAACGATACTTTCTTCTTTGACTTCCAATGTAGGTTCATTGGCAGATAAATTACGAGTTTTACGTTTGGTGATGGACACAGGTAACATTCAAGAGGAGGTTTTTGAGCATCAAGGCAAATCAACCCTTGATTATTTGCATGATTACGGTTTTTCGGATAACATGATTCAGCAGTTTTTTAAACCATTTTTCGGGGGTGTTTTCTTGGAAAATGAGCTTTCGACTTCTTCCAATTTCTTCAAATATATTTTTGGCAAATTTTACGAAGGCGATGCCGTAATTCCTGCAAATGGTATTCAACAAATAGCCGAACAAATAGCTAAAAAATTGTATGTTGGCACGGTCAAATTAAATACAAAAGTGGCTAAAATTGAAGGAAATAGAATTTATTTAGAAAATGGGGATAAATTGTACGGTGAAAAAATTGTTTTGGCAACAGACGGTTTTCAAGCGGATAAATTATTAGGAAAAACGACAGAACGTAAATTCAACGCAACTACCTGTACTTATTTCTCGGCTGAACGTTCTCCTTTGAAAGAAAAAATGTTAGTATTGAACCCGAACCGTGCATCATTTGTACATAATATGTGTGTGCCAAGTGACATTGCTCCTGCGTATGCACCCGAAGGAAAGTCGCTAATTTCGGTTTCTACACAAGGGTTTGATTTATTTGATGAAAACGAATTAGCCAAAAATATTAAGCGTGAATTAACCACTTGGTTTGGCAAAGAAGTAGATTCTTGGAATCATTTAAAAACGTACCACATTCCACAAGCTTTATCAACTTTCGACAGCTCAGCAATGGGAGATAATCATCTGAAATTATCGGACATTTTATATCAATGTGGAGATGCTACGGCATATCCGTCATTAAACGCTGCTATGGCAACGGGGAGAAAAGTGGCGGAGATGTTGTCGGAAGTGTAGTGGCGAATAGCATTCGCCAATTGAAATATAATGTAGTGACAAATAGCATTCACTAATCAAAATATTATGTAGTGGCGAATGCTATTCGCCACTACATAACCTCTTAAAAATACCGACCCACCGACGGATTTTCTACAATCATTGTCTTCATTTTCAGAAGATTAATTGTTCCTTGTTTCTGATAAATAATTTTACCGTTTGGCTCAATTAAAAGGGTGTAAGGTAAAGCTCCTTGCCATTTCGGGTCAATTAATTCAATCAATTTATAAGCATCATCCGAGTTGAAAATATAGTTTTTACTCGAAGCCTGCAATCTTTTCAAGGTTGCCAAAGCCTTCTCTTTTTTGTCAGGTTTATCAGCACTAATAGTTACTAATTCAAAATCACGGTGACGATACATTCTATTAATATTCAAAAAATCAGGGATTTCCGCCACGCAAGGGCCGCACCAAGTTGCCCAAACATTTACTAAACGTAATTTCCCAGAATCATTTTTCAATAGCTTTTTGATACCCTCGTCGTCAATGCTTTCTAAAGTAACAGGTTCTTTTGCCCAATCCTCTTTTTCATTATTTGTCAAAACTCCTTTTTCCTTCCATTTTATTGAGCAACCAAAGGTTTTTGTTTTTTCTACGGGTACTTTTTTGCCTGCTAATAAAGCCTCAATGGCATTTCGGGCATCTAAGCTTTTAGGTTTGCCCGTTGGTTTTTCAACGTCGTCAATTCGTCCAGAATAACGAAGAATACGTTTTTCATCGAAAATGAAAATATGAGGTGTTGCCACAGGGCCATATTTTTTTGACGTAATTTCTGTATCTCCATCAAATAAATATGGAAAATTAAAACTTGCATTTTTAGCTCTAATTTTCATGTCTTCGTAGGTATCCCCCAAATCTGTATAACCCATTTCGTCTAATCTAACAGAGGTTGGGTCATTGGGAGAAATCGCTACAACTTGCAAACCATTTGCTTTGTACTCAGCTGCAATTTTCTTAATTCTTTCTTCATAAGCTTGTGCGGTTGGGCAATGATTGCAGGTGAAAACAATGGCTAAAACTTTGGCTTTTGCAAAGGACTGTAATGAATACATTTTGCCATCTACGCCTTTTAAGCTGAAATTAGGAGCAGATGCCCCAATTTCGAGACTTGGATGTTCATCTGGTCTGAACGAAAACAGGATTGTGACAATCAGTAAACCGAAGAGTTTTTTCATAATTTGAATAATTTAAGTATTGAGATTGGATATTAGTAATTTTGTTCAATTTTAAATCAATGAACACTATTGAAATTTAGTAAATTTACGGAACACTAATATCCTGTATTATGCAAAACCTATCGGTTACTCTTATTCAGACGGATTTATTTTGGGAAAATCCAACGGCAAATTTGGCAAATTTGGAAGAAAAAATTGCTCAAATTTCTTCTCCGACAGATTTGATAATTCTCCCAGAAATGTTCAATACGGGTTTTACAATGAATGTGAAATCGGTAGCTGAACCGATGAATTTCACAACTTTCAAATGGATGAAGCAACAAGCGAAAAAGGCAAATGCCGTTGTGACGGGAAGTTATATCGTAAAAGAAGGCGAAATTTGCTATAATCGGCTAATTTGGATGCGTCCCGATGGCAGTTATGAGACTTACGACAAACGCCATTTATTCAGAATGGGAGGTGAGAATAATAACTTTTCGGGTGGTGAAAAACGCCTCATTGTGGAATTGAAAGGCTGGAAAATATGTCCGCTGATTTGCTACGATTTAAGATTCCCTGTTTGGTCAAGACAAGGAATGTTAGAGGATAGAGAACAGAGTTTAGAATTTAGAGGGGAGAGTTTAGATGATAGAAATAGTGACGTTAATTCTGCTCCCTCCTCTAAACTCTATCCTCTATCCTCTAATTCCTACGATTTACTAATCTACGTCGCCAATTGGCCTGCGGTTCGTTCCAAAGTTTGGGATACACTTTTACAGGCACGAGCTATTGAAAATTTGAGTTATTGCATCGGTGTCAATCGGGTAGGAGAGGATGGAATGGGTTTACATTATAATGGAAATTCTGCCATTATTGATTATAAAGGAAATCAAACTTTCTATCAGACTGATTCGGAAGTAATGTGTACACAAACGCTCAGTAAGCAAGATTTGGATGATTTTAGAACGAAATTTCCAGCATTTTTAGATGCAGATAATTTTGAAATTCAGTAACATAGGTTTTAACCTGTAAGTATAATTATTACAGGTTAAAACCTGTGTTACTTAAACTGCAACAGGAGCTTTAATTCCTGGATATGGATTATAGTTTTCCAGTGTGAAATCTTCGTATTTGAAGCTAAAAATATCTTTTACCGCTGGATTAATTTTCATGGTTGGTAACGGACGTGGTTCACGGGCAAGTTGCGTATTTACCTGTTCAAAATGGTTTGAATAAATATGCGTATCGCCACCTGTCCAAATAAAATCACCTAATTCTAAATCACAAACCTGAGCAATCATCATCGTCAAGAGTGCGTAAGAGGCAATGTTGAAAGGTACGCCCAAAAATACGTCTGCCGAACGTTGGTATAATTGACACGACAATTTATTATCTGCCACATAAAACTGAAAAAGAGCATGGCAAGGCATCAATGCCATTTGTGATAATTCGCCTACATTCCATGCACTCACAATGATACGACGTGAATCTGGACTCTTTTTTAATGTCTCGATAACCTCTTTCAATTGGTCAATTACTTTGCCGTCGGGCGTTGTCCAACTTCTCCATTGCTTGCCATAAACAGGACCTAAATCTCCATTTTCATTCGCCCATTCATCCCAAATACCTACGCCATTATCTTTCAAATATTTGATATTGGTATCACCATTGATGAACCAAAGTAATTCATGGATAATTGATTTCAAGTGGACTTTTTTGGTAGTTACCATCGGAAATCCATCGTTTAAATTGAATCGCATTTGATACCCAAAAACAGAAGTTGTTCCTGTGCCAGTACGGTCAGTTTTTTGAGTGCCAGTTTCAAGGATATGTTTAAGCAGGGCTTGATATTGTTGCATTTTTTATATTGTCTATTTCTCAAAATTACTTCTAAAAAAACATCTTGCAAAGATAATCTGATAAAACCCGAAGAATCAGTGGTAACCTTGATTTTAGGCTTTTACGAGTTTTTTGCTTAAATTTGTGTCCTAATATGTAGTTAAAAGTAACCATACCCAATAGATGAACGCACAAAAACGTTATTCTATGAGCCAATTATTTTATTAACTAAAAAGTAACAAAATTCAATTTTTAAATTACAATCAATTGATTATTAGTAATTTAGAATAAATATAAGCGAATAGAGTTACTTATCAATTATGATTTTAAAAAGTGTATTTGCTTTTGTTTTCCTTGCTGTTGTTAAATTCGTAAACCCTTCAAACGAAGACAACGTTTCCTCTGGTAAAGCGTCTTATTACGCTCATAAATTTGAAGGAAAACGTACTTCAAGTGGACAACGCTACCGAGCTTCTGATTATACTGCTGCTCATCGTTCTTATCCCTTTGGAACTTTATTGGAAGTTACAAATAGAGCTAATGGGGCAAAAACTTTAGTCAGAGTTAACGACAGAGGTCCACATTCTCGGTCACGTTTATTAGATGTTTCTTATTCCGCAGCCAAAGATTTGGGATTAGTAAGTTCGGGAACTGGCAATGTTAGTATTAAAGTAGTTTCGTTAGGTTCTGGATTTATTCCGAATAGCGAAGATTTAACAGATGATTTTACGGTAGATAATTCAGAAAATAAGCCCCAATCTTTACCTTCATTTCCAACCTTTTCTAATACGAAACATCAGTATATGGTTCTCGTAAAAAATCCAGATGGAAGTGTAAAAGTTGAATATTCTGAAACTCGTCCGAATCCTTAATTAGTTATCGGTGATTAGGAAATGGGGAAAGGGATTATTGGCAACATAATTTCCAAGAACGGCTTAAAAGAGAAGTTGAATAAAACTCGCATAAATTGGAAAGTAATATTATCCAGTTTATGCGAGTTTTTTATGTAAAATGCAATAATATAAAAAAGCCTTCCAAATATGATTTGGAAGGCTTTTCATATAGAAAATCAGTTCTTAGTTTTTCTTTGGAGCAGCAGTTGCTGGTGTTGTTGTTGCTGGAGTAGCAGCAGCAGGAGCTAACGGCTTAGGAGTTACGCCCATTCTCTTCAAGATTAAATCAGAAATGTTAGCATCTTCTGGTGCGTGCAAAACGATAGGAGTTGTTCCTTGTCCTGCATCGTAGTTGAATACAAATGCAAAACCGTTTTCTTTAGCAGTTGCGTGCATATTGTCTTCAATTTTCTTTAACAAAGGTTGTAACAATTGAGCTTGTTTCTTTTGTAAAGAAGTTGAAGAATTTTGACGAAACTCTTCGATTTGTGATTGTAAAGCTTGTAATTCTTTTTCTTTATCAGCTTTGATAACGTCTGCCATTGTAGCACCGTTTTTCTCATAATCAGCCAATTTAGTTTGAAAATCCTTCACTTTAGACTGATACATATTATCGTACTGCGTCTTTGTCGTTGTCAATTCAGTCTCTACTTGTTTTGCTTCGGGCATTTGGGCTAAGATGTAGTCTAAGCTGATGTAACCGATTTTTTGTTGTGCATTTGCGTTAGCTACGGCTAAGCCAAAAAATGCGAATAAAGCAATTAAAAATTTGTTTCTCATTTTGTTGTTATTATTCTGGTTGGTTTTACTCTTTTTTAGGGGTTGTATTTTTTCTATTTGACTTTGGTTTTTCAGTTGCGTCACTTCCCTTATTGTCTTCGCTTGTTTTAGCTTCGTTTTCTTCTCGTTCTTTTTCCTTGATTTGGTCTGGCGAGATACCTAATTCCTCCATTACATAATCTGTATAATCATGGATTGGATTGGTATAAAGCATCGCTATCCCATCAGATGATTTATCGAAAAGAAAGTCTAACTTTTTAGACCTTGCTATTTTTTCAACTGCTTTGGCTACTTCGTCAAGCACAGGTTTCATAATATCCTGTTTCTTTTTGAGTAATTCACCGTTGATTCCGAAAACTTTATTTTGAAGGTCTTTAGCTTCTTTTTCTTTTTCGGTAATAGTTCTTTGACGTTGTTGTTTCATTTCTTCGGTTAGTAGAATTTCTTCTGCCCGAAAACTTTTCTCTAACTTAGCAACCTCATCATTTTTATCTGATACTTCCTTTATCCACTTAGTCGTGAGTTTTTCAATTTCTGCCTGTGCAGTTTGGTACTCAGGCATTTTTGAAGTGATATATTCTGTATCAATGTACCCAATCTTTTGTGCCTTCAAATTGAGGGCTACGCAAAAGAATGGTAAAATTAGTAAAAATATCTTCTTTTTCACGGCTTTAAGGAATAGTTAATAATTTACAGTTAATAATTAATAGTAAAACGCTGATAAATCAGGCTGATTTGTTGTATTAACGTATCTCAATTTAGGTTATTGTAGAATGCTTTTTTTTAACAAAAGATTAACAATTATGATAGAATTTAAAGAGTAGATGATAGAGAATAGATGGTAGAGTTTAGATTTCAGTGTTTAACTAAATAATTCATCCAACCACTAACTTCTGAGTAATTACTCTATTCTCTTTACTCTAATCTTATCTATTCTCTAACTAACTATCTAATCTGCTGTCCAATTGAGAAGGTAAATGCTTGACGACCTCCATCTGAAACGCCTGGAATTTTGTCAAATGCAAAGCCATAGTCAATACCAATCATACCGAATGCTGGCATGAAGATTCTTGCTCCAAAACCTGCTGACTTATACAATTTGAATGGATTGTATTCTGTATAGTTAGCAAAATTGTTGCCACCTTCTGCAAAACCTAACAAGAAAATTGTAGCAGACGGATTAAGTGACACAGGATAACGTACTTCCATTACAAATTTGTTGTAAGCCACACCACCATTTGGCACAGAACCTTGCGAACCTAATGAACGGTCTTTGTATCCACGCAAAGCAATAATATCACGGCTAATTACATTGTAACCAGTTTGCATACCCGAACCGCCTAAGTCAAAACGTTCGAAACGTGTAATGTCTTTATCTGGACTATATGAACCCAAGAAGCCCATGTGTGTTCTCATGTGGAATACCAATTTATTTGTGATTGGCGTAAACCATGAGGCATCAAACATCCATTTATGGTATTCAATTAAGTTGCTATTATTACCACCAAATAATGAATATGGAGGTGTTAATGATGCTGTTAATGAGAAACTTGAACCTGAACGTGGGAAGGTCGGATTGTCAATACTGTTTCTTGAGAAGTTTGTTACAAATGCCGCTGAAACAGATTGCCCTTCTGGATACCCATAGTAAGGAAGGTTTTTTACATCAATTAATTGGAATGAAAGCGAATTACTCAATGAGAAATAATCATCAGGCCATTTTAAGCGTTTTCCTAAACTAAATGATAGTGATGTACTATTAAAGTGAGCGTCAGATTGTGCTTGTGATGCACTGTCAGATACAGAAGTTGTTCCTAAGGTACTTCCATATCCATAACTACCTAAACCTCCTCCATATAAACTGCTTCCATAGCCACTTCCATATCCGCTACCATAACCACTTAATTGGTTGTATTGCTGAATACGATAAGGATACGAAATACTACGACTTAATGTTACCGAGAATGAGTTTGGTTTTTTACCACCTAACCAAGGCTCAGTAAATGACAACGAGTAGTTTTGGAATGATGAACCATTCGCTTGAAAACGTACAGAAAGTTTCTGTCCATCGCCAGATGGAAGTGGTTTCCATGCTGATAAATTGCCAATGTTACGAGCTGAGAAGTTATTGAAGGTTACTCCCAAAGTACCCACAAATCCAATATAGCCACCCCAACCACCAGAAAGTTCAATTTGGTCAGAAGGTTTTTCTTCTACGTTATATTCGATGTCAACCGTTCCATCAGCTTTAGGAATTGGGTTTGGTGTGATTTTCTCAGGGTTAAAATAACCAATTGTTGAAAGTTCACGAACGGTACGAATAATGGCAGATTTACTGAATTTTTGTCCAGGAAGTGTTCTGATTTCACGCATAACTACATGGTCAGATGTTTTTGTATTCCCGTTCAGAATTACTTTATTAATTGTTGCTTGTTTTCCTTCTGTAATTCTAAAAGTAATATCAATTGAATCTCCTGCTACGGCAGTTTCAACGGGTTCGCATTGGTAGAATAAATAGCCATTATCCATATAAGCAGAACTTACGTCTTCGCCTGGTTTACCGTTTAAGCGTTTATCTAAGTCTTCAACATTGTAAACATCACCTTTTTTTACACCTAAAACCTCCGTCAACACGGTGTCAGGATAAATATAGTTACCTTCCCAATAAATATTACGGTAATGATATTGTTTTCCTTCATCAATTTTCATGATGATTTTTACCGTTTTATCACTGTCTTTATAAACAGAATCCATTAAAATTTGGGCATCACGGTATCCTTTTTTGTTATAAAAGTCAACCAATTTACCTTTGTCTTCTTCAAATTTTTTCGGGATATATTTCGAAGGACTAAAAAGACGGTAGAATGCTTTTTGTTTTGTATTCTTTAATTTACGGCGTACTGTTTTTTCAGATAGTTCAGCAACGCCATCAAATTCAATTTTAGCGATTTTTACTTTATTTCCTTTAACAATGTCAATTTTCATAACAGCATTATTTCCACGTGCTGTATCTGTTTTTTCGGTAATCTTGATATTGATATTCAGGTAACCTTTGTCTTGGAAGTGTTTACGAATAGCAAGGTCAATATTCTTTTTAACCGTAGCCGTTACAATTTTCCCTTTGTAGGTTTTAATTTTATCGCTAATAGTTTCTTGTTCACCTTTTTTGATACCCGAATATTCAAGTTTGAAAAGTCTTGGACGTTCTTTAATGGCAAGATTTAGCCAAATTTTATCGCCTTCAATTTTCAAGGCATCCACTTCAACTTCTTCCAAAATTCCTTGTCCCATCAATTTCTTAATGGCAGATGAAATGGCATCTCCAGGCACTTTGATTTTATCGCCCACTCGTAAGCCTGACAATGAAATCATCGAATTTCCATCGTAATATTTTGACCCTGTTGTCGTAATTTCAACAATTTCGTACTCTTTGGGTTCGGCATAGTTTAGTTCTAATTCACTGGCTGATGCCGTCGAACGTTGCCCCAAAGCACCACGCAACTGTGCTTGCGACAGATACGAAAGGATTAGAAGGGAAAAAAGCAATGTATATTTTTTCATATTTTAATGTAGCTTTCGGCGGTGTGCTTTCGGCTGTCAGTAGTTTTTATTCGTTCAGTTAGAAGTTGTTTTATCTGCCTTCTGATTACTTCATTAACTATTTTTCACTTGTTCTGATGTTTTTCCAAATCTTCTTTCACGGTCTTGATAGTCCAAAATAGCTTCGTGAAGATGTTCTTTTCGGAAATCAGGCCAGAATAATTCTTCAAAAATGAATAATTCGGCATAAGCCAATTGCCACAACAAGAAATTACTAATTCGGTGGTCGCCACCTGTACGAATCATTAAATCAGGATTTGGAATTCCTTTTGTATCCAATGATTCTTCAAATAATTGCTCGGTAATATCTTCAATGGCTAATTCACCATTTTGAACTCTTTGGGCTAATTTTTTAGTAGTATTTACAATGTCCCATTTGCCACTGTATGACAAAGCCAAAATTACGGTAAGCCCCGTGTTGTTTTTAGTTTCGTCAATGGCTGTTCTTAACTCTTTCTGCGAACTTTCGGGTAAAGTGTGGGTTGCTCCAATGGTTTCCAAACGAATATTATTCTTTTGCATTTTGGGCAATTCATCTTTGATTGTTTTCACTAAAAGCATCATCAAAGCATCAACTTCTGCTTTGGGGCGATTCCAGTTTTCTGTTGAAAAAGCATAAAGTGTTAAATACCCTATTCCTAATTCGCCACAACCTTCAATTACTTCATTTACAGCTTTGAGTGCGTTACGATGCCCGAAAATTCTGTCAACAAAACCTTGTTGTTTTGCCCAGCGTCCGTTCCCGTCCATGATAACGGCAATATGTTTTGGTAGATTGTTTGAGTCTAATTGTTCCTTCACTGATTTAACACAATTTAACAGAATGTCTTTTTTTGAGTTGGCTATTTAGTGCCGTGCCTTTCTCTCTATTTTTTTGAGAATGATTTTTATCTTTATTTCAAATCTAAAACAATATTGATGTTATTATTTTATTTCAATTATAAATGTCTGAAAATCAGAAATTTATAATTGTTTTTGAATAAAAAGAGAACGTCTAAATAAACCCTCATCTATCATTTGAAAATGAGAATACAAATTTACGGAATTATGAGTTAGTATAAAAGGTATCGGACTGCAAGAGGAGTAAAAGAAGGGATAAATTAAGAAAGGTTGTTCTGAATAATATTTCAAGAACAACCTTAGTTTTTTATTTTGGACAGTAAATTTTGATAAACTTGTAAGTAAGTGCGAGTGATGTGTAGTAGTACATATCTCCTCGTGAATAATCATTTTGGATATTGCGTGAAAGTGCAGGATTGTCGCCGCCTAAATTATCAAGATAATCAGTGAATGTTTTGCGAGTTCCAAATTCAAGGTTTAAGTCCCAAGGGCCAGTTAAATTGTATTTAATTCCCACTCCGAAAGGAATAATTACGCCAGCTTGTTTATAATCAGAAACGGGTGTATCTCTTGGCGAAAAGCCCATAAAGCCAATTCCACCAAATACATACGGTGACCAGTCTTTGTGCATACGACTGTACTGATAACTAAAAAAATTGTATTCAGTAATTAAACTTACTTCTTTAATACTGGTTTTGAAAGTCTGTCCACGTTGTTGATTAAATGAGTCACTCACTTCTTTATCATTGCCATAAATTGAACCAAAGGTGGTGCTTAATCTGAAAGTAACATCTTTTTTAAGATTATATCTGAACAATAGATGACCTCCCAATTGTGCAAAAGATGGGTGAAAATCGGGTGAAATGTCTCCTTTGTAATTCATGGCTCCCAAACCTCCACCAATTTCTATTTTTTGAGCAAATGATTCAATACTTAGGAGTATAAAACTGAAAACAAAAAAGAGGCTTTTGATTAATTTCATATCTAAAAAAATAGTCAGGTTTCGTTATACCTGACTATCATTATTTAATTTCTTTTATACTAACGAATGCCAGGGCATTTAATTTTACCAGGAATATGATAAATTAATTTGATGGTTGTTAGCATATAACTATCGTTATATTTTGGATTACCACGTTGGTCGGTACGGTCAGAAAAGCCTTGTACCGACGTTACAACGGTGAAAGGGTTTAAGCCAGAAGTAGGGTCATATAAACCTTGTTTTTCTAAATAATTAGCAACGCCTTGAGTACGGTCAATGCCACGATTAGCGGCATATCTTTCTAAAGTTCTATTGCCCATATCACGAGCTAATGGGCTTTGAGATGCTAAATCGTTGGGGTCAGCATAATTTCCACCTGCATCATCCAAATAATCAGTTAATGTGTAACGGAAGCCCATTTCAAAACCTAAATCCCAATTTGGATTTAATTTATAACGAACACCAAAACCAATTGGGAATGAAACACTGATTAAAGAATATGGTGTTGAGTAACCAGGTAAACCTTGTCCTTCAGTGTTGAGTGGTTGTAAACGTACCCAATCGTTGTTGTCATAAACACTACTGTCTGGACGAGCCACAGGGTCATGAGCAAAAACGGCAATGCCACCGAAAATGTAAGGAATAATTGGTTCACGACGTAAATAACTGCGTTCGGTACGAATTAAATCGTATTGTCCTACAATTGAAAGTTCTTTAATATCGTTACGGAAATGTAGGTTACGCATAAAATTAGCTTCATAACCTGTCACGCCATCCATATAACTGTCATCGCCCGAAATTCTTGCCCATGTAAGTCCAAAGCGGATACCTACTGTTGGTGAAATTTGACGAGTAAAATTAAAGTTAGCATTCCAACGAACACCATTGATAGTTGACTGTACAATACGACCATAAGGCGATAAATCTCCGTAATAACTTGAAGACCCAAAACCTAAACTAACCGTTGAGGTTGGTTCAAAAAGGCGATTTTTACGTGGTTTTTCTTTTCCTCCAAAAAGATTTGAAAACTTAAACTGTGCCACTACTGATTGCGAACTTAGGGCTACAATGAGTAATAAGCCAAGTAATTGAGGCAGTTTTTTCATATTATTAAATTAAATTGAATCGAATTTTCGACAAAGATACCGTTTTACTTTACATAAAATTTTAACGTAAAAAAAAACAGTTTGTTATACTTAGTATTTAGTTTTTTTAGCACGAAAATAATGCCAGTTTTACCGTTAAGGCTTTATTTGGATTAATCATCCGAATGATTAAGTTTGAATTTTAGTCAAGTCTAAATTACTAAAACCGATTGCCTAATTCCTAAAACCTAACACACTTTTCTTAAAATTTGTTAAAACCATTAAACTAATGCACCTCAAAATAAGTTTTAACGTTAATTTAGTGACACGATTTTTCAGTAAACGAAATTCGAACGAAAGGTTCGCCCAAGTTTTAAAAAACGTTTACTATTAACCAGTAATTTCGTTCATGAACTTTAAATTAATCACAAACATGGAAATTAAAAGTAATTTAAAAACCCTTGCGATTGTCGGAGCGTTGAGTAGTGCAACAACGCTCGGAGCTTATAAGTTATTCTTGGAGAAATCGCCTTCTGACTCTGTATTTACCAATACGCCTTCAGCTTTTACTCGTTTAGTTTCAGACGCTTCGTCAGTACCTGCGGGTTCTCCAGGCGAGTTTACGTATGCAGCCGAGAAAGCGACTCCAGCAGTTGTACATATCAAAACTAAAATGACTCGTAATGTTAGCCGTCAAATGATGGATCCTTTTGAAGAGTTCTTCGGAGGAAATCCTTTTGGTGGAGGTGGAAACCGTCGTCAGCCTGAGGCTCAAGAAGCGTCTGGCTCAGGTGTAATTATTAGTTCAGATGGTTTTATTGTAACCAATAATCACGTAGTTCAAGATGCTGATGAAGTTTCGGTTATTTTGAATGACAAACGAGAATTGAAAGCAAAAGTTATCAGCACAGACCCATCAACGGATTTGGCGGTTATTCAAGTAAAATCGAGTAATCTTCCTTTCTTAACTTTTGGTGATTCTGATAATATTAAAGTAGGAGAGTGGGTTTTGGCAGTCGGTAATCCTTTCAACTTAGAATCAACCGTTACGGCAGGTATTGTTTCGGCAAAAGGTCGCCAAAATATTATCGACCGTGACAAAGATGTTAATCCTTTAGAATCTTTCATTCAAACGGATGCGGCCGTAAATCCTGGAAACTCAGGTGGTGCTTTAGTAAACTTGAAAGGTGAGTTAATCGGTATTAATACAGCAATTTATAGCCGTACAGGTCAATTTGCAGGATATTCATTTGCAGTGCCAGTAAGTATTGTGAAAAAAGTATCAGGAGATTTGATTAAGTACGGAAATGTTCAGCGTGGATTCTTGGGCGTGAATATTCAAGAAGTGAACAGTAAATTGGTAGAAGAAAAAGATTTGAAAGTGAATGATGGTGTTTACGTGGGCGGCTTCCCTGCAGGTGGGAGTGCAGCACAATCAGCAGGTTTGAAAGTAAATGACGTAATTGTGAAAGTTGATGGAGTAGGAACACCTTCGCAGTCAAAATTAATGGAATTAGTTGGTCGTAAACGTCCAGGTGAAACTGTTGTGGTAACGGTAAATCGTGATGGTGCAATTAAAGATTTTAATGTGATTTTGAAGAATAAAGACGGCAATACCAACATTGTGAAAGGCGAAACGGCTACTTCGGTTTCAAGTGATTATTTAGGAGCTAAATTGGCGAATCTTTCTGAAAATGATAAAGCTAAATATAAAGTACAAGGCGGAGCAAAAATTACCGAAGTTGACCCAAATGGACGTTTAGGTTATCAAGGTTTTGACAAAGGTTTTGTTATCACAAAAATTGATGAAAAAGCAGTTACTGATGCCAAAGAAGTGGCTGAAATATTAGCAAACCGTAAAGGCAGAGTGAAAATTGAAGGAATTGATGTAGATGGTACTCGTGTAATTATGGTGCTTTAGTTTAATTGTGAATGAGTGAATTGTGATTTAGTGATTATTATTTGTCCGATAATCACTAAATCACAATTCACTCATTCACAAATTTTCAACTAATTGTATGTCCCATTTTATCTCTTTTTGTATTCAAATACTTCTCATTATGAGGATTTGCAGGAATTTCAATTGGTAGAGATTCTACAATTTCTAAACCGTAACCAAATAAGGCAGCCCGTTTTTTAGGATTATTCGAAATTAATCTAAGTTTGCTAACTCCCAAATCACGAAGAATTGAAGCACCTACGCCATAATCACGCTCATCCATTTTGAAACCTAATTCCAAATTAGCTTCAACCGTATCACGTCCCATTTCTTGTAATTTGTAGGCTTTCAATTTGTTGATTAAACCGATACCTCTTCCTTCTTGGAACATATACAAAATAACGCCTTTTCCTTCTTTTTCAACCATTTCCATTGCTTTGTGCAATTGTGAACCGCAGTCGCAACGACAAGAACCAAAAATATCACCCGTTACACATGAGCTATGTACACGTACCATTACAGGTTCATCTTTTTCCCAAGTTCCTTTGGTAAGTGCCAAATGAGTTTCTCCTGACTGAATTTGTTTGAAAGCAATTAAATTAAAATGTCCAAATTCGGTCGGTAAATCAACGCCAATTTCACGTTTAATTAAGCTTTCGTGTTTTAGTCTGTATTCTACTAAGTCTTTGATTGTTACCAGCTTAAGGTCAAACTTGTCAGCAATTGCTCTTAAGTCGGGTAAGCGAGCCATTGTTCCATCTTCATTCAAAACCTCAATCAATACACCTGATGGCTGAAAACCTGCTAAATGAGCAAAATCCATAGCGGCTTCTGTATGTCCAGTTCTTCTTAATACTCCTTCTTTTTTAGCTTTTAATGGGAATATATGCCCTGGGCGACCTAAATCGTCGGGTTTTGTAGAAGGGTCAACTAAGGCAGCAATCGTTTTAGCTCTATCCTGAGCCGAAATACCTGTGGTACAGCCATTGCCTAATAAATCCACAGAAACGGTGAAAGGGGTTTCATGTGAAGTGGTATTTTTGCCAACCATCATTGACAAACCCAATTCGTCACAACGTTCTTCTGTGAGAGATACGCACATTAAACCACGTCCTTCACGAATCATAAAATTGGTCATTTCAGGAGTGATTGCTTCAGAAGCACAAATCATATCTCCTTCATTTTCACGGTCTTCGTCGTCAGCAACAATGATGATTTTTCCTTGACGAATCGCTTCTATTGCTTCTTCTATTGTATCTAATTTTATCTTTGACATTTTAATAAATAATTAGCGAAGAGCGTTAAACTTTCGGCTAATTTTAATGGTTTTGTGTTTTTAGATTTTCTGATAACTCAAAAGAGAAGAATTATGTAAATTTTGAGTTCATAATTTATCGGAGTTCAAAGTTACGATTTTTTGTTTCTATACTTTATACTTATAACCAAACTCTATTCGAGTAAATTCAAATTACTTTAGGATAAATTCATAACGTGTTGACAATAAAATAATTAATGCCAAATTCTAAAATGAAATACATATAATTTGTTAAATTTACTATTGAAGTTATCCTCATAAAATTCCTTTCTTGATTAATATTTATCTTCACCTTGTCCAAAACATTTTTTGGCACGCAAATAGCGTATATTAACTTAATCCAAAAATTTTAACGGTAATCTACTCTTTAAAGAACAATTTGAAAAAATTAGCACAATTTTTGCTTGTTTTTTGCAATAACCCATGTGACAAAGCCTAAGAATTTCGTTCAAAGTAGTATTAAATTGTCAGGATAATGCTAAAGTTTATATTTAAGCGTTTTCTGATAGCTATTTGTAGAATTGGCTTTGAAGAGATTGATACCCATAAAATATGAATAAGATTATAAAAAACATTGCAACAATGATGATAGGCATTGTTGTTTGGTCTCTCGTATCAACAAAATCCTCAGCTCAATGTAAACCAAGAGCTGCTGCTGGTGAAGTGGCTGGTCAGTTGAGTATTAATGGTACAAAAGTGATTGTGGACGGTGATGCAAATGCTTCAAATAATATTCCCATCAAAATTTGTGAAGGTGAATTAATCACACTCAAAAGCACTCTGGCTGTATCCTCGGGTACGGATGTAAATTATTGGATAACAAGTCTGAATTCTTATAATACTTTATCTGCACCACCTATCAATCCAGGAAGTGCATCAGCGAGTTATAATCCTGCCACAGGAGGTGTAAATGTTGATATCAGAATGACTGATAAAACTGCATCGACTCCTGATGGAATAAGATTTTATGGTGGACCGGGGAAATATGTTATCACACAATATCAAACTGCTACCGCAATAGGAGGAGGCTCAACTATTACAACGCATACTTGCCAAGTAATTGACATTATTACTCCACAACAACCTGTTGCCACGGTTACTACTTGTTCTGGGCAAGAAGTACAAATTACTTTACCTGCCAATGCTGCTAATAATTTTGATGATTATGAAATTCAATTCAATGCCACGTCAGGTCCTTTTAATCCAATCTTAAAAACAGGAAAGCCAACCAGTTATCCATTTACAATTAAAAGTGGAACAACTTTGCCAGATGCTCAAGATAGAATTATTACGATAAAAGGACTTTCTGCAACGGGAGGTTGTCCAGCACCTTTAAATAATTTAGGTCAATTTGCCATCAATGGTGCAACCATGTTTAGACCCGCAATTAGTACCATTGTAGGAACAGTTAATAAAGGTGAATTCAAATTAGCGGTATCTGGGCAATCAAGTTTTGGGAGAAATATTTATATGCGAGAATCATCAGCTACATATAATTATTCGTCAACTTTCAAAACGTATGGTTCTTTAGCCGTAACACCTTTTGATACAACGACCTTACAAGTACCTAATGGTGATAAACAATATTGTTTTCAAGCAGAATCTGTTGATTTAGCTTGTGCAGCTTCTGGAAGTTTACTTAGTGCCGAAGAAATTTGCACTACTCCTGCCCAATTAACTGCTGAAAGTAACAAAAACGTAATCGAGTGGTCGCCTGCGGCTACGGGATTAATTGGGGGTATTTTTAACTTTTATCAAGTGGAAAGATTAAATCCAGATGGAACAATTGACAAAGTATTTCCTCCGATTACCAATCCTTCAGAGCTAAAAGTAGAGGATACAGGAGTTACTTGTGGACAAGAATATACCTACCGAGTAGAAACGAATTATAATCAGAAATCACTTTCACAGATTATGAAAGTAAGGGCAGTATCAAATGATGTTCCTTCAAAGATTCCGAGAGTTTTTGCTACCATGACCAACGATGCAAAAAATGCCAATATTCAAGGGCAATTTGACCCCGCTAATACACCTGTGAATATTAAAGCAAACAGTTATAAATTTTATAGAGCAAACTCCATCAACGGTGCTTATTCACTTTTATATACAGGAAATACGGTTTTTAGAGATTTGACAGCCAATGTTGAAGATAAGTCTTATTGTTACTATATGACATGGACAAACCTGTGCGATAAAGAATCGACCCCTTCCGAGAAAGTTTGTACTGTAAATCTGAAAGCGAGTGGTGCGAGTGTAAATTGGACTAAGGAATCGTCTATTTCATTGGGTACTGATAGTTATATTGTACAAAGAGTTAATCCAACTGACGGAACAAATATCAAAGAATTAGCAAGTAATTTGATAGGAGTTTACAGTTACAATACCCAGATTTTACCCGAAACAGAAGGACAAGAAATTTATATTCAAATTGAATCTCGTCCAGTAGGCTGGAATATCATCAGTGGAAGCACTTTACCAAGTACACTTTCTAATATCGTTAAGATTTTCAGACCATCTTTAGCCATTAGTCCACAGATATTTACACCAAATGGCGATGGGCAAAATGATAAATTTATGGTAAGAGGTAAATTTATCAAGGAATTAAAAATGACTATTTATGACCGTTGGGGCAATGCGATTTTCTATGATGAAACTAATAGTTATCCCATTGAGAGTAATCAAAACGAAAGTACAGTAGTCGGTTGGGACGGTACTATGAACAACGGCAATAAAGCTTTAGAAGGAAGTTATGCCTACAAAATTGAAATCATAGATACTATCGGGCAAACGACTGTAAGAGAAGGAGCTTTATTATTAGCATATTAAAGTAAATACGTAATCACTAACATAAAAAAGAAACCTCGACGGATATGTTGAGGTTTCTTTTTTGCGTTACATCAATAGTAATTGTAAATTGCAATAGAAATAAATCAATAATAATATGTTTGACATGATGGGAATGCTTGGGAAAGTGAAAGACCTCCAAGCTAAAATGAAAGAAGCTCAAGAATCTTTAGGCTCAATCACCGAAACGGGTGAAGCAGGAGCTGGAATGGTGAAAGCAACCGTTAATGGTAAAAAACAATTACTGAAAATTGAAATTGATGAAGACCTCATCAAACCTGAAGACCGTGAGGTTTTACAAGATTTAATTATAGCAGCTACCAATAATGCTATGGAAAATATTGAAGATAAAGTAAAAGCCCATCTTCAAAAAGCTACTCAAGGTTTGGTGCCTAATATTCCAGGAATGGATTTGGGAGGAATGTTTTCGTAATTAAGGTGTCAGGTTTTAGGAGTTAGGTTTTAGTGGTAAATAGCCTCTTTCCTAACTCCTAATATCTAATACCTAACCCCTTCAAAAATGCTAAAAGTACAGAATCTAACCAAAATTTACGGAATACAAAAAGCCGTTAATGATATATCTTTTGAAGCAAAAAAAGGTGAAATTGTAGGTTTCTTAGGGCCAAATGGTGCTGGAAAATCTACCACCATGAAAATTGCTACTTGTTATTTAACCGCTACATCTGGAACGGTTGAAGTTTGTGGTTTTGATGTTCAGAAATCACCGATGGAAGCTCGTAAAAATATTGGCTATTTACCCGAACATAACCCACTTTATTTGGAAATGTACGTAAAAGAGTTCTTAGAATTCATTGGTGGTATTTACGGACTGAAAGGGCAAAATCTCCAAAAAAGAATTGATGAAATCATAGAATTGCTTGGTCTTACGCTTGAATACAAAAAGAAAATCGGGCAACTTTCAAAAGGTTATCGCCAAAGAGTTGGACTTGCTCAGGCTCTCATTCATGACCCACAAGTATTGATTTTAGATGAACCTACCACAGGACTTGACCCAAATCAATTAGCTGAAATCAGAGGAGTTATCAGAGATATTGGTCGTGAAAAAACGGTTATTTTTTCAACCCACATTATGCAAGAAGTAGAAGCTATTTGTGATAGAGTTATTATCATCAATCGTGGAAATATCGTAAAAGATACTTCATTAAGTAGTTTACAACAGGCAGGAAAAACGATGGAGGAGGTTTTTAGAGAATTAACAGCAAATTAAGTATTTAGTGATTAAAATGGATTTGCAGTTCAAATATCACATAAAACAAAAATCCCTCATTGGTATTCAATGAGGGATTTTTTATTCTTTTATTAAATCTGAATCTTCTTCTTTTGTATTTTCTTCAATAACAATATTTTCTATTTTATCAGAAGTTTCTTCATGGGTGCTATTTCCTATTTTTTCAACATTTTCTTCAATTTCTACATCTTTAGGTTGTTCAAAGAATTTATTTTGAAAAATTAGAATTGTCACAACTCCGCAAAAAATAGCAGCATCTGCAAAATTAAAAATTGGAGTTGAATACCAAGTTCCACCCCATAAAGGTACCCAATCTGGAATCCAACCTTGATATGGGTCAAAGAAAAACATATCAATAACCTGTCCATGAAACCAAGGAGTAGGTGAACCGGGAGGATTATTCCCCAATAGTTTTCCGTAAAATGTACTATCAATTACATTTCCGATTGCTCCGCCCAAAATAGCAGCAATACTCCATAAAAGTCCTTCTGGGGCTTTTCTGCTTGCCAAACGCACTAAATAAAAGCCAATACCAAACATGGCAGCTAAACGGAAAAGGCTCAAAACGATTTTGGCATATCCACCTGGAATAAAACTGAGTTCCATGCCAAAAGCCATTCCTCTATTCAAAACATAATGTAGCTTAAACCAATGTCCAAAAACCTCAATCTCATTGCCTTCGTACCGCATATAGTGATGTACCGCAAATTTGATGAGCTGGTCAACAACAATCAATAAAAGTGTAAGCAAAAAATATTTATACGGAGAACGAAACATAATAAATACAGTAAACAGTTTTCAGTGAACAGTTATCAGTCGGGTGGCGAACCGCTATTGGTAAACAGTTATCCTTAAATGAGTCTAAAATATAGTAGTTAAATTACAATATCAAGAAATTTTTCAGATAACGGTTCGCCGTCCGACTGATAACTGTCTGGCAAAGATACGAAATAAAGAAGCCACAAATTGTGTAAATCTGTGGCTTCTTTGAAATTTTTGGAATAATTAATATTTACTTTCCTTGAAACATAAGTCTTTTCCGACGAACAATTTCTCTTTTTATCAACGTAAATTCCCGACTTGCTTGTCCTGCTACCGAAGTATTTTCATCTGCTCTTCTGAATAAATAAGGCATTACCGCATCAACAGGGCCATAGGGTACATATTTCGCAACATTATAACCTGCCTTAGAAAGATTGAATGAAATATTATCAGACATTCCTAATAATTGTGCAAAGTAAAAATGAGTATCTTTTGCTTCAACTTGATGTTGTGCCATTAAATCAACCAAAAGTTTACAACTGTATTCATTATGAGTACCCACGCAAATAGATATAACTTCACGATTTTCAACAGAATATTCCATCGCTAAATTAAAATCTCTATCGGTATCTGCTTTCGTTTCGTGGACAGGTTCACAATAATTATCTTCGTGAGCTCGTTGGCGTTCTTTTTCCATGTACGCACCTCTAACCAGTTTTACCCCCAAATAATAATTATTTTTGCGAGCTTGTTCAGTAGCGTGCTTCAAATTCAACAACATTTCTTTACGATACATTTGGAAAGTATTATAAACCACACATTTTTCGTGGTTATATTTTTCCATCATTTCGTAAGTTAAAGTATCAATAGCGTCTTGAATCCAAGACTCTTCTGCATCAACAAAAATTCTAACATTCATGTCAGCAGCTTGCTTACATAAGGTATTTATTCTGTCTTTAACACGTTGAAAAGCATCTTTTTCCTCTTCGTCCAAAATACTATTACTTTGAACTTTCTCTAATAATTCGGCACTACCGATACCCGTAATTTTAAATACAGCAAAGGGAATAGCTAAATTTTGATGAGCTTTTTCGATAGTTAAGAGAATTTCTTTGGCTGTCTTATCGAAACTTTTTTCATCGTCTTCACCTTCAACGGAATAATCCAAAATTGTGCCGATTTGTGATTTCCCCAAATTTTCTATGGTTTTATTGCACTCTTGCAGATTTTCCCCTCCGCAAAATTGTTCAAATACCGTAATTTTTATTAGTTTTTTTATCGGAAAATGAAGAAAAAGGAAGAGTTTGATAAAAAAAGTCCCTAACTTTACGAGCCAATTCTGATTCATACTTGCAAAAATCAAGTATATCTTTTTTAACTGTAAGTTTGACTTGGAAGAGAAAGCAATAGAAGTATCCTCAAAACTAACTTTGGGAGCCTTCAAAAAGGTTTTGGTGGTTGGCATTTTGGTCATGTTACAGACTTGATGTTCTATAATATTTAGAAAACTGAAAAAATAATTTAATTGTTGATAATCAGTTTAATATGATTCAGAGTCTCGTCACTTGTTTTACAAAAACGTGCAAATATAGTATATTAGAATAATACAAAAATACGTTTTGCCATATTAAATTTATAAGAGGAAGATTTTTATTGTATTTTCCGTATTATTTTTTTGTAAAGTAACTATAATTTTGACGATAAGTCATACCGTTTAGTTACATTTTGTGATTAAAAATTGTTTTAAAAGAATAACGAATAAAGTTAACCAAATGAATGCGAATTTAGAGATAACGCCGATGCAGGAATGGATTAATACTGACGGCAAACCATTGATAATTGCTGGACCATGTTCAGCTGAAACTGAGGAGCAAGTGTTGGAAACAGCCAACCGTATCAAAGCGGAAGGTTATGCCCACATTATGCGTGCAGGAGTATGGAAGCCACGTACTCGTCCAGGAAGTTTTGAAGGAATGGGTGAACCAGCTTTGAAATGGCTCGTGGAAGCGAAAAAACAAACGGGTCTTCCGTTAGCAATTGAGGTGGCAACACCAGAACACGTTGAACTTGCTTTGAAATATGGCGTTGATGTGTTGTGGATTGGTGCAAGAACAACTGTAAACCCTTTTAACGTTCAGGATTTAGCTGATGCTTTGAAAGGTGTTGATGTTCCTGTCTTGGTGAAAAACCCAGTAAACCCAGATTTAGCTCTTTGGGTTGGTGCGTTTGAACGTTTACAGAACTCTGGTATCAAGAAATTAGGTGCTATCCACCGTGGTTTTTCGAATGCTCAGGAAACAAAATATCGTAACTCTCCAATGTGGCAATTAGCCGTTGAGATGAAACGTTTGTTCCCTCAATTACCAATGATTGGTGACCCGTCGCACATGGCAGGAAAACGTTCATTGTTAATGGAATTGTCGCAGAGAATCCTTGATTTGAACTACGACGGTATGATTATCGAAACTCACCGTGAGCCTGATGCCGCTTGGTCTGATGCTTCACAACAAGTTACTCCAGAAGTTTTGGGTACAATGTTACGTGAATTGGAAGTTCGTAAAGCAAATTATGGTGCAGATTTTACAGATGAATTAGCTGCAATGCGTGCTAAAATCGATAATATCGACCGTGAGTTAATGGAAGTATTGGCAGCTCGTATGGCAATCGTTGAGAAATTAGGAGAATATAAGCGTGATAATAGCGTAGCTGTTCTTCAACTTGACCGTTGGAAACAAGTTCATGCTGACCGTGCTAAACAAGCTTCTGGTTTAGGTTTATATCCTGAATTTGTAGAAGAATTGTTTAAATTGGTTCACTTAGAATCAATCCGTAAGCAAACTGAAGTGATGAGTTCAATTGTAGCTTAATTAATAAGTTACTTAGTTTGATTCAGACTTAAAAATAAATTAGCAAAAAAGCTGTTTTCGTTTAGGAAACAGCTTTTTTGTTTTTGGAAGCTATTGATAATTTACTTCGAAAGAAATAAAAAATGACTAATTGGGTATTATCGTCTGCTCTTTTGCTTAATTTTGAATAGACGAAACAAATACCAAGAATATACATGAAAATAGCCATTCACGGGCGAAACTTTAAGGAAGAAACCAAGCCTTTTTTGCAGTCGATGTTTGATACATTGGCACAAAAAAATATCGAAATTCAAATTTCAGAATCTTATCAACAATTTCTTTCGGAGGTTGGCGTAGTTCATACAAGCAATTCATTTTATTCAAATAAATCTACTCTTTTTGATGCTGATGTCGTTTTAAGCTTAGGCGGTGATGGTACACTTCTGGATGCTGTTACACACGTGGGTGACCGTGAAATTCCAATTTTAGGAATTAATACTGGTCGTTTAGGTTTTTTGGCAACGGTTTCTCCTGATAAAATTCAGGAAGGTTTAGCCGAAATATTTGCAGGCAATTATTCACTTGACCAAAGAACGTTGGTTAGTATTAGTTCACGATTGAATGATGAGCCATTGGATATTTTTAATGGAGTAAATTTTGGTTTGAATGAATTAGGAATCATGAAAACGGATTCATCGTCAATGATTATGGTTCGAGCATATTTGAATGGCGAGTTTTTGAATACCTATTGGGCTGATGGTTTAATTATTGCAACTGCCACAGGTTCAACGGGTTATAATTTAAGTGTAGGTGGCCCTTTGGTAATGCCAAGTTCAGATATTTTTGTAATATCACCTATGAGTCCACATAATTTGAATGTACGACCTTTGGTGGTTTCTACTGATGTGGTTTTGGATTTTGAAATAGAAAGTAGAAGTAGTAATTGTTTGATTTCGTTGGATGCTCGTTCAAAAGTGGTTCATAGTAATGTGAAAATCAGAATGGAACGAGAAAAATTCAAAGCAAATATCATTAAATTATCAGGTACTAATTTTTTAAATACTCTCAGAAGTAAACTAAACTGGGGCTTTGATGTTAGGAATTAATTGTGATTGAGTGAATTGTGAATTAGTGATTGTCGGACGAATAATAATCACTAATTCACTAAATATGATTTGTAATTGTCGGACGAATAATAATCACAATTCACTCAATCACTAAATAAATCACGCCACTGCGATTTCTTTCACCGCAGGTTTTAATTCTTCTTTTTTAGGAATACCTACGTGTAAAATACCTTCTGCATAAGTTGCATCAATTTTATCGCCATCTACATTTTTGGGCAAATTGAAAGTACGCTGAAAAGACGTGTAGTTAAACTCTTGGCGAGTATATTTCTCATTTTTTTCCTCCGAATTTCCTGTTTGTTTTGCTGAAATTGTTAAGCGGTTTTCATGAAGACTTAATTTGAAATCTTCTTTCTTTAAACCTGGAGCAGCGACTTCGATTTGAAAGCCGTTTTCGCTTTCTTTCACATTTACGGCTGGAATATTATTATAAGTTACGTTGTTGAATGATTTTGATGGAAACATAGTGTCTAATTGGTTAAAGAATTGATTGAATTCTGAATTGAAAAAGTTATTTGTTGGTTGGTTAAATCTCACAATTTTCATGATTTTATATTTTTTATGATGAATTTAAGTTTTACTAATTTCTCTCATTTTGAGATATTCCCTTTTCATCAAAAGCTGTACCAGTAGATTTTCAATGACACTTTGTCTTGATTTTCCTAAAAGCCTAAATTTTCAAATGACATAATTTCCGATTTCAATTAAATAGCAAACCCAAATTGTCAGAATACTTAATTATTGAGCGTTCCTAATTATTTAGTAAATGGTCAAATAGACTTATTAAATGGTTAACAACATCTGATTTAACCTTTATACCTTGCATCCATATTAAAGTCCACAAAATCCATCAGAATCATGAAAAATCATATTATCCTTGCCTTGTTATTAGTTTGTATGAGTGGTACAATAGCATTGGCTCAGACCAAGAAACCAACGACTACAACGAAGAAACCAACGACTACGGTGAAAGCTTCACCAGCGAAAAAAACTACTAAAACTACCACCACAACTTCAACTCCTGTGGTTTCGCAACCAATAGAACAGAAGAAAACGACAACAACTACCACGAGTTCATCTCCACAACAGACAAATTCTTCAACTACCACAACGATACAATCTACTGGCCCATCAAAAGGGACAAAAGCAAAAACTCCTGAGCCTGAAAGAGAAGAAAAGGTAGAAAAAGTACGAGAAGAAAAGCCTGAGAAAGTTAGAATTCCGAAAGTTGGTCCTGACAATGATGGTAAAGTCAGATTTGGTATTAGAGCAGAAGCAACACAACTTTATACACTCGAAAGCGGAGGTAATTATGATTTGTCGCCTGGGGTAAATGCAGGTTTAATCGTTAATTTACCAATAAGCCAAGTTGTTTCAATTCAACCAGAAATATTATATTCAATGACTACTGGTAAAATAACTGAGGATGCTGATAATTATGCAAAATCTACAGGTAGCAGCATTTTAGTACCATTGATGTTTAATTTTAATTTCGGAAATGGCTCAACTAAATTTATGTTAAATCTTGGAGGGTACGGTAATTATGCTCTAAGCCAAACATCAAAAGTAGTAGTAGGAGGTACAACAATTATTGATGGTTCTGTTGACCTCGGGAATGATAAATTTGACTACGGTGCAGGTTTGGGTTTAGGTGTAAAGTTGAATAATAGCTTAATGATTGAAGCTCGTAGTTTTTATAGTTTGAAAGACAATATTAATAAAAGTGGTATCGGTACAATTGGCATTGGATACCTTTTTTAGAGAACTTAATTTAGAGAATAGTTTTTAGAGAATAGAGGTTAGATTTTAGAGAAAAGAGTTATCTTCAAAGCAAACAAAACGCCCTGTCATTATTTGAAAGGGCGTTTTGTTTTATATCTATGAAGTATTTTATTGAATTTATATAGAAGACAATTCTCTAAAATTATTATCTGTTCTCTATTCTCTAAAATCTGTTCTCTGTCATCTATTCTCTAAAATCTAACCTCTATTTTCAAATTTCAACTGATACTAAATTTCTAACAATATCGTCAAAAGTATCACGCTTACGAATCAATTTTGCTTCTCCGTCAATCACTAAAACCTCCGCAGGTAAAAGTCTTGAATTATATTGTGAAGCCATCGAAAAACAATACGCTCCAGCATTTTTGATAGCAATAATATCGCCCGCCGAAACTTTATTCATCAGACGTTCGCCTTGTTTCCCTTCTGGAGTCCATGAAAAAGTATCTGTTTCACAAATATAACCCACTACTCGATATTCATTTTGCTCGGTTTCATCCTGATTTGAAGCATTAAAAATATCGTGGTATGCCCCGTACATCATCGGTCTGCCCAAGTGATTTAACCCTGAGTTGATGCCTACAAATGTTTTGATAGGGTCAGTTTTTACGACGTTGGCAGTGGCTAAAAATGTTCCTGCTTCGCTTACTAAAAATTTACCTGGTTCAAACCATAATTGTAATTCACGACCATAATTTTTACAAAACTCTAAGAAAGCATTGCTCAGCACTTCGCCAACTTCTGCCATGTCAGTTACAGAATCACCGTCTTTGTAAGGCACTTTGAAACCTCCACCTAAGTCGATGATTTCTAAGTCTTTAAAGTTAGACGCAATATCTAAAATTGCCGTTGCCGCTTGGGTAAAAGCATCGGCATTTTTCACGTCTGAACCCGTATGTTGGTGCAAACCGATGATTTTCATATCGTATTTATTCACAATTTCAAGAATTTCTTCTTTTTGATGAATAGAAATTCCAAATTTAGATTCTGGATGAGCCGTCATGATTTTTTCGTTTCCACCACCAAAAACGTGAGGTTTCAAACGAATCAAAGCTCCTTTTGTATTTCCGTATTGTTTCCCGAATTTTTCTAAGACATCTAAATTATCCAAATTGATACGAGTACCTAATTCGGCAGCTAATTCGATTTCATCAAACGAAACACCACTCGGCGTAAAAGTAATCTGCGAACCTTCAAAACCTGCCATCATTGCCAAACGTAATTCTTCTGGCGACACCACGTCAATTTCCACACCATGTTTACGCATCAATTTCAAAATGCTCAAATTGGTATTTGCCTTACAAGCGTATTTTATCTTTAGATTAACATTCTTGAAAGAATCACGTAGAATGGCAATTTTTTCGATAATTTTGTCAGCGTCATAGACGTACAAAGGCGTGCCAAATTGTTTAGCTAAATCAGTAAGTGGGATGTTTTGGATATTGTAATACATTTTTTCTTTTTCTTATTGAATGGAGAACTTCCCGAAAGTTGTACCCACAATGGATATTGTTTCGGGAAGTTTAGACCCGAATACTTTTTTACAAATATACTTCCAACTATTTGCCAACTAAAAACAAAACCAATGAAAAAACTAATTTTATTATTCCTTATCGTTCAAGCTACGTTTGTAAATGCCCAAATAAAAAATGGTCCAATGGTTGGATATTCTGAGATGAAGGAAGTTTTGCTTTGGGTACAAACCGAAAAACCTGCTAAAGTAAAATTTGTGTATTGGGAACAAACTACACCTACGAAAAAAATGACAACTGATGAGGTTGTTACTAATAAAAAGAATGCTTTTGTGGCAAAAATTGTTTGCGACCAAGTAACGATGGGCAAAAAATACAATTATGAAGTATTGGTGGATAATAAAAAAATAACTCGTAATTATCCTTTAACGTTTCAAACGCAAGAACTTTGGCAATACCGTAAAGACCCTTCAGCATTCAAATTTGCTTTTGGAAGTTGTAACTATATCAATGAGCCAGAAACCGACCGACCTGGTCGTCCGTATGGAGGATATAATGAGATTTTTAAGTCTATTTATGATAAGAAACCTGATTTTATGATTTGGGGTGGTGATAATAATTATTACCGTGAAGCTGACTGGAATACTCGTACAGGTATGATTCACCGCAATACTCACTCACGCAATGTGCCTGAGTTGCAGCCACTTTTGGGCAATACGCATCATTATGCCATCTGGGACGACCATGATTACGGTAACAATGATGCTGACCGTTCTTTTTGGATGAAAGATACTTCTCTCGAAATCTTCAAATTGTTTTGGGCAAATCCCAATTATGTATTCAAAGACCAAGCTTGTACGGGAACATTCCAATGGGGAGATGTTCAATTTTTCATGTTGGATGACCGTTGGTTTAAAGCACCTAACGAGAACTTTACGGGTGACCGAGACTATTATGGAAAAAAACAGCTTACTTGGTTAATTGATGCTTTGACTGGTAGTAGTGCCACTTTTAAAGTAATTGTTACGGGCGGACAAATTGTGAATCCAGCAAAGGTATTTGAAAATATGTCTAATTATGAAGCTGAACGGCAAGAATTATTGAAGAAAATTACCGATGCTAAAATCAAAGGTGTTTTGTTCTTTACGGGTGACCGTCATCATACGGTACTTCAAAAATTAGACCGTTCAGGAGCTAATTATCCATTGTACGATTTAACGGTTTCGCCACTTACCTCTGGCCCTGCAAAAACGGTGAAAGAAGAAGATAATTCTCCCATTGTGGAGGGTACATTATTTGTAGATAGAAATTTTGCCCTTTGCGAAGTATCTGGAACGTTGAAAGAGAGAGTATTAAAAATCAGTATTTTTGATTCAAAAGGTGTTCAGAAATGGACGAGAGATATTAAAGCGAGTGAGTTGAAGTAAATGCAAGTTCTCAGCCTGTTCTATAAAAGAACAGGCTGATTTTTTATTCCTACAAAACTTCCTTCAATAAATGAGGACGTTCTTTTTCGAGTTTCAAAATCATTTCTCCAAACAAAGTATTTGCCCACGCAAACCATTTTCTGGTAAATTTATTGGCATCGTCTTTATCGAAAGATTCGTGCATGAAACCTGTATTGGCGTGTGTATTTTTCAAGAAACGTAATTGCTGTAAAATCTCTTTGTCATTATTGGAAGTCATCGCTCGCATAATGATGCTCAAATGCCAAATCTGATTTGATAATGTATGCGGACTACCAATTCCTTCGGCAGCTTTTCCTTTAAAATAATACGGATTCGACTCACTCAACATTAATTTACGAGTATTTTGGTAAACGACATCGTCGGGTTTTACGGCTCCTAAATATGGCAAACTCAATAAATTGGGTACGTTTGCATCATCTTGCAATAAACAGTTTTCAAATCCATCTACTTCCAAAGCGTAAATTTTGCCGTATTTTGGGTGGTTGATAATGGCGTATTTTTTTATGGCATTTTCAACCTCAGTCGCAAAACTCAAACAGTCTTTTGCAAATGCTCCATTTTTATAAACTTTTTCCGAAATCTCCGCAATTTGTCTGAACGAAACTACCGCAAATAGATTTGAAGGAATTAGAAATGGATAAACCGTAGCGTCATCGGAAGGTCTGAAAATACTATGAATCAATCCATTAGGTTTGGTGATATTTCCGTAGCCATCACCAGGAACGGTATCGGTTGACCATGAAGTAGTACGTCCAAATTTATATTTTCCTCTACCTTTCAAACGTTGTTGTTCTCTACAAGTTGTAATAATTGACTGTGCCGCTTTCATCCATTTTTCGTCAAAAATGCTCGTGTCTTGCGTGATTTTCCAGTAATTATAAGCTAAACGAACGGTGTAACAAAGAGAATCTAATTCCCATTTACGCTCGTGCAATTCTGGTTTCATATCCGTGTGGTCTTTCAACCATTCCGAATGCCCAACGCCATCATTAAACGCATTGGCATAAGGGTCAATTAAAATACATTCCGTTTGGCGATTAATGACTCCTGCAATGAGTTGTTTTAGTTTTTCGTCTTGTTTAATCAACGATAAATATGGCGTAACTTGAGCCGTACTATCACGTAGCCACATGGCGTGAATATCTCCTGTGATAACAAAAGTGTCGGGGCGAGAGCCTTTCATTTTGAAATTAACCGTAGTATCTAAGGTATTTGGGAAGCAATTTTCAAACAACCAAGCCAATTCAGGGTCTTTGATTTTTACTTTCATGCGGGCAATGGTGTCTTCAATAGTGGCACTACTGAAATTCCGTTTTTCAGCGGGAACTCTTACCACAGGAAATGATTTTTCCGATGCTTTTGATTTTAAGAATGTGGCAGTAGTTAAAATTGCGGTACTTTGGATAAACTTTCTTCGGTTGAGATTTTTCATTTTTCCTGTAAAATTTTAAAGTGCTTTTGTATGAAATAAATTGATTTAGGTTTTAATAACGTCTGGCTCAGAGATTACAAATGAAAAAGCTACTAAAAGCGTAAACTTTTAGAGCGTAATCTGCCAAATTAAACGTTATCAGGATTTAAGAGATGATTGGATATAAATGAAAATCTTAGATTTTTATTTTAGTCTCACAAAATACGATTTATCATTTAATTTTCTGTCTTGATTTTTATGTTTTTGAGTGATAATGGCACTGAAATCAGGATAATGTCGTAATTTAAAGTAGTTTCTTTTTAACCAATCATTTCATCAATAACGAAGCATTTATCATGAAAAAACAAATTCTACCTTTATTCCTTTTATTGTCATCAACTACATGGAGTTTTGCTCAAAAACTAAGTCCGACTGAAACCAAAATTATTGCCCAAGTCAATGCTCAAATGCCCCAAATGGAGGAAATTTTGAAAAAAGTTGTCAATATTAATAGTGGAACACTTAATCATGAAGGTGTACGAGAAGTTGGGGCTATCTTTAGAAAAGAATTTGACGATTTAGGCTTTAAAACGGAATGGATTTCTTTGCCAGATTCACTCAATAGAGCGGGTCATTTAGTAGCTGAACGAAAGGGAACAAAAGGTAAAAAACTGTTTTTGATTGGACATTTAGATACGGTTTTTGAAAAAGCCATGTCTTTCACCCCTTACACGTATCTGAATGATTCGACGGTGACGGGACAAGGAGTTAGTGACATGAAAGGTGGCGATGTCGTTTTGTTAGCCGCTCTTAAATCTTTGAAAGACAATGGATTATTAGATGATACTTCCTTGACGATTTACTTTACGGGAGACGAAGAAAGTTCTGGAAAACCCACAAGCGTAAGTCGCAAAGATTTTATTGATAGAGCCAAAAAATGTGATATTGCTTTAGCTTTTGAAACGGCGATTGGCTTGAATACCGTTGCAACGGCTCGTCGTGGTTCAAGTGGTTGGAAATTGAATGTCAAAGGAATTATGGGACATTCATCAACTGTTTTTAGTCAAAAAGCGGGTTACGGAGCAATTTACGAAGCCGCCCGAATTTTGAATGATTTTAGAGAACAAATGAGCCATGAAAAGTATTTAACCTTTAACCCAGGTTTAATTGTAGGCGGTTCTGAGATTAACGATAATAAAGAAGCCATCGGGAAGGATAATATTATTTCTCCAAGAGTAAGTGTAACGGGCGATTTACGATTTTTGACAGAAGTACAAAAAGAAAAAGCTCGGGTAAAAATGCGTGAAATTGTATCGAAAAATTTGAATAAAACTAAAGCAGAAATTATTTTCCAAGATGGAATTCCTGCAATGGAACCAACCGCTGAAAATGAGAAAATTTTAGCTGTATTGAATCAAGTAAGTTTAGATTTGGGTTTTGGCGAAGTAAAAGCAGGTGACCCAGGGTCGAGAGGAGCAGGGGATATTTCTTACATTGCTAAATATGTAGCGTGTTTAGATGGATTAGGTGCATCGGGAAAAGGGGCTCATGCACCAGGAGAAACTATGAATATGAAAGAATTTCCCAAATTGGTTCAACGAACAGCACTGCTAATTTATCGTTTGACGAGATAAAACACAGATTTTTAAGGATTTGGCAGATTTACACTGATTTGTAGAGGTTTTGCCAATCGCTTTTCGCTCAATATTTTTATTCCAAAACACAAATAAAATGAAACAAGAAATTATTAATCTGTACGACGAATACACGCATAAACCACTTTCAAGAGGCGAATTTTTGAAAAAGTTAAGCCTTTTGACGGGTGGAATGACGGCTGCTTTAACGATTTTACCATCTTTAGAAAGTAATTATGCCATTGCTCAAGTTTCTGAGAATGAATTATTTACAGAAATGGTGACTTACAAAGGAAGCAACGGCGAAATGAAAGCGTATGTGGCTCGTCCGAAGGAAATGAAGGCGTATCCAACCGTTATCATTATTCATGAAAATCGTGGTTTAACTCCTCATATCGAAGACGTTGCTCGCCGTGCGGCACAGGCTGGTTTCTTGGCAATTGCACCAAATGCTTTGTCAATGGCAAATCCTGTTCCTGCCAACGAAGACGAAGCAAGAACGGCATTTTCACAATTGAAAGCAGAAGATAATTTAGCCAATTTTATCAAGGTTTTTGATTATTTGCCTTCTCGAAAAGACTCAAACGGAAACATTGGTTGTGTAGGTTTTTGTTGGGGCGGAGCAATGGCAAATAGCTTAGTCGTTGCCGTGCCAAATTTAAAAGCTGCCGTCGCTTTTTATGGTCGTCAACCCGCAATTGCCGATGTTCCTAAGATAAAATCTGCCGTACAATTACACTACGCAAGCCTTGATGAAAGAGTAAATGCAGGTGCAAAAGAATACGAGGAGGCCTTGAAAGCGAATGGCAAAAACTACGAATTGTATATGTACGAAGGCGTGAACCACGCTTTTCATAACGATACTTCGGCTGCCAGATATAACGAAGCTGCCGCAAAATTGGCTTGGCAACGCACGATTGATTTTTTTAAAAAATATCTAAAATAAGTAGAAGCGAAAAGCGAATAATGGACTTAATGTTAACAGTATTCGCTTTTCGTTTTTCTTCAACAAAAATTATCAAAAAAACAAACGGAACTATCTACAATTTGTCGCAGAATAAAATTAGCCCACAGATTGTACTGATTCAACGGATTTACACGGATAAATTTAAAGAAAAATCAGTGTAAATCTGTTTTATCTGTTCTATCCGTGGTCTAATTTTGTCTTGCGACAAATAGTAGATAATTCCGAAAACAAATGACCATTACCAGATTTTTATTCTCGCTACTTACTTTCTTTTATTTTACTCCAAATGTGATTGCACAAAAGCAAAAAATATGGGTTGATACCGACATGGCGAATGAAATGGACGATATTTTTGCCCTAACTCGTTTGTTAGTGGATGCCGATAAATACGAAATTATGGGTGTCAGTTCCGTCCATTTTATGAATGTTGATTTGATGACCTCTGATAAATGGAATCAATATCCAACGAAGGGCATTAATACTGTGAAGTTGAGTCAGGAGGAAAATGAGAAACTTTTGCAGGCTTTTGGTATGATGAATTTACCGCATCCAATGGGAGCTGAACGCCCAATGGGGCAGGCGTGGGGAGGCGATACACCCAGACCGTCGGAAATGACTACGAAATTTATTGAGGTTGTGCAAAATTTGCCCGAAGGTGAAAAATTAGACGTGCTTTTTATTGGTGCCGCCACTAATATCGCTTCAGCAATAGCCCTTGAACCTAATATTGCCAAGAAGTTACGTCTTTTCTGTATGGGAATGCGATTTGATGCGAAAGAGAAAATTTGGGATAAAAACGAATTTAATATCAGAGGAGATTTGAATGCGGTAAACTATTTATTCAATAATCCAGACATTGAATGGTCAATTATGCCCGCTCAAACTTGCGAAGTTCTGACCTTTGAGCGTGAAGATACTTATGCTCGTTTAGACTCAAAATATCCAGTTGAGAAATTGCTTAAACAACGTTGGGTAGAATCAAACCCAGATGATAAAACCCGTATTATTTGGGATTTAGCTTTGGTAGAAGCCTATCTTTCTCCCGACTTAGCCAAAGTAAAAACCGTAAAAACGCCACCCGAAAATCATCAGCATAAAGTAAATGTTTATGTGAAAATAGACAAGGAGAAAATGTTTAAGAAATTTTGGGAAAAGCTGCGGGCGTATCGTGGAAGAAAATAATTGAAAAAGATGGTTAAATTTGTGTAGATAAAAACCAAGCAAATGTTACAAAAAGTTAGCATACAGAATTTTAAGAGCCTTAAAGACGTAACGCTCGAACTCCAAAGAGTAAATCTTCTCATCGGACCCAATAACTCTGGGAAGAGTAATTTTTTGAAGGCGTTAGAGAGTTTTAAACTATTAATTGATGATTATTCTAAATATTTTCATCAAGTTGATCCTTCATCAGATTTATCAATTCATAAAATTTCAAATATTGACTCAATAATTAGAAAGAATGATTTTTTTTTGAAAGCTAAGGCTGAGAGGATGGTTTTTGATTTTCGTATTTTAAATGGTTATACTTATTCTACATTTTTTGAAATTTCTAATGAATTTTATCTTAATATTGGTAATAATGGAAAGTCTATATCTTCTGGCGAAGCTGTCTGTTTGATAAATCGTGATTTTGAAACTGATGCTATTATTGATGAGGAAGATGATATTTTAATTGATGATGATTATATATGTGGTTATTTCAAAAAAATATTTAATGATATAGAAATTTATAAACCAGACCCTAATAAGCTTCAAAAGTCATTTCCAATACTACCTAATCAGTCTCATGTAAGTAATGATGCTTCAAATCTAATTGCTTTTTTAGATACACTTCGAGATGAATATCCTGAGAATTTCAAAGTAATTGAAAATGATTTGAATAAATGTATTCCAGAATTAACTGGGTTGAGATTTGAGAATGTAGAAATTCAAAAAAATGATGATTTATATAAAATTTATGGAGATAAGACATTCAAAAGACTTGGGCTTTTTGATGCAAATAATAAAGTAACTTATTGGGCTGATGAGCTTTCAGAAGGAACGTTATACTTTCTCGCTCTTCTCTGCATCGTTCATCAGCCCAATCCACCCAAGCTATTATTATTAGAAGAACCCGAAAAAGGGATTCATCCACGTCGTATTCGTGAAGTGATGGATTTTATTTTTCAATTAGCGGAGGATAAGGATATTCAAATAATTATGACAACCCACAGCGAACGAGTTTTGGATGAATTTGAGGATATTCCCGAAGCTGTTTTTGTTTTTGATAAAGACGAAGAAGGAGCCACGCAGGTAAAAAATTTATTGAAAGATATTATTGAACCTTCAAATGAAAAGATGGATGCGAATGATTTACCGAGAATTAAATTCGTAGAGTCTTTGGGTTCTCATTGGGTTACAGGTTTTATAGGAGGTGTACCAAGATGAGAATTTTAAAATATGGTTATTTTGGAGAAGATGAAGCTCACCGTATCTTCTTGGCAAATTATCTTGAACTTTTAGTGCTACATCTGGGAAAATCAGAAGAACTTATTTTTGACTTTGACGAATTATTTACTTATAAATTCAGAGGAAGAAATAAATCAGAGGTTGATGCCCGTTTCGCAGAAGCAGTGCAAGAAGGTTTTGTGGACTATCAACACGATATTTTCTTTGTTGGAAGAGATTTAGATACTTTTACAAATCATGAATTTAAGGATAAAATAAAGGTAATGAAAAGTCAGTTGTCGGCTAATTTTCACGATAAAACTTTCCTGATGATTCCTGTTCAATGTATTGAGCATTGGCTTTGGTATATCAAAATTAAGTTGGAAAACCCTTCTTCTACGAAGAATGAGTCATTGGAATCTAAGCCAAGAAAAGATGCTAAAATAGCTCTTTATGGAAGTGCAAGGGCTACCAATCAAATGTCAAACCCAATTGTTGAAGAGCTGTCAATGAAATTAGACTTTGATTATCTTGAAAGTCGTTCGGAGAGTTTTAAAATCTTCCATAAAGAAGTTTTCAATTTCATTAATTCTCTTGAAACTTCATAAACTATCAAATACTTAACACTTTTTAACTAAGCTATCATACCAATCCACTCCACAAAAAGCGTTATCTTTACGTGTTATACTAAAAGTATTCTGATTTGTAAAGAATATAAAATTCAATTTTTTATTTACTAAACAGTTGTTGTTTGCTTTTTGCAAGTCGCTTTTCGCTTAAATATATTAATTTTTTGTACATGAAATTCCTGAAAAATCTTTTTTTACTACTCATCGTATCGGTTATATTCCAGCAGTCATTGACGGCACAAACGCCTGTGGTGCTTGATAAAATCATTGCGAAAGTCGATAATTACTACTTACTGAAATCCGAATTGGAGGCTCAGTTACAACAGTATGCACAAAGTCAGCAACCTGCTCCACCCAAATGCCAATTATTAGAAAGCCTTGTGGTTGGTAAATTAATGTTAGCGAAAGCAGAAATTGACTCTGTTTTGGTAGAAGATAAAAGAATTGAAGGAGAATTGACTTCTCGTATGGAGCAAATGGAACAACAATTTGGCTCTACAAAAAATATCGTTGAAGCTTATGGAAAGACTATTTCTTCACTGAAAGATGAACTCCGTTCGGCTATCAAGGAACAATTGACAACTCGTAAAATGCAAGAAAAAATTACGGGAGAAGTAAAAGTTACACCAAAGGAAGTTAGACGTTTTTATGAAGAAATACCTAAAGACTCTTTACCGTATTTACCTTCGGAAGTAGAAGTTGGACAAATTATTAGAATGGCAAAAACCACTAAAGCCCAGAAAGACGAACTTTATAAAAGACTGTTAGACTATAAAAAGAGAGTTGAAAATGGAGAAAAATTTGAAGACTTAGCCAAACTTTATTCAGAAGATTTAGGTTCTGGGAAACGTGGAGGAGATCTTGGTTTTGCTAAACGTGGACAAATGGTTGCACCTTTCGAAGCAGCAGCATTGAAGATGAAGCCAAATCAAATGTCTGACGTTGTAGAGTCTGAATTTGGTTATCACTTAATTAAATTGTTAGAAACTCGTGGACAAGAATATCACGCTTTGCATATTCTTCTTCGCCCTGATTATCAGAGACTTGATGTGACTGAGCCGACACGTTTCTTGGATAGTGTTCGTGTATTAATTCAACGAGATACTTTAAAATTTGAGAAAGCTGCAAAGCAATTTTCGGAAGACAAAGCCACTCAAGATGCAGGTGGAATGTTGACTGATCCTCAGTCTCGTTCAATCAGAATGCCATTAGACGGCACAATGGAATCAGGTTTATATTTCACGATTGATACTATGAAAGTAGGAACACTTTCAGCTCCAATGTCATATCGTACAGAGGATGGACGTTCATCCATGAGAATTCTTTATTACAAAGCAAAACATCCTCCTCATTTTGCTAATTTGCAGGATGATTTTCAAAGATTATCAAACTATACATTGAATAGAAAGAAAAATACAGCCATTGAAAAATGGTTTGCCAAAGCCAAAAATGATGTTTTCATTTACATCGTGGATGAATACAAAGAATGTAACGTCATGAAAACTAATGAACGGTAAAGGTTTTTAATTATTAGTAAACAGTAATCTGTTGATTATTAGTCTTTTGTAAAGACATAATTAGGAGACATAAATATCTACTTAACACTTTATATTAATTGTTTACTGATAACTGTTTACCGTAATAACTTTTGGCAATAATTTTGTTTAGTAATATGAAGTGTCAGGTAGCAATGCCTGACACTTTAATTTTTATATTTGTAAAGCAAAAGCTTGTTGGCTACTGAACATTAGATAATTAGCTTTCATTTTGAAATATTAATGCTGTATTTCCATTATAGTTACAAGAAAAACAAACAACTTTAAATCAATTAACTGTGGCATTCGCTTTTCGCAAATCGCTTTTCGCTTACTATAAAATCCTAAATTAAAAAATATGGCTCAATACCAGTCAGATGTTGAAGCAGTAGATGCTTTGAAAGATTCTTATAAAAAACTCACCGCCGAAATCGGGAAAGTAGTTATCGGTCAAGAAGATACCGTTAGAATGTTGCTCACCGCTATTTTTTGTCAAGGACACTGTTTGTTAGTAGGTGTTCCAGGTTTAGCCAAAACCCTTCTGATTCAAACCATTGCGGGTGCTTTAGATTTAGATTTTAATCGGATTCAATTTACGCCAGATTTAATGCCTTCAGATATTGTTGGTTCTGAAACATTGGATAATGAGCGTAATTTTCGCTTTGTAAAAGGACCTATTTTTGCAAACATTATCCTTGCCGATGAAATTAACCGTACTCCACCCAAAACACAATCTGCTTTGCTTGAAGCGATGCAAGAATATGCTGTAACAGTGGCTGGACAAAAATATTCTTTAGATAAGCCATTTTTCGTATTGGCAACTCAAAACCCAATTGAACAGGAAGGTACATATCCACTTCCAGAAGCTCAATTAGACCGTTTTATGTTTTTGGTAAAATTAGATTATCCTTCTTATCAGGCAGAGTTAGATATTGTGAAAAGTACAACTTCTGAGAAAAAATACCAAGTGCAGAAACAGGTTTCGGGAGAACAAATTTTAGCTTATCAACAATTGGTAAGACGTGTTCCTGTGGCAGATAACGTAGTTGAATATGCTGTGAAATTAGTACATAAAACTCGTCCAAATACTGAATCCGCAGATGCAATAACGAATAAATATTTGGAATGGGGTGCAGGGCCAAGAGCATCACAAAATCTCATTTTAGCCGCAAAATGTAATGCTTTATTAAACGGCAAATATTCTCCAGATATTGAAGACGTTAAATCTGTTGCTATGGGCGTACTTCGTCATAGAATTGTCAGAAACTTCAAAGCTGAAGCTGAAGGAGTTTCAGTGGAAGATATTGTGAACAAGTTGATGTAGTTGTACTAAAATATTTTTATAAAGTGAACCTCTCGAAATATTTTCGAGAGGTTTTTTATTTTAGGGAACTTTTAATGGTATAATATTTCATTAGTACAAAATAAAGGAAAATAGTATTATTCTAATATTGTCATTTAGCTAACATTCTATTTTTTTTGTTTTCGTTACTTTTATAAAGCCATATTTAAAGAAAAATATAAAGAATTAGGTTTTTGTTTAAAAGTCTGATTTTCAGCTAATTGATTGATTATTTAAACTGCTATTTAATAAAATTTAATATTTTCTTAAAACTCATAACATTGAAATAACATATTTTTCAGAGTTTTTTTATTATTTTGTATTAAAATTAGAATTGAACTAAAATAGTATAAAACCGTTATTAAGTATATATTGATACTAAAATGGTGATTATTAATTACAATCAATATAAAATACTACTAAGTCATCCACAAATTCTCAAAACACTAAAATTTATGAAATATCAAATTCACGAAGGAAACGGCTATAAATATATCGACGAAGGAGAAGGTGAAATATTATTACTTCTTCATGGTTTATTCGGGGCGTTGAGTAACTGGGCTGGTGTAATTGAAGGCTTTAAGTCGAAATATAGAGTTATTATTCCGATGATGCCCATTTATGAAATGCCAATTCTCAAAGCAGGTTGTGAAGGACTTTGTGAGTTTATTGAGGGATTCGTAGATTGGAAAGGTTATGATGAATTAACCCTTTTAGGTAATTCTTTAGGCGGACACGTTTCATTGATTTATACCCTTAAAAATCCATCAAAAGTAAAAAGATTGGTGCTTACAGGAAGTTCAGGTCTTTTTGAAGACGGAATGGGTGGTTCGTATCCTAAGCGTGGAAACTATGCTTACATCAAAGAACGTGTCGAATATACTTTCTATGACCCAGCTACTGCCACCAAAGAATTAGTTGATGAAGTATTTGACATCACTAACACAGCTTCTAAGGTTATTCGTATCATTTCCATTGCAAAATCTGCTCAACGGAACAATATGTCTAAAGAGGTTGTTAATATAAAAGTACCAACACTTTTGGTTTGGGGACTTAATGATACAATCACTCCGCCACAAGTTGGTCATGAATTTAATCGGCTCATTGAAAATTCTGAATTACATTTTATTGATAAATGTTGTCATGCCCCTATGATGGAGCGTCCAGAAAGATTTAACGAAATTTTAGACGGATGGCTTGAAAAAACACCGATTCACACGGAAGTTATGGTCTAAGAGTAACGTGTAAGGCAAAAGAACGCTTATCATTATTCATTAAGTTCAAATTAATAATAATTTGGAAATTATTTGAAAATCAGTAATTTAGTGTAATAATTTGCCACTTCAAATCAACAATATGTTCGCAAAAGACTTCATTAATCCTATGTTGCCAGTTTTAAAATCTACCGATACGGTCGGAGAGGTAATGGACTGGATGGAAGAATACAGAATAGGACAACTTCCCGTTGTAAATGAACAAGAATATCGAGGATTAATAAGTCATGATACTTTATTGGATGCTGATGAAGATTTGCCATTATTAGCTCTGCAACCCGAATTTGGGAATGTATCGGTTTCCGAGAATCAGCATCTTTTTGAAATATTATCAGTTACCCAAAAGCACGATTTACAAGCAGTTGCTGTTTTAGACGACGAACGAAAATTTTCGGGAACAATCAGTGTAAATGAATTATTGAATCAATTTTCAAAGAATTTAGGTACGCAAGAAATGGGTGCAGTTATTGAAATTGCCGTTGAAAATAGAAGTTATTCATTAGCTGAAATTAGTCGTCTTATTGAATCTAACGATACAAAGATTATTAGTTCGTATTATACAAGCGGTACTTCTTCTGACGATATGAAGGATGTATTGACCTTAAAATTGAATCGAAAAGATATTACGCACGTAGTAGCAACTTTAGAAAGATATAGTTACGACATTGTAGGGGCATATAATTTTGATGCCATTGAAGCTCCTGACCGTGAACGATACGATATGCTAATGAGATATTTAGATATGTAAATTTGGTAACACAGACTTCAGTCTGTAAAAGTATATTTACAGACTGAAGTCTGTGTTACTAAAAAATATATCGTTCAAAGAACTCATAAATTCTCAACATTCTGTCAATTTTCTGACGTACGTTTCCACTTCGTGAAAGTTCATGCGTGCCTCCTGGCATACGAACATATTCAACTTCTTTTCCTAAAATCTTCAAAGATTTATACATCATCTCTGATTGAATCACGCCTGTTCTCAAATCATTTTCGCCGTGCTTAATTAATAAAGGCGTTTTAATTTTATCAACGTAAGTGTAAGGTGATTCTCGTTCTAAAATATCTTTCGCTTTTGCTTCCCAAGGATAACCAAAATAATTTGGAGTTAATCGCCAAGCGTTTCCTTCACCCATGAAAGTGGTCAATTCATACACACCACGTTGAGCGAATGCTGCCTTAAAACGATGGTCGTGTCCAACAATCCAAGCGGTTAAATAACCTGCATACGAACCACCAGTAATAACCTGACGAGCAGTATCAACCCATGATTCTTTAGCTGCATTGGTAGCCGCTGCTAAAACATCTTCGGTAGGGCCAGTTCCCCAATCTTGATAATTAGCAAATTGAAAATCTTTGCCATAGCCACCTGAACCTCTTGGGTTTGCATATACAATACCGTAACCTTGCGAGCAGAAATATTGAAATTCGTGCCACATTGAGTTTTCTCCAGGTCCCCACATTGCCGTTGGTCCTCCGTGCATATTGAGTAATAATGGATATTTTTTTCCTACTTCAAAATTGGTAGGTTTCATAATCCAATACTCTACATTTTGACCTTTAGAATTTACGTAAATATGCTTTTCAGGGAAACTTAAAGCCTTGTTTTTCAATAAAATATCATTGTGTGAAGATAATCTCAATGAGGTTTTCATTAATAAATCAGCAGAATATAATTCTGAAGGATTTTTGACCTCAGTTTTTGCATAAACAATACGGTCTTTGGCAATGTCAAAACTTGAAATTCCCGAATCGTAATCTGTTAATTTTTCTACTTTTTTAGTAGTAATATCAAGGCGATAAAGTGGAATTCCACCGTTTGAATTTGCCGCAAAATAGACGAATTTTGAATCATCTGTCCATTCAAAATTATTAACGGCACGGTCAAAACTAATTGGTGTTACATTTGTTCCATCAGCGTTGGCAATCAGCGTTTGGTTAAAACCTAACCAATCTATTTTTGACATCGTAAAAATCATCGACTTTCCATCAGGTGAAAGGGTAGGATTGCTATACGAAATTCCTTTCTCTGCAATTAACGTTTGCAAGTTAGTACCATCAGCATTTATTCTGACAAGTGATGTATTTTGTTCACGGTCAGGGTGTTGTGACGAATCACGCCCGCAAACTGCATAAATCTTTTTACTATCTGCCGACCATGTTACTCCATTAAAAGACCAAAACCCACGACTGATTTGTTGTGGTTTTGCACCTTCTTTAGCATCAATCACGAAAAGTAAATTGAAACGCATTTCTGGCTCAGTAACGGCTTCACCTTGAAAATTGAGACGACTAAAAACTTTGGCTTTTTTATCGTCAACGTCTTTATCTAAATACGCTCTGATTTCCTCTAAAGAACCATCTGGATTTGCCTTGATTTTTTTATCCTTTTTTAAAAAATCGTTATTTTTAAATCCTGCTTTTTCTACCGACCATGAAGGTAGTTTTTTGCTCGGATTTAAGACTGAATCTTTCAATAATTCTGAAAAAGTAACATTTACTGAAAAAGAAATTTTATTTCCATCGGGCGAATACTGCGGATTATTTGCTCCATATTTGAAGTCTGTCAATTGTACTGCTTCGCCACCATCAAGAGGCATGATAAAAATTTGTGATTTACCTTTTACATTTCTCGTAAAGGCAATTTGTTTGCTATCGGCACTCCAAGAAGCTCCGCCAACACTTTCTGTACCACGAGTTAATTGCTTAACTGTCTGAAAATCAGTAATCCATAAATGGCTTCTGTAATCAAAATCTAATTTATCGGTTTCATTTGGTTCGTTGGTACGAAGGGCATAAACGGCACGTTTCCCGTCGGGAGAGATAGCAACATTGGCAACTTGTTTAAGTTTGGTCATATCTGTTACCAAAACTTTTTCTTTACCTGACTGTGCAAATGTGAGGTTGGAAATGAGTAAAAAAAGGAGAAATAGTTTTTTCATTGTTGATGAGTTATTTTGTTTAAATGTCACTATTCAAATTTAGGCATATTTCGTTTACGAGATACACAATGAAAAATGTATCTCGATTTTATGCCCTACAAATCAGGATTGACTTATATTGAATTACTTAAAATTATTTGAGTGAAATACTATTCAACTAATTAAAATTTGTGAATTTGAATCATTAAATAGATAATTTGTCTAAATATTATTTATTTTACTTCATAATTTGACTTTAAATGGTCTAATAAATAGATTTGTCATAAATAATAAAAAATATTACCTTTGTAAGCACAATCACATTAAATTATTTATGTTTTTAGATAGAATAAAGTCGAAAGAGTCAGGAATATTATTGTACGGAATAACGCCTCCTAAATCACAAGTTGAACCTCAAAAAGTTGTTGAAATAGCAGAGAAAACGTTGGCTCGTTTGCACTCATTGGATATTGATGCCTTAGTGGTTTATGATGTTCAAGATGAGTCCGCTCGTACTACTGAAGAAAGACCTTTTCCTTTTTTGTCGGCTCATGACCCTTTTGAATTTGCTAAAAACCATCTTCATTCACTTAATATTCCCAAGATTATTTATCGTCCTGCAAGTAAATTTACACAAGAAGAACTTGGTGTTTGGGTTGATGATGTGATTGCTCATAATTTTTCTCCTGTATTTGTGGGTGTACCTGCTCCAGATTTTGTGCCAATTACTACTTTGCCAGAAGCATATAATGTATGGAGAAAACATCAAGACGCATCTGTTATCGGAGCGGTAATGATTCCAGAACGTCATGCCGTTTTGAATGATGAAGACCAGCGAATTTTGGATAAAGTATCATCAGGAGTAAGTTATTTCATTTCTCAATGTGTCTTTAATGTCGATTATGCAAAGCGTGTTGTAGATGATTTAGCAAAGACTTGTAATGAGAAAAATATAGAAATTCCAACGCTTATTTTTACTTTAACTGCCTGTGGGTCAATAAAAACACTTCATTTTATGGAATGGTTAGGAATCCATATTCCAGAAGAATTGAAAGAAGAATTAAGAAATTCTGAAAATATATTAGAGAGGTCAGTTGAAGTTTGTATTACCATTGCTGATGAATTAATTAAATATTGTTCAGAAAAAGGAGTTCCATTCGGTTTTAACATTGAAAGTGTTGCTATTAGAAAAGACGAAATTGAAGCCTCAATTTTTATGGTGAATAAAGTAGGAGAGATGATGAAAGAAATTGGAATTCGTAAGTAGTATAACCAATGTTGCGTGCAAATTGCCAATCATCAAAAGCGGCTATTTCTGATAAAGAAATAGCCGCTTTTGATTTGAATAGACCTGTCAATAATTTAGGAATTGATTTATTTCGGTTTTTCGTAACTTGTGGTATCCAATTTAGTTTTGCCATCTTTATCACGATATACCTTTATATATGCGTGTTGTCTGAAGCCATTCTGATAAATTTCTTTAGGTTTAGTTGCTTCAGTTTTGTTTGAGTTACTTACTGCTTGAGAGGTCGTTGGTGCAGTTGGTGAAACGGTTTTGGGTTTTTCCTCAGTTTTATTGGATTGATTTGTCGTATTTTTCGCCAATTGTACGGGAGCTTTTTGAGTAGTATCTAATCTAATTCTGCCTTCGCTATCTGTATAAACTCTCACGTATTGATGTTGACGAAAACCACTAATTTGAGTATTGGATTGTGTTTCTTCGACCTCAACACTTTTCATAACGCTTTGAGTATCATTATTAGTGGCTTCTAATGCTTTTATCTCTGTTTTTGCTCTGGTTGGTCGTGGCTCAAAAGTTGGGTTTTTTGAGGTTTGTGGAGCAACTGAATATACTTCTTGTGGAGTTGGTGATGTAACGATTGAGGAATCAAGACGATAACGCCCATCGCCATCCTTAATTACCCTAATGTATTTATGTTGACGAAACCCCATTTTATCTCCTTCGGCTTTTTTTCTTTTTAAGCTGTCAGCAATCACGAAAGCTTCTGTTACGGGCTTTAGTTGCAAACTTTTCACATCTGTAATAGTTGAAGCGAAAGAGGTATCAATAGGTACTTTTGACGTATTTTTTTTATCAATGACAATAGGTTCATATTGACGAAATTCACGCCTAAATTCATCTTTAGTTCCTGCATAAAATGTTGAAATAGTATATTCAGGATTATCCATTGCGATAACTCGCATTTCTACTTCTGCTTCGCCCGAGCCTAAAAGTTCTAAATCTTTTGCCGCAGCAAATGAAAGGTCAATCATACGATTATAGGCAAATGGACCTCTATCGTTGATTTTTACTACTGCTGTTCTATGGTTGGAAGTATTGAGAACTTCTACAATGGTGTTGAAGGGAAGTTCTCGATGTGCGGCAGTGTATTCTGCACGGTCATAAGTTTCTCCACTTGATGTGGCTCTACCATGAAATTTGTCTGCGTAATAAGAAGCTCTACCATAAAATTTTTCCCCAACCTGAGCCTGTACATTAACAAAGACTAATAACGATAAAGTAATAAATAATAATGGTTTGGTGAATCTCATGCAATCTTGGGTTAAATTCTCAGGGAATGTCAGTGAAAATTCAGGAATTATCCTAATAATAATCTGTAAAGATACAAAATAGCAACAAGTTTACAAAACGGTCAGATTATCAAGCCCTAATGTATAAAACTGGATTGGATATAAACAAAAAGAGGTTGCTTTTGACGGCAACCTCTTTTTATCTTTTTATAAATATTAAGCTCTTTCGCTCATTGAAACGTAAGCACGCTCAGTTGCTCCAACATATACTTGACGTGGACGACCGATTGGCTCTTTGTTAGCTTTCATTTCTTTCCATTGTGCAATCCAACCTGGAAGACGACCAATCGCAAACATTACTGTAAACATATCTGTAGGAATACCTAAAGCACGGTAAATAATACCTGAGTAGAAGTCAACGTTTGGATATAATTTACGTGCTACAAAATACTCATCACTCAAAGCGGCTGCTTCTAATTCAGAAGCAATTTTCAACACTGGATCATTGATACCTAATGCTGCCAAAACATCGTCTGCTGCTTTTTTGATGATTCTTGCACGTGGGTCAAAGTTTTTGTAAACACGGTGTCCAAAGCCCATCAAGCGGAAGCCTGAATTTTTGTCTTTAGCCATTGCGATATATTTTGAAGTATCGCCACCGTCTGCTTTGATTGCTTCCAACATTTCAATTACTTCTTGGTTTGCTCCACCATGTAATGGACCAGAAAGTGCATTAATACCTGCTGAAATTGAAGCATAAAGACTTGCATGAGAAGAACCTACCAAACGCACTGTTGAAGTAGAACAGTTTTGTTCGTGGTCTGCATGAAGAATCAATAATTTATTCAATGCTGTTGAAACAACTGGATTTACTTGATATGGTGCTACTGGCAAAGCAAACATCATGTTCAAGAAATTTGAACAATAATCCAAAGAGTTATTTGGGTAGTTTACTGGATGCCCTTGTGATTTTTTGTAAGACCAAGTAGCCATTGACGGCATTTTTGCCATCAAACGAATAATATTTAATTCGTCAGAACCTGATTTATCACCTGTATAGAAAGCTGACATAGCACAAACCATTGCAGATAATACACCCATTGGGTGAGCATTTACAGGGAATCCTTCAAAAATCTTACGCATATCCTCATTTACGATGGTGTGCATTTTGATAGAATTCTCAAATTCAGCGTATTGTTCTGTAGTTGGTAATTCGCCATAAATTAAAAGATAAGCAACTTCTAAAAAAGAAGCTTTCTCAGCCAATTCTTCAATTGAATAACCTCTATAACGAAGAATTCCTAATTCTCCATCCAAGAACGTAATAGCACTTTTAGTTGCTCCTGTATTTTTGTAACCTGAGTCAATAGTTATATGACCTGTTTCATCACGAAGTTTAGCAATATCAATTGCCTTTTCATCTTCACTTCCTGTTATTACGGGAAATTGATACTTTTTGTCGCCTAACGATAATTCTGCAAATTCTGACATGACCTATATATTATTGGGCTTTATCTTTAAAAAATATGTTTTTATTTTGTTGATACGAAATTAAGAGAAAAAACGTCTTTTTGATGCTCTAATGTTTTTTTCTTAGCAAAATTAATATAGTTATTGAAAATATACCATTTTTGGATATTTACATTTATCTTTTATTAAATCTTGTTGCAAGATAAACACGAAAATTTAAAGGATTGTTACCTTTACTGATAAATGTAATTGAATTCTAATATTGAGTTATAAAAAAATACAATAATGCTCAACAAATATAATAATACAGTCACGGAACGCTTTGTTAGGTACGTTCAGATAGATACACAGTCAGACCCATATTCTGAAGTACAACCTTCTACTGAAAAGCAGAAAAATTTAAGTAGTTTATTAGTAGCTGAACTATTGGAAATAGGCGTTTCTGATGCTCATTTAGACGATTATGGTTATGTTTATGCTACTATCCCAAGTAATTCAGATAAAAATGTACCAGTCATTTGTTTTTGCTCACACGTAGATACTTCTCCTGATTGTTCTGGAGAAGGGGTAAAACCTATAATACATCCTAATTATCAGGGGCAAGATATAATTTTACCAGATGATAATTCGCAGATTATTAGACTTACTGACCACCCAGATTTGACTCATCAATTTGGAAATGATTTAATCACTGCGAGTGGAACAACACTTTTGGGAGCGGATAACAAAGCTGGCGTAGCTGAAATTATGGATGCGGCTTATCATTTGATGAATCATCCTGAAATAAAGCATGGTACAATCAAAATTTTATTTACACCCGATGAAGAAATAGGGAGAGGAACGGCAGCAGTTGATTTGCAAAAATTAGGAGCTGATTTTGGCTATACCATTGATGGTGAAACGTTAGGGTCATTGGAAGACGAAACGTTCTCTGCTGATGGTGTTAGAATTTCAATTACGGGTGTCAGTCAGCATCCTGGATTTGCCAAAGGACGAATGGAAAGTGCTTTGAAGATAGCTGCCGAAATTATAGCTAAATTGCCCAAAAATACTTTATCCCCCGAAACAACGGAGGGAATGGAAGGCTTTATTCATCCAACGAATATCTCAGGGGCGGTTGAATCAGCCGTGATAGATTTTATTATCAGAGACTTTACTGTTGAAAAACTACACGCTCATGAAGCCGTTTTAAAAGCTATTTTGGATGAAGTTCTACGTGCTTATCCTAATGCCAAAGCTACGTTTGAAGTTAATGAGCAGTATAGAAATATGAAGGAGATTTTGGTTAAATTTCCTCACGTAACTGAATACGCAATGGAAGCAATTACGAGAAGTGGCATCGAAGCCAAGTGTATGAGTATAAGAGGTGGAACAGACGGTTCACGCTTATCATTTATGGGTTTACCTTGTCCTAATATTTTTGCAGGAGAACATGCTTTTCACGGTAAACACGAATGGGTAACGGTACAAGACATGGAAAAAGCAGTGGAAACTATTGTAAATCTTTGTGTAGTTTGGGAGGAACGAAGTTAGTCAGAGGTGTTATAAACAAGCATAGCCAACTTTTCATAAGTTGGCTATGCTAATTTTAATCTAATATACGTTTGATTTCTTCTTGATTAATATCTATTGGATATTTAGATTTTAATTGATTTATCCAATTATCGAATAATACTTTTTGATAGTCTTTCATTACTTGTCCACGAGCTTCTTTGAATGTTTTGGCTCTTGGTTCTTCAACTTTTTGAATATTTAACCAAACGTGTCTGCCTTTATTTTCTGAATTACTCTCGCCCACTACCCAATTGGCATTATCTAAATATTCATTTTCTCCTTTTTTGAAATAACGCTCTTCTGCGGTGAGGCTTCCAGGTTTGAGTGCATTAAAGCGTTTTACTACATCTTCCATTGAATTGGAAAAGAATTTTACTCCTGCTCTCATATTCTTTGACCGTTCAGTTTTAGAGACAGGCTTGTATTTTCCATCATCTTTCTCAATAATTCTCATCGGCGATATTCCTTTGTTAATCAAGTAATTAACGATTTTTCTGGCTCTTTGAGATGAAATGCTTTCGGATTCTTCGGGATCTGAGTTTCCTGTAATTTCAATGGTAAAATCCCTATTTCTTGTCATAATAATAGTCAAATCATAGAGCATTTTTTGCGTATCATTTGAAAAATCAGATTTGTCTTTTTCAAAATAAATATCAGGAAAACGACGGTTCATCGGATAAGGAGCTTTGGCAAGAACCGTTTTTACTTGCTCCATAGTCTCTTTGCGGTCAGTAGTGATAAGTTTTGCTAATACCCGATTCGTGTATTGATACCCTTGACTGTTCTGATTGAAATATCTTATTTGTGCCAAAGAGTCTAATGATTTTTCGAGTACAGTTTCATTAAGAATTTCTTTTTGTAAAATCCCATATCTAAAATCCTGAATATCAGTACGGAATTCTGGATACTTAATTTCAAGATTGCTCTCTTCGTAACGTAGAATTCTGTCTTCCACAAATAAGTTGTACCAATCACGTTCCGACTTATCATTCAAAGCTCCAATTTTAGCTAATTGGCGTTGGAGTTTAGTTACAAAACTATAAAATTCACGAACGGTTGATGGTGATTGATTAATTGTGAAAATGGCTTTTGATAAGTAGTCTTCACTTCCAACTCTATCTTTATAAAAACTATCAAAAGCTTCTTGTTTAACCGAAATGGACTCTTGAAAATTATTATCTTTCTTTAATTTTCTGACTAAGTTTCCTTTAATAACAGCTCCTCTTGAAGCATCGGCTGTTACTTTTTCACGAATAAATTGAGCTAATTCTTCAAATTTCAAAAGAGCTTTTTTATCTACTAATCTGAAAATATGCCAACCTAAAGCAGTCTGAATAGGAGGTGTGTATTCGCCTTTATCTTTGAGAGCAAAGACGGCTTCTGCCATTTTTTCATCAATTAGAGTACCTGCCTCATACCAACGACTTAGTACACCTCCTTTATCTTTTGTTTTTGGGTCAGTTGAAAAAACACGACAAACTCCTTCAAAGGGTTCATTCTTTTTAAGATAGTTATAGGCTTCTTCAATTTTTTGTTTGGCGGAAGCTGCAACCTCAGCACTGGCATTTGCAGGTACACTTACCAGAATGTGGGCTAATTTCACTTTTCCTCTTGAAGAACGTTTTTCTAAAACTTTAATTAAATGAAAACCTTTATCGGTACGAAAAGGAAGTGAAATTTCTCCTTTGGGTGTATTGTAAGCCGTCGATTCAAAGGTATAATGATTTTCTAAAACGGCAATAAAACCCATATCACCGCCTTTTTCAGCGGTTTTAGCATCTTGCGAATAATTTTTCGCTATTTGGTCAAATGGTTCTCCTTTTAAAATTCTAAGTCTTAACGTTCTTACATCGTCATAAGCTGCCATTGTATCGGCAGGACTGGCATTATTAGGTACTGGAATAAAAACCTGAGCCACTCTTACTTCTTCACGCATACGCTCATAAGTTTCTTGAATTAATTTTTCAAGAACGATTTTATCGACTAAGTAAGGTGTCGCTAACTCCTTTCGATAGCCAGAAATCTCTTCACGAAATGCTTTTGTAGTATCTTTACCCATGCGTTGTGCAGCGTAAACCATCAAATTATAATTGATGTAATTATCCAAAAATTCTTTGGTATTGTCTTTTTTTACGCTATCGCTCTGGAGTAGTTTGCGATAAGTTTGCGAAAGTTCAGCTGGAGTAATAATTCTATTGCCGATTTTAATGGCATAAGGTTCTTTCTGAGCATTTACAGCAAGGGTACTGAATAAAAAGCAAGCAGTTAGTGTATAAAATAATCTAAGAGTATAAGTCATATTTTCTAATTCTTAATGTTTGAAAGGGCGGATTTTCAAACGTATTATGCTACCAGAAATGCTCTCACACAAAATTTTCTTTATATTGTTCTGATATTATTTTTTAACTAATTAGTGTGTTGATTTATTGTATTGGGGTCGCAAAAATACAAATAATTATTCAGACAGTCTATGTTAAATTAGAAAATCAGCTAATCCTTATTTATACTTTAATCATTTGTTTTCTTTTCTCTAACCTTTAATTCGTAGGTTAATTCATATCGGAATTTATTTTTTAGATGTTCGCCTTCAAAAGTTAAATTGACTGGATATATTTTTTGTTTTTCAGAAAGAGCTTTCACACTGAGGTCAAAAGTGTTTTGTCCGAGCAAATCGTCTTGGTCGAAATGTTCAACTGCTTTCAGACCAATCCCAGCTGCTTGGAGACTGGCAAAAACAATGGCTAAAGGCGTTTCATATTCTCCTAAAGCGATAAAAAGTGTTGGAATTTTCCCCAATCCGCCAAATTCATTAATTTTTTTAACGGTACTTTGAGCCTTTTTATAATCTTCAATTTCTGTTAAAATAACCGAAGCCAATACTTTTCCTTTTATCGGAATTTGTAGTTCGATAGCTTTAAACCTTTCTTCCAAAGCAATTTGCCCTTTTTTCATACTTTCAACGCCCCAAGAACCATTGGCAACTTGAACCACTTTATTATTTTCATCGACAGCCGTCAACGAATATGTAAGCGTAATTTCATCAGCAAAAGTTAAATCTTCTTCCAAATCAACAGCTTTCAAAGATTTAACCTGAAATGCTAAGGCTTTTGAAGAAATAATATCTTGTTTTTGAACTTGGTTCGATATTGTATTTTTTGTGCTTTTGCAGGAAGAAAATAATACTGCTACGCTCATCAGAAAAATGATAGTAGCGATGTAATTACGTTGATTTTTTTTATTTACCATAAGATTTCTTGGATGATGTATTCATTATTCTCTGAATTACACACTGGGTTCTTGTTGTGAAAGACAGTGAAAACTTCCTTGTCCCCAAATAATATCCGTAGCTTCCAAACCAATCACTGGACGGTCTTTGAAACACTGAGAAAGAATATTTAATGCAATATCGTCATTTTTACATTGATATGTTGGCACAATAACCCCTGCATTACAAATCAAGAAATTAGCATAAGAACCTGGTGTTCTAAAATCATCAATGACTACTGGGTCTGGCATAGGTAATTCAATGATGTTCAATTGCTTGCCATTTAATAGACGCATCTGTTTCATCAATTGCAAATTGTCATTGAGTACCTCATAATTATCATCATTTTTATTGTATTCAACAGCTGCTACAATCGTATCTTCATTGACAAATCGGGCGGTATCGTCTATATGTCCATCGGTATCATCACCCACGATACCATCATTTACCCAAAGAACCTGTTCAACCCCATAATAATTACAAACATATTCCTCAATTTGAGCCTGTGTCAAATGTGGATTTCTATTCGGATTCAATAAACATGAGCGACTGGTTAATACACTACCAGCTCCGTTAAAATCTACCGAACCACCTTCCATAATGATATTGGGAGTTACGTAGTCCAATCCACGATATTTAGCGATTTGTACAGGCAGATTATTATCATCGTCAAAAGGTGGATATTTCCCTCCCCAAGCATTATAGCCCCAATTGACAATCATTCGCTGTTTTGTCTCTGGATTAATCAAAAAAGCAGGGCCATGGTCTCTGCACCAAGCATCGTTTGTTGGACTAACCAAAATTTCAATTTGATTTGCGTCAATAGCATATCGGTCTAATTCTTGCAAAATAAAAGATTGCAATTTTTCATCATTCACATTCAAGCCAACCTTTTCACCTTTTGAAATTGCTTTAATAAGTTGAAAATATTGAGGATACATTTTTGCCAATTTATCACCTTGCCAAGAATGGTCGTTATGAGGAAATGTCAACCAAGTTGCTATGTGATTGTGCCATTCGGCAGGAAAGAAGAAACCTTGTTGTTTAGGAGTCATTTGAGATTTTATAATTTTAGTTTTCAGTCTGTGGAATTTGCGGTAGAATTAATAATCAATTTTACCACGATGAGCTTTTTTCTCAGAAGCCTTTTTTTTGTCTTTTAAACGCTCCGCAATCATGGCGGCAGTTGGCGTTACCTTAACTCGTTTTTTAGGAATCGTTAACGCTTTAATCAGTAGTTCACGGAATTTCTTGATAACGATATTTTTATTTCTCAATTGCGTTCGTTCTTCCTGAGAAACAATGATGAGTTCACCTTCTGAATTAATTTGATTTTTTAACTTCTCGTGAAACAGTCTTTTTTGTTCATCATCCAATAATTGCGAATTGGTAACATTAAAACGTAATTCCATTTTTGTAGAAACCTTATTGACATTTTGTCCACCCGCTCCACCACTTCGAGAAGCCTGAAATTGGAATTCGGGAGAAAAGTCTTGTTTTAGTAATTCGGATAAAGTCATGATTTTGAAAACAGAAGTTTGTTTTGAGGTAATAAGTACAAATTTAGATTGCTTCGTTGGACTTTAAAACTATCAATAGACATTTTAACTCAATACGAAGTAATTTAAAACAGACATTTGGGTGGATTTTATCGTCGATTTACCAAAATGATAAATTGAATGAAAAAAAAATCAAAAAAAATGAGTTTCTAATCTTTTGAAAATCAAAAACTTATAAATTATTTTCATTTTTTTTAATTTTTTCTTTCTAAAAGACTTGCACAGCAATAAAAAACGCCCTAATTTTGCATCACGAAAAACGAACAACGCTTCTGAAAAACGAAACAAAATGTAAGTTAATCGTTGAAAAAAGCCTTCTTAGCTCAGCTGGTAGAGCAACTGACTTGTAATCAGTAGGTCATTGGTTCGATCCCGATAGAAGGCTCAAAAATTGAAAAAACCCTTCATACATGGCGTATGAAGGGTTTTTCGTTTTTAGATTTGGGGTACAAAAAAACTTTGTACCTCGAACTATTACTAAAGAACTTATTTCGTGGTGTAGTTTATTGGTTTATCTTAACGTCGATTCTACATTTTATAATAAAATTTTTCCGAAACTATAATTCGCAAAGGTGTCTTAAAAGGTATCCGAAAAGGTGTCCTAAAAGGTATATTGCTAATAGTGGCTATAATTTTTATGTAAGCGTTAAAGATAGTTTTATAATCTACTTGTCGGACACTTGAAAGGGTACATTAGAGGGTATATGAAAGGGTACTTGACTGGCTACTTAAAAATAAACTTCAAAAGCATTTTATGATTTTGTAATGTTTCAGAATTTTAGATTGCATTTAGGTTGCTTTTAGAATATATTTAGAAGATATTAGGTTTCGTTTTGGTTTATTTTAGGTTTCATTTAGCCTATTTCATTATCTAATTCTTTTAATTTCAATTTTTTGACTTTAAACATTACTGAAGAATCGACTTTTTTCTAAATTATTTCAGCGTTTTTCAACTCTTTTCAACTTTATTTCACCCTTTTTTACAATTTATTTCAACTAATTTTTACGTTTTTTTACTCAAAAACTCATTAAAATCTTTGAATTTATCATAAATCTTAGACCTATCAACAAGATTAACCCCTTCCATTTTAAGTTTCTCGACTGCTTTAACGCCTTGTGAATCCCTATCCAAGAAAGTATGTAATGAGTCAGCCTTATTTAGCCGTTCTTTGGCTTGTGGTAACAATGACAAGGAATTAAGCACAATGACTGTATTTAATGGCTTAGTCGTGCCAAAAAACGCTAATGCTGATAGAAAATCAAAAAATCCTTCAAACAAATAAACACTTTTACTATTTGGTACTTCAAACGTTGTAATTGCTTTGGGAGTGGTACAACCTTTAAAATACTGGTTACGTAGTTCAAAACCTCCTTTGTCGTTTTTAAATCCTAATGAGTAGTATTGTTTTCCGTTGTTGTTGTAACGTATCTCATGGAGAAACTTAAAAGCTATGTGAAAAGGAATTTTTCTATTTTGGCAATACTCAATCAACGAATTAGCCTGTAAAGGTTTAACCGTCTCAATGGTTATCGTGTTATTATGATTAATTACTTCATTTCCGCAAAAAGAAAAGGAATTTTCGGTAATAGTTTTAATAAAGTCTTGCCCAAACTTTTCTAAGTGGTTGCAAGCGGATATAAAATCTAAACCTTCCAAATATTGAACTAAGCGGATAACGTCCCCTTTCTCATTACTCGAATAATCAAAGAAAACATTTTTGGAAGGATTGACAAAAAACGAAGGCGTTTTCTCTTGTGTCTTTGGAGAATAATAAACCAATTCTTTACCTACCGATTTGACAGGCTCTAAACCTAAATTTTGTAGATAATCAGTAATTGGATATTTCTTTAAATCTTGAATTTTCATTTTTCTTTTTGCGGAATATTCTCTTTTACTTGTTTAGTAAACCATTCATTAGCCTTTAAAAATTGTTCCATTGCAATATCATAAATTTTGCCTTCGCCCAATGGTTCGCATATTTTAAAGCATTTATCCATTAATCCGTCTAATCTGATAGCTTCTTTTTCTGAGAAACACGGTTTTTTTGTTTCTAAATTTATGTAGTTAGTAAATGAATCTTCAGGGTGAAAAGCTAAACTTGCATGATTCAAAGCCTTGAAAAAGAGTCTAACACCCTTTAAACTGTTTATTTCCTTTGTTGATATGATTAGTTGTTTCATTTGCTTATTATTTTATTTTGCTTTTAGGAAATAATTATATTTTAAATACTTTTTGTTGTTGAAAACTTTTGAAAAATCGTTTTCATCTTACTTAGTTACTCGAAAGGTATTTAACTGTCTAATAGTCAATTAGTTAAATATTTAATTTTCGAGTAAGATACTTTGCTTTAATCTTACTCGTTCTTACTCGAGATTGTCTATATTTGCCATTTTTTCGAGTAAGACAACATACAAGACAATTAGTATCTTACTCGAAATACCTTTTACAATGTACTCATTATTAATACTTTATAAATAATTCGAGTAAGATTAGAAAAAGTATCTTACTCGAATTTTAGACGTTTAACTAACTGATTATTAATATATTATATAATTTCGAGTAACTAAGTAAGATGATTTACCAAAACTTTTACAGAATAGCCTTTTTTTGAATAACCCAACTCATTATCATATTTTCTCGATTCTTGGAAATTTAATACTTTTAGTGCTTTGCCTAATTGAATATTATTAATCTGAATGTTGGTAAATCGTTTGAGTTTCTCTAAGATTTCAGTAGTTGTTAAAAACTCAGAATTATCTTTATTTTCCTCAGAGGGTTTAAAATTTTTCTGTATTAATTCCATTTCCGTACTGATACGCATAAATCGCTGATTTATCTTTTCTTGCATCTGTATATCTGCTTTACTCATCACATAGTCAAAGTTTCCACTCATTAGTAAATGGTAGGCTTGCGACCATACCAAATCTATATTTATGTTTGCTTGATAACCATTCTCTTTTCCGTTATCATGGTTAATATCTTTCACCACAAAAGGCAACCATCTAACGTTTCCTGTTTCATCGGTTAAGAACTCGTATTGGTTGGTACTTGCCACGAAGTTTGCACGTCTATAATGAGTTGTTTCGCTCTTAGCAAACAAGCCTCTAAACTTCACTACTGATTCTGTTAAAATGGTTTTGAAATCATTGTTTAGTTCCTTTTTTTCAAAACTTGCCAATTCGTCTAAATTGATAATGAAGTTTTGACAAAGTGATATTTTGCCGTCTTTATTCCCTCCAAAATCAAAACCTTTTTTGTAATATTTTTTCAATTTAGGAGGTAAAAGAAACTCTAAAAAGGAGGTTTTCCCATCGTTTTGTTTTCCTACTAATGTTAGACATTGTTTATTGAAAGGTATTGCTAAAATCCCTTGTGCTACCATTCTAACAAGATGCTTTTTAAACATTGTTTCCCACCAAATCTTGTCTTCTACTACCACGTACTCAGATAGTTTTTGAATGTAGTCAGGTTGAGAATTATCCCATTTTGGCAAGCTTTCAAAATACTCTTTAATTGGGTCGTATTTTCTGACTTTATTTGAAATAATTACAGGTAAAATTTGATTAAATTTATTATACCCTGCATTGAAAAGTTCATAAATTATTGTGTCTTCATTAAATAATTCATATTCCTTTTGCCCTTTGATTCTTCCATCTAATTCATTAGAAACTGTATTGAGTCTTAGGTCGTATTTATCAAAAATATACTTTTCAATTTTCATAATTAAAGGAACATTTCCTTTTACTATCTCTTTTTTAACTGCTTGATTATCAGTATTATTTAAAGTAATTGCTTTGTTTTCTTGCTTATTTATTGTATTTTTGTTCATCTTATTACCGATTAAAAATTATTGATTTGTCCCCTTGTTTCTGAGAAAAGCAAGGGGATTTTTATTGTTATTTATTAAAGAATTGAGAAAATGAATCAATGATAGGTTTCTCATTGATTTTGCCGTAATGGTTTAGCGTGGTGCTAATATTTGAGTGTCCTAAAACTCTTTGAACGATTGCAACGGGTACGCCTTCGTCTATTAACCAAGTAGCACAAGTTTTACGTGATATATGGAATGTTGGAAGGATAGATAAATCTGCAATTTCAGCAAGTTCTTTTAAGGTGCGGTTCATACATTGATTTGTAGGAACACAAAAAAGTTTATCTTGATTTTCTACAAAATGATACTTTTCAATGAGTTGTAATGGTTTTTCAAGTAGTGGAATGATAGATAATACCGTAGTTTTGAGTCGTGGAATTTCAAGATATTTTACTCCATTAATATCTGTTTTGATATGTTGGAATGATACATTTTTTAAATCCATATAACTAAGTCCTGTATAACAAGAAAATAGAAATAAGTCTCTTACTCTTTCATAGGTGCTATTTTTGGATAGTTTCAAATTCTCAAATTTGCTAATATCCTCTTTTGTCAGATACTTAATTTCTACCTTTTCATGTTTGGGTTTAAAGTTTAAAAATGGATTTTTTAAAATCCAATCATTACCGATAGCAAAATCATAAAAGCGTTTCATCCATTGTACGTGCATGGTTGCGTGGTTGTGTCCTGCCTGTCTATGATGTTTCATAAACTTGATAATTTCGTTATCGTGGATAGGTTTTATTTCTGTTAAGTCTATTCCCTCACGTTTGAAAAAATCCTTTGCAAATTGCTTTAAATGGTTTCCATAACGTTGATTTTTCACTTTGGTAATTTCAGAAAATTCGTTTCCTGCATCGAGGTAAATTGCTTTGATATATTTATCAATGGCATCAAATAGTTTTGGTGTTTCTTCAAAAATAGAATCTCCAAATATTGTTGATGCAATGCGTTGTAAATCAATAGTTTGTCCCTTTTCACGGAGTTTCATATATGATTTGTATAGGTTATTTTCATAACTTTTCAATAGAGTAATAATCTCATTATTACCTTTAATTTTACCGTTTTTAAATTCTGATGGTGAGCATTTGATTTCGGTAAATTTATCTACTTTTTCTCCCTTGTATGATAGCCTTAGATAAAGAGAAATGGTTGTGTTGTTTGGTCTTCCACGAAGCGATACGCTAAACGAAGAAGCCTTTTGCTTTTCCGTTTGAATAGAAGTTTGTATTTTTGAATTTAGCATTTTAGCGAATGTTTAGAGAATCATTAGAGCCGTATCTACTCCCAATAGATACGGCTATTTTTATGACTCAAGTTTGAAAATATTAAGTGCTACTACATTAATTCTGTAAATGGTACTTTCAGCATTTTAGAGAGGTTATTTGTTTCTTCAGTTAGTGGTTTTTTTGTACCTCTCACTAATTGCCAAAACCGTTTCTTGTTAATGCCTACTGATTCATAAAATCGTCTTGACGGCTTAAATAGTAGCATTGTGTTAAGTTCATAGTCTTGAATATGAATTTCTAAGGGTGTTTTTTGTGTTTCCATGTTGAAATCTAAATTTTAGTTTAAAATGTATAATTATTCATTAATTAGATTATCGAAATTATGTATATTATTTTAAATATCAAAATTTTGATTTATCTAAATTTTAGATTTCATTCTTAAAATGAAATAAATTAAATTTGTATTAAACAAATAATCTAAAAAATGAATACAGTATATTCTAAGATTAAAGCGATAAGAATAGAAAAAAAGCTAAGTCAACAGGAAGTAGGAAAGTTGATTGGTACAAATCAAAGTAACTATAATAGAATTGAGTCGGGATTAACTCAGCTAACCATTGAAAGAATGGAGCAAATAGCGAAGGCATTTGGAATGACTGTAAGTGAGTTAATGAATTATGAAGGTGGTGAGATTGGACATAGTGAGATTGAGGAGTATATAAAAACAATTAAGACATTAGAAAAGAAAAATCAATCTCTTCAAGAACAAATAGATTCAGAATCAGAGGAAGATTCATATCATTGGGCAAAGCAGAGAGATGAAATAGAAAGATTAAAAACAGAAATAAAAACGTTGAAAAATATCATTAAAGAGAAGGACGATAGATTGAAAGAGAAGGACGATAGATTGAAAGATAAAGACTTAGTCATTGATACATTTAAAATGCTTATGAACTCGAAAGGGAATGGCAATAATTAAACAGAATTAACAATATTGCATACTATGAGCAAAAAATATTCAGAGATAAAAGATAAATTAAAAATTGAGGTAACTAATAAGACGATTGAAAACGACTTAGCATATTTAACCCATTTTTTCCAAAATCATAAGAACGGAGTTTCACGATTTTTTAGACCAAAAGCGACAAGCTATCTAACTGACTTACACAATATTTTAAAAATACCTGAACAAGCAGATTTTAAAGATTACTTACCAATCCAATGGGATATTCCATTTCCTCCCCAAATCAAGCCTAAATTTAAGTTTATTGATTTATTTGCAGGTATTGGAGGTATAAGACTTGCATTTCAAAATCTTGGCGGTAAGTGTGTTTTTACAAGTGAATGGGATACATACTCAAAGAAAACTTATGAAGCTAATTTTGGCGAAGTTCCATTTGGAGATATAACCAAAATTTCAGAAAAAGATATTCCTGACCATGATATTTTACTTGGAGGTTTTCCATGTCAGCCGTTTTCTATTGCAGGTGTTTCAAAGAAAAATTCTTTAGGTAGGGTTCATGGATTTTTAGATGAAACACAAGGGACACTTTTCTTTGATGTTGCAAGAATTATTGGACATAAAATGCCGTCAGCTTTTTTGTTAGAAAATGTCAAAAATCTTGTTTCACACGATAAAGGAAAAACCTTTAAAGTGATTAAAGAAACTTTAAAAGAATTAGGTTATACTGTTCATGCTAAGGTGTTAGATGGTAAGCATTTTGTTCCACAACATCGGGAGCGTATAATTATTGTAGGGTTTAAAAAATCAATATTCAAAGAGCAAGAAGCTTTTGTTTTTCCTGATATGAGTGAGACAAAGTTTGCAATTAGGGATATTTTAGAAAGTGAGGTTGACCCTAAATATACACTTTCAGATAAATTATGGAATTACTTACAAGGATATGCAAAAAAGCATAAAGAAAAAGGAAATGGCTTTGGCTTTGGAATGACTGATTTAGATGGTGTTTCGAGAACAATGAGTGCGAGATATTATAAAGATGGTGCTGAAATTCTGATACCACAAGAAGACAAAAACCCAAGACGTTTAACTCCAAGAGAATGTGCAAGGTTACAAGGGTTTCCCGACTCTTTTATTATTCCTGTATCAGATAATCAAGCATATAAGCAATTTGGAAATTCAGTTGTAACACCTCTAATACAAGCAGTTGGCGAAAATATTGTAAAGGAAATCCTAAAAATCAATGAATCTAAAAAATCTAAAATCTCTATTCATAAATAACGGTTGTAATAAAATTTATATCAAGAAACTTGCACCTAATGATAACTCAAAAAATCAAGTTTATTTTGGTGGGAGTTTTGATATTTTGAATATTTTACCAATTTCTGAGATTAAAACAGAAGAAGCAGGTGATTGGAAAAAAGAACGTTTTAAGGCTTCCATGAACTTTTCTTGGATTGGAGAAAATGGTAATTTATACCCTGCACCAAACACACAGTTGATATTATACCCTAAATATCCAGAGGTTAGATTTTCGGGATTTCTTTTAAGGTGTGAAAGACCTCCCTCTGAACTTATGACACAACGTCTTGCAGACAGATTGTTATTCTTTTCAGTCGCAAAAGATGGAACAGTTTTAGGTTATGTAGCACACCCAGATAGTGAACTTGCAGCGGAATTTAGAAATGAAGAATCTGTTTCTGAACATGGTGTTTTTAAAGTTATAGAACTTTCATTCACTACTACAAATAGAATTAAGCTACTTGATGAATTATTACGTATCCATGAGTTAGGGTGGATTAAATCGAAAAGACTTGATAGAGATGGAAATATTTTAGCTTGCGAAGCTCCAAATTGTGGTGGTTATACTTTAGAAGCTGAATTGGGAATAACCCCCAATGGATATTCAGAACCTGACTTTTTAGGCTGGGAGGTTAAACAGTTTGGTGTAACTAACTTTACAAAAATCAATTCAGCAGTAATAACATTAATGACACCCGAACCAACGGATGGAATCTATAAATTAGAGGGTGCAGAAAGTTTTATTAGAAAATATGGTTATGCCGATAAAACAGGACGTGAAGACAGAATGAATTTTGGAGGTATTCATAAAACAGGAATAAGACACCAATCTACAAACTTAGAATTGCAATTAATCGGTTTTGATATAGAAAGCGGAAAGATAAGAAGTACAAATGGGCGTATCGCTTTAGTGGATATTGATGGAAATGAAACGGCATCTTGGAGTTTTGCGTCTATGCTTTTGCATTGGAATAGAAAACATAATCAAGCGTGTTATGTTCCTTCGTTGTCTGAGACGGAATACGAAAGACAGTACAAGTATGGAAATAATATTATTTTGGGTACAGGTACAGATTTTCAATTATTCCTTTCTCAAATGGCAATTGGAAATATTTACTATGACCCTGGTATCAAGATGGAAAATATTTCCACAAAACCACTAATAAAAAAAAGAAGTCAGTTTCGTATAAAATCTCAACATTTACCACTTTTGTATAAGTTGAATGAAATAGTTGATATTACGAAGTAAAAAATGTAAAAATTTACGTATTAGTATTTTTTGTCAATTCATAAAATGTATTTTCAAAGAACTTAAATATTTCAGAAATTGTTATTCTCATAAATTTTAAAATCAAAATAATATGGAAACGAATTCTGTAAATATCAGTTTAAAACATCAAACAGAAAACTTATCTGATAACAATGGTGTCGAGAACCTAATTAATAATTCTCAAGAGGTCAATTTGGATGAGATAGATGAAATAGATAATGGCTCTGAAGCTATATTTGATAATTTTCGACCAGATTTAGCTTATGCACTCATGGTAGAAGAAAGAAGAAAAAAATTACTTTCTCTTAGTATAAAATAAATTAGGAGACTTGTTGGGGTACAAAAAAGATTGTACCCCAACAACTAAAAAATAACTCAAAAAAGGCTCTTAGATATGATTTTAAGGCTACTATTGATATTACAAGTGTTTTTTAAAGATTAAAGATAAGTGAAGGAAAATAAAGTTTTCATTTACTAAAAAGGGGACGTAATAGGGTACAATTTCACGGCTCTATTTTGCAAATCATTGAAAATTAGCATAATTAAGTGGTCAAATAATAGACGATTCAGCCACGATAGAAGGCTCAATTACACTTCAAACATGGCGTTTGAAGTGTTTTTTGTTTTAAGGGCTTTACGAAATTACCAATCGACGGATAAATTATTTATCAAAATTATATTATTGGATAGTGTTTGCTTCTGCAAGTAGTGCATTTTGTATTACATCAAAAGTCATTTTTTTTAGTTTTTCCAAATCATTAATGGTCATGCCTTTTGTTTCAATAGGTGGATGTAGAATTGCTCTAAATGGATAGCGATGTAAACGAAAAGGGTTCTTTTCAGGAAGAATCAGATGATTTGATAAGTTTGAAATTGGTAGTATAGGTACCTGAAAACGAATAGCCAGAATAAATGCACCATCTTGAAAGGGCTGATGAATTTTAGGTGGCTCAAAAGACCGTATTCCTCCTTCAGGAGCGAAACCAATACTTATCCCTTTTTTAAGCAATTTCGCAGCTGAAAACATTCCTTTATTTTTGCTTGCTTGATTCTTTCGGTCAATACAAATGTGCATTTTTCTAAATAAATACCCAAAAAGAGGAAGTTCTCCTATTTTAGCATCTCCGATTATGGCAAGTCTATTCTTTACGCATAAATGAAATGTAAAATTGTCAAGTGTTGAAAAATGATTGGAACAATAAATGTATGGCTGCTTGAAATCTTCTTTAAAACGAATATCTGCTTCGTTTTTAATCCCTACCAAATAAAAAAAGGCTTTACACCAAAGTGTATTAACTCGTAGATAATATACTCGCCACTCCTCCCTTTGTACAAAAAGAAACATCAATGGAAAAAGTAATAAGAAAAGTGTAAAAACACAAAAGGCAGACCAAACCGTGTAGCAAAGTGTAAAAGTATTTTTCATCATCAGTAAACAAGGGAATTTAAACTATATTTTGAAAAAAAACTGTCTTTTAATACAAGCTATAATGTTAATTATAATTTTCTTCAAAACAAAGTTTGAAAATCCATAGACTTAATTCGACTTTAATATTTTTAATTCCTCACCGTTTAATAAAAAAATAAATTTAGCAGAAATAATCTTGTATTTTTTATCTACTTTTATTATGAATAAGACTCAAATGGAGATTTCATGGAAAAAAAAATACTTAAAACTACTTTAATACTCTTCATCTTATTTGCAAATTTCAGAGGGTATTCTCAAGTTGTTTATGAACCTGAGTATCAATCAGTTTATGCCTATTTGTCAAGAGTTGCTCAACGAGGGATTATTGAATATGACGATATTGTCAAACCAATCTCAAGAAATTATATTCTACAAAAATTAGAAGAATTAATAAATGTCAGTTCAATATTAACACCTTTAGAGCGTAATGAATTAGTGTTCTATTTAAAAGAATATAAATTAGAAAGAATGCTCGTTGATGGTAACTGTATAACTTCCGAGAAAACTTATATACTGAAACAATCAGAGAATGATAGGCTTCGCTTTTTGGCATTTCAAAACAAAAACTTCACTATTAATGCCCAGCCTATTGCAGGATACTCGGTTGAAAGTAATGGTCAAGATTTGACTACTCACTATTGGAATGGGGCAAAGCTTTATGGATATGTAGGTAAGAATATTGGTTTTAGTTTTGATTTTCGAGATAATTCTGAAACAGGTAATAGTATTGATAAGATTAAAGGTTTTTCTCCTCAAACTGGAATAATTGCCGTAGGAGTAAATAAAAATAGTATCAATTATAGTGACCACCAAGCCATAATTTCTTATGCTTGGAAATGGGGGAGTTTTTCGGCAGGGAAAAACGCTTTTTCGTGGGGTTATGGAGAAGGTGGAAAAATTGTATTATCTAATAAAGCTCCTTCATTTCCATTAATTCGGATGGATATACAACCAACCAAATGGCTCAAATTAAATTATGCACACTGTTGGCTCAATTCGGGATTAATAGACTCTACAAAAATATTTTATACAGGTATCGGAACACCTCCACAAATTTCTTTCAGACAAAAATTTTTAGTCACCCACTCTCTAATCATTGTCCCAACAAAAGGAATATCGTTAGCATTAGGAGAATCAGTTATTTATAATGACGAAGTTAAATTTGTGTATCTTGTACCTATATTATTCTATCGAGCAATTGACCATTATTTAGGAGGAATTACTGCAACAAATTCTATCAGTAATTCTCAGTTTTTTTTACAATTTAGCTCACGAAATCACCTCATTAAAAATACACATTTTTACTTTTCATGGTTTATTGACGAGTTTAGTTTTAAAGGAACTCTTCTGCCAGGGGATAGAGTTCGTAATCAAACCGCATATACTGCTGGTTTATCGGTGACTAATTTTCCATTTAAAAATGTATCATTTTTGACAGAATACACAAAAGTTAGACCTTTGGCTTATACCAATTATGTACCTGCCCAAACGTATCAAAGTAATGATTACAATTTAGGGCATTGGATTGGTTCTAATGCTGACCAATGGTATAACAAATTGACCTACCGTATCAAAAGAGGGTTGGAGTTTAATGCCCAAGTGCAATTTGTTAGAAAAGGAAGAGAAGGAACAGGCTTGGAACAACAAAATGAAAATGGAACTCCTTTTTTAGATGGTGGCATCTTAAAAAAACTAACTGAACATAGCTATAATGTTAGATATGAAATTATCCATAATTTATTTCTGACTACTGAAATGAAGTTTTCAAACTTGGAGACTGTATCGGCTTTAAATAATCAAGACATGAAAAAGAATATAAATAATTCGTTTTCATGTAAGTTGAATTATGGTTTTTAATTTCTTTAGTAATGGAGGAAATTGTAAAAAAATGCCGTTTAATAACTTTATTATTGTTTTTTGGAAATAATTACTAATTTTAGATAATCTAAAACAGTTCAATCCGATTTATACATTAGCAATGCGAAAAAAAAACCGAAATAATTTTTCAACACTGTTGTTCAATTTTTTGATTTCATCTATAATTGCATCTTCTTTTTTTTTAAGCTCTTGTGTAAGCACCAAACAGATAAGCTATTTTCAAGGTGATACAACAAAAAATGTTCAATTAGCTTACACAACGCCTATTATTAGTAAAATTCAAACTGGCGATATCTTAGCCATTACCGTAAGTAGTCTAAATCAAGAGTCTAATGAAATTTTAAATTTCCCCAATGTCAATTCTCTAACAATGACCAATTTCCCAGGACAAATTAGTGGTCAACGAAATCAACCCTTAGGTGTTTTGGTAGATTCTACTGGTTGTGTTGTATTAGCATTTACTGGAAAAATTAAAATTGTAGATTTGAATCTTGAACAAGCAGCAGAAACTATTCGTATAGAAATGAATAAGTATTTAAAAGAACCTGCTGTCAATGTAAGATTCCTCAATCGAAAATTCTCTATTTTGGGAGAAGTGAATAAGCCCGCTGTTTATAATTTATTAGATGACAAAACGACTATTCTCGAAGCACTAAGTATGGCTGGTGATATAACCATTTATGGTCAAAAACAGAAAGTGATACTTATCAGAGAGAAAAATGGTAAGCGTGAAATGGCACATATAAACTTACTATCACGTGAAGTTTTTAGTTCCCCTTATTACTACATCCAAACAGGGGATTTAATATATGTTGAGCCATCAAATGCCAAAGCGACTTATAACGACAGAACAATTCAATTAATACCAGTTATCACAGGTATTACTACTACATTAATATTATTATTGACTTTCTTTAAAAAATAGTTTTTAGTAACTTAAAATAGCACTATTTTATCCCTTTTGCTTTTTATTCCAAGCGTAATCTAATTGCTTAATTTATTCTATTACCATCAGACCGCTCACTGAAACAATGAATAATATTGACTTTTTCAAAGAATCAGAAGATAACTTCGATTTAAAAATTGTTTTACTTAAGTACCTTAGGTATTGGTATTGGTTTTTCATAGCATTAGCAATTGCTTTTGTTGGGGCATTTCTATATCTGCAATATTCGACACCAATCTTTAGAGTATCTTCAGTATTACTTATAAAAGATGAAAAGAAAGGTGGAATGGGCGGAGCCAGCGAAATGCTTAAAGAATTGGATATCGCAGGGTCAAACAAGATTGTAGAGAATGAAATGGAAGTGCTAAAATCAAGAACTTTGTTTGAAAAAGTAGTTGATGAACTTAATCTAACAGTTTCATATTATACAGAAAGTCGCTTTAAAGATATTGAATTGTTCAACAATTCACCTTTGTCTATTCAATATACTTTTCTTGTTGATGAGGCATATAAGTATCCAATATTTATTACAACTATTGACCAACAGCATTATGAATTGCTTGATAATGAAAAAAAGTCACTTGGTAAATTTCGCTACTCTCAAGCAGTTAATTGTTCTTATGGGAAATTTAGAGTTTATCCTAATTTGAAAAACTTGGTGGTAGTAGGTCAAACAATAAAAGTAAAATTTTCAAGTAAAGATAGCTATATTGAATCGTTTTCGAAGAACTTACAAGTAGAATTGCTCAATTTGAAAAGTACTGTTGTACAACTAAACATGGAAAGTGGTGTTCCAGAAAAGGGGAAAGCTATTTTAGGAAAACTATTAGAGGCATATACATATAATGCTTTAGAAGATAAAAACCTTGAATCCACCAATACCTTACGTTTTATAGAAGATAGACTTCATTTAATTAGTAAAGAATTAGTGGATGTTGAGGGAGATGTAGAAAGCTATAAAAGACAAAAAGGAATTACTGATTTAAGTGAAGAAGCTAATTTAGTTTTGGAAAAAGTTAAAGAGAATGACTCTAAATTAAATGATGTAGATATACAATTAAAGGTATTGGAAGGCGTTGAGCGATACCTCCAAAGTAGTCAAAGGGGAGTTGCACCGTCCAATCTAATGGTCTCTGACCCAATATTGATTGGATTATTGGAAAAATTGAATGAATTAGAATTAGAACAAGAAAAAACAGGCAGAACAACACAGGCACAGAATCCTTTTCTACAAACTATTAATGCTCAAGTTAAGAATGTTAAACAGGCAATTCTTGAAAATGTGGCCAATCAAAAAAAAGGATTAACAATTACTAAATCAAGTTTTCAATCTTTGAATAATCGTTTTGAGACTTCTATACGCTCAATTCCTAAAAAAGAAAGAGAGTTTGTTAGTATAAAACGTCAACAAGGCATAAAAGAGAGTTTGTATCTCTTACTCTTACAAAAGAGAGAAGAAACAGCATTATCCTATGCTTCAACTGTTACTGACAGTAGGGTTGTTGATGCTCCGTATTCATCTCCTAAACCAATTAAACCTAATCCCCCAATTATTTATTTGATAGCTTTATTAATAGGTGTATTAGTACCTGCTGCATCAATCAATATAAAAGAGTTACTAAATGATAAGGTACAATCCCGAAAAGATATAGAAACGGCAACCAATTTGCCAATTTTTGGAGAAATAGGTTTAAAACCTAAAAATATGCCTGCAGCAGTTATTGATTTAAAGAGTAGAAGTTTTTTGGCAGAGCAATTTAGAATACTTCGTACAAATCTCCAATACATTAACGTTGATAATAATCAAGTTAAAGGAAAAGTTTTCATATTTACCTCTTCTACAAGTGGTGAAGGTAAGAGCTTTATCAGTATTAATCTAGCTGCAAGTATTGCCTCTCTTGGGAAAAAAGTGGTTTTATTAGAATTAGATTTACGAAAACCTAAAATATCAACATATTTAGAAATGCCAAGAGAAAAAGGGATCTCTAATTATTTAGTTGGACAATTAACAGTTAAAGAAATCCTCCAATCAACTAAATATGACAATCTATTTCTTTTATCAAGTGGACCAATTCCTCCTAATCCTGCAGAACTATTATCTAATGGTAAAATTGAACAACTAATAGCTAATTTAAGAGAGTCATTTGATTATGTAGTGATAGATTCTCCACCAGTAGGTTTAGTTACTGACTCGTTAATATTAGGAGAATTTGCAGATGCTTGTTTCTACTTAGTAAGGCACGAGGTTACTCCTAAACAAAATTTAGCAATTTTAAGTAATTTGAAAAAATTTGAGAAATTTAAGTCTTTAAATATTATTTTCAATGGGGTGAATTACAAGAATAGCCAAGAATATGGTTATGGTTATGGTTATGACTATGGGTATTATTAATGTATAAAATTTCTGAACTTTATTAAAAAGACAAACCTATAAATTAGATAATGATTAATAAAATACTCAAAAAAAATATTAGTCCAGAAAATCTAAATTCATTTGGTGCAATAATAGAAAAGGGATTTAAGTTCTCAAACCTTTTAGTATTTATTGTACTATCCAAATATATTGGTTTAAATAATTTTGCAAATTTTAGCTTTGTTTTCAATTTGCTTTTTTTCTTTTCATTAATTTTTGAGTCTGGATTGAAACAAGTTTTTATACGGGATTATCTATTATCTTCTAAAAATAGGGACAAAATTATATCTAATACATTAGGAACACTTGTCATTATTTCTATTTTTTTTTTCACAGTAGTAGCATTATATTATTTATTTGAACAAAATCATCTTATAAAAAACCTTCTTCTTATACTTTCACTTGGATATGTGCTCAAGCCTTTCTTAGTTTATAAGTATATTATTGAGGCAGAATTAAATTTATTAAAGTTCAATAGTAGATATTTTATAGTATTTATAGTTGGGTTATTTATTAAACTTATCATAGTATTGGTATATAAAGCAGAGGTTGATACATTAATGTATCTAATTTGTTTTATAATTAGTTTAGAGAATATATTTGAATGTATTCTTTTGAAGATATATTTCTCCAATTCCAATTTTTTTTTAGGTGAAATATCATTTGAAATTATCAAGAATATGTTAAGGGAGTCGTGGCCAATATTGTTTTCTGCTATAATGATTGGGTTGTATGCACGAATTGACCAAATTATCATGCGATTTATTACATCTCCTACTGAATTAGGGATTTATGCTTTTGTTGTACGAATTGTTGAAATTGGATATACCATTATAAGTTCTTTATTAATATCCGAATACCCGTCAGTAATTAAAGCCAAAGATAATTACGATGATTTGGAACAAACAATAGTTCATATAATATTGAAGAACCTGAAAATTACCTTTATTATATCCATAGTATTGTTGATTATTTCAATAGGAATAACTTTTACTATATATGGAAATACAAATATTAGCTTTAAGATTATTGTTTTGACAATCTCTCTTATGGTAACAAATATTTTTGTTGTTACAGGTACAATTTTAAATTATTATCTTTTGGTGAAAGAACTCAATCGGATTAGAGTTTATTCAACATTTATTGGAGTTGCTTTGAATGTTATGACCATTTTTATATTAGTACCTACTTATGGAGCTTATGGTGCGGTATTGGCATCATTAATAAGTTATGCAGTTGCTGGATTAGGGTATATTTATTTTTTTAACCAAACCAAGAAATTAAAAGGAGAAATTATACGTGCATTTATTACAAAATCTTTTTAAACTCTCACAAGTAATTAGGATTATTATAAGATAGATATATGGGAAATTTTAATTTTTTTAAAACAATACAGATTATTATAAAGAGCCCACAAAGTGGAAATATTAAAATAAAAGGGGTTCTGAAACATTTTATTTGGCAACTCAATAAAATGTTCAAAAAATTTCCACTAATTCTTAAATATTCAAGTTCGTATCTAAGAATCAATAATTCAAAAATAGGCTCAGGGGCATTAATAAATGCTTTGGAATTATATGATTATAATAATATGAGTCTGATTAAAGATTTAATAAAAGGCAATGGTGTTTTTTTTGATGTAGGAGCAAACATTGGTGTTTATTCAATATTAGTATCAGAACAAAGGTCAATTATGGTCCATTCATTTGAACCACATCCTATTACCTGTTCTTATCTACATGAAAACATAGAATTGAATTCAAGAGAAAATATTATATGTAATAATTTGGCTTTAACAAATAGCCCAAATACTACCATAAAATTTACTAATTACGATTCTAATTCGATTAACCATATTGTATTAAACAGCTCTGTTTCAACAGATTTAATAGAAGTCAAAGCTTTATCTGGATATGAATATTGCACTCAACATAATGTTACTCCAGATTTTATTAAGATTGATGTCGAGGGATTTGAGTTAGATGTTCTCATGAGTTTTGGAAAAATGATTGAAAAAACTAAAGTTTTATTTATTGAAACGAAAGGAGAGGTTACTCAAAACTTTCTAAATCGGACAAGTTCTATTACTCAATATTTAAGCGATTCGTTTGAATTTGAAGGTCCATTTAGATTAGATTTTAAGGCAAAAACTTTTTTTAAAGTTGAGCCTGACAACGATATTATTGAAGAAGATAGTATTTTTATTTCAAAAGCAATGATTGAACAAAAAGCGAATCCTTTATCAAATTATAAATTTGTTTATTAATTCAAATAATGCCACTTTTTTTTCGATTCATCTCTGATTTTTTTTGGAACTATAAAAGTATTTCTATGGTCGTAAATGTATATGCAATTTACTATCTGGTACTGTCTATAGCAAAGCAGAAAAGTATTACCAACAGTCGAATGCCTAAGTATATTTCCATTGTCATTATACTTTTTTATATATTTTTATTAAATGCTTACCTTATTAAAACGGATGAACAGTCAACTAAAATTTTTGCTAAAATATCTATCTCCTTATTACTATTTTTTATTGGAGTATTAAACACATCAATTATTAAGGATTCTCAGAAAATAGCAAAATTGTGTTCCTATTTTTTGGTGTTAGAACTGGCGTTTGCCCTAACAAATAATGGTTTTCAATTTTGGGGAGACGTAAAAACATTTTCTGGATATTTTTTTTTTAAAACAGATTTAGCTTTAGCTACCGTAATTTCTTTAGTATATATAATTTATTTTAGTCAATTTAAGACATATTTACTTTATTTTTTTATTTCAATCTCGCTGTTTCTAATTTATATAGCAAACTCTCGAATACATTTATTAACTTTTTTTTTAATAGTAGCAATATATTTTTCAAGAAAAACTTTGCTCAATAGATTAAGATTTTACCTTCTATTTTTATTTCCTTTAATTTTAATTCTATTTTATTTATTTAATTTAATCATCAGTAATTTCCAAGATTCGAGTCATAATAATAATTACCTGACGTTAAATTTTAGCAATTTTTACTCTGCTGAAAATTTACAAGGACGTGATCAGATTTGGAATATTTTGATGGAAAAATTTAAAATTGCTGATGTAAAAGATAAATTTTTAGGATTAGGACTTTCTGCCGATATAAAACTAAATGATAGGTTTTCTGAAAATACGGATTCGAATAATGCCCATAATAATTATCTGTTTTTGCTTATTTCAATGGGATATTTAGGCTCATTTTTCTTTTATCTATTTTCAATTATAAGTTTAAAAAAGTTCTTTAAAAATGCTCAGGTATATTCTGATGAAAAGAGAAGAGTTTTATTATTAGTTTTTATTTCACATATTATTTTATTTTTCACGTCAAGTTTCTCAAGCTCAACTCTAATTTTTCAACAAGAAACATGGTTTTATATGTTTTTTTCTGGGATGCTTTATAATAAGTGCTATTTTCCAAAAGTATAATAAATTACAATATAAAAATACATTAATCAATCATGGATAACATCGTTTTTTATAAGGAAAAGGACAGTTTATACTTCCAGAATAACCCTACTTGGCACGTTGAGGACTCTCCATGGAAGGCTACTCAAATATTGAAAATATTAAAACGCAATAACATTGATAGAAAAAAAATTGCAGAAGTTGGTTGTGGTGTAGGTGAAATACTTAATCAACTTCATCTACAATTAAACTCTCAATGCAAATTTTATGGATATGAAATATCTCCTGATGCTTTTTCTATTGCTCAAACAAGAACAAAGGAAAGACTTTCTTTTTATGAAAAAGATATTTTTGAAGAAAAACTTTTTTTCGATATTCTATTGGTAATAGATATTTTTGAACATGTAGAGAACTATATTGATTTTATAAGAAAAACTAAAGATGTAGCCGAATATAAGATTTTTCATATTCCTTTAGACATGAATGTTTCCAACATTTTAAGAGGAACTCCTATTACAATTGTCAGAAATAAAGTAGGGCATTTACACTATTTTAGCAAAGATACAGCTTTAGCTACATTGAATGATTGTGGACATGAAGTAATAGATTTTTTCTATACACCTGGTATGATGGAAACAGAAGGGAAAAGTTTGAAAACGAAACTGTTAAACCCTATAAGAAGGGTATTGTTTTTCATAAACCCTAATTTCGCCGTAAGGTTACTGGGAGGGTATTCATTAATGGTATTAACTAAATAATAAAATCAATGAGTTACAATACGCCAATTCTTTTTGTTGTTTTTAAACGAGTGGATACGACTCTACAGGTTTTTAATGCTATAAGAAAGATTCGACCTAAGAAATTATATATTGCAGCTGATGGTCATAGAGAATCAATAAAAGGAGAAAAACAATGTTGCGATGACGTTAAAAATATTGTTCAAAATGTGGATTGGGATTGTGACGTAAAATATTTATTTCAACCTAATAATTTAGGATCAGCTCTTAATGTTACTCAAGCTATAAGTTGGGTATTTGAACAGGAAGAAAGATGTATAATATTAGAAGATGACACGTTGCCAAACTCGTCATTCTGGAAATTTATGGAGGAGATGCTTGAAAAGTATAAATTTGAAAAAAGGGTTATGCAAGTAAATGGACTTTGCCCATATAGAAATATTAGCAATTACGAATATAGCTATACATTTTCAAGATGCTTATTTCATTGTTGGGGTTGGGGTACATGGAAAGAATCATGGGAGAAATTTGATTTCTCAATGGAAAAATTTAATAAATCATTGGAAATGGGAGAAATGAAAATTATAGTCAATCCTATTTATCGTTTTTTGTATTTGAGAAATATTTTTAAGCATCGAATTTATTTTCCCAAATCATGGGATGGACGTTGGGTAACATCATGTTTAGCAGAATCGGGTTTAGCAATTTTGCCTTCTAAGAATATGGTGGTTAATCTTGGGTTAAATCATCAATTTGCTTCTCATACTATTGAAGGAGAACATTCTTTTGAAAATTTAACACTTGAGGAAATATCATTTCCACTCAAGCATCCTTCAAAAATACACATTGATGAGGCATTGGAGAACAATGGATTGAAGGCTTTCTTTAACATTTCTCTTATAAAAATGTTAAAAATATTTTTCAAGAAACCTGTAAATGAAATAAGTTTCCTCTATAACCATTTTTTAGGTAGAACATAAGTTTTTATGAATATTGGTTAGAAATTAGTTTTTGATTGTTGTAAGTTGTTGATTGATAGAATGGTATCGCCATGTTATCGTAAATAAATATTACCCGTTATCTTAATCTAATCTACTTCAAAATGAATGGTAAAATAGAATTGCTGCAAGTCTATAGAGGTTTCGCTGCATTACTTGTTGTCTTACATCATATAGCTTCCTCTTGTGAGTTTTATTTGAAATTTATGCCATTCAATGATTTTTTTAAGATTGGTTGGAGTGGCGTCGATTTTTTTTTCGTACTCAGTGGTTTTATTATCACTTTTAAACATTATCAAGATATTGGTCATCCAGAAAGCCTTCTTGGTTATTTTAAAAAGAGATTTTATAGAATATACCCTACATACTGGGTAGTGTCTTCGTTTGCATTGTTTTTAATGTTAATAAGCGGAATGAAAATAGTACATGAAGAATTATTAACAATTCCATTTATTCTAAAGTCATATCTATTGATTCCTACCACCTATCCATTCTTGGGAGTTGCTTGGTCTTTATGTTATGAAGTATTTTTTTATGTTATTTTTGGTTTTTTAGTCTATTATGGAAATAAATTAATTCTTCCACTTATTGCTTTTTATGTTATTTTTTTATTTACAGTTTTATTTTTAAACATTAATAATGAAGTCATACTTTTTTTAGGTAGCCCATATCATATTGAGTTTTTATTTGGATGTACTATTGCATATATAAATATAAAGTATAAACCTTCTTATAATAAACTCTTCTTTCTCTTTGGATTATTGCTTTTCTCATTAGGTTATTTCCTTTGTTTCAAAGAGATAATATTAAAGACTTCAATTTTTGCAAGATTTTTTTTTGGAATATCTTCCAGCCTGATTATTGACCAATCTTTAAAAATAAAGACTATTTATAGTTTTAAAAAACTACTTTCTTTAGGTAATGCGTCTTTTAGTTTATACTTAATACACCCAATTATAATACCTATCTTTTTTAAATCAGTTGCTAAACTGGATTTGATTTACTCTAACTTTTATATTTATACTATCATTGTTTTATGCATTACATCATGTTATTTTATTTCTTTAAAATATTATGAATATATAGAAGAGCCATTAGTAAAATCTCTGCAAACAAATAGGATATGAATATTTTACAAATACATAATTTTTATATTTTTAAGGGCGGAGAGGACGAGGTTGTTTTGGCAGAGAAACAAATGCTTGAACAAAAAGGACATAATGTAATTTCTCTTACCATTCATAATGAGGTTATGAATTCTTATTTTTCAAAAAAAAAAGAATTTTATGAGGTTCTAATGAACATCATAGTAAGTCAAAAAATTGACGTTGCACATATTCACAATGTCTATCACATTATCGGTAATAATATCTATAAAACTTTAGCAACATACAATATTCCCATTGTTCAGACTTTACACAACTTTCGATTCTTGTGTCCATCGGGTTTATTTTTAGACAACCAAAATAATGTTTGTGAAAGATGTATTAATGGGAATGTCACATCTTGTGTCCTAAAAAAATGTTATCAAAAAAGTTATATTAAATCACTTGGAATGGCATTGCTTGCTAATAAAGGACGAAAAGTGGTAAACAATTATGTTGATGAATTTATTGCCCTAAATTCGTTTTCAAAAAATAAATTTGTTGAAAGTGGTTTTAAAGAGGAGAATATATCTGTAAAGAGTAATTTCCTGAAAATTGAAAAAAAAGAATTTGTAAATACCTATTCCTATTTTTTATATGTCGGTAGACTTTCCCCTGAAAAAGGCATTGAAACACTTATTAAAGCTTTTGCACAAAGTAATTTACCATTGAAAATTGCAGGTTCGGGTACGGAAATTTATGTTGAGGAATTAAAAAAACTTGCAAAAAATAATAAGAATATAGAATTTATTGGCTTTGTAAGTGGTCAAGCAAAGGAAAAAATATTTCAAAATGCAATTTCATTAATAATTCCATCCAATTGTTATGAAAACTTCCCTATTTCTATCCTTGAGGCTTATGGTTTAAGGAAACCTGTCATTTGTTCTAATATCGGAGGATTACCTTCTATCGTTAAAAATGGTGTTACAGGGCTTCTGTTTGAATCTGGAAGTAGTGACAGTTTACTCCAAGCAGTAAACGCTATCACTGAAAATAATCAATTTGAAGTATTTGGACAAAATGGTTATGACTATTTTTTGAACAATTTTACCGAAGAATATAATTATCAGCAATTGATGGCAATTTATAACTCTGCTATCGAAAATAGAGAAAAAAAATGCAAAAACACTTTCTGATAAGTATCAATATCTCTAAAGGTTTATATCAGGATTTTATAAATGAAATTTTAAATCTTTCAGCTAAACGTCAATCCTCTTATGTATGTGTTGCCAATGTTCATATGTGTATAGAGGCTTATCATAATTCATCTTTTGCTGACGTTGTTAATAACGCTGATATAGTCACCCCTGATGGTAAACCTTTAGTTTTTGGAATAAAATGGCTTGATGGCATTGAACAAGCCCGTGTTGCTGGGCCAGATTTGATGCCATCGCTATTGGCGGAGGCTCAACAAAAAGAACTTAAAGTATTCTTCTATGGAGCAACTCCCGATGTATTAAATTTATTAGTTACCTTTTGCAAGCAAAAATACCCTGATTTATCTATCGCAGGGGCAATATCTCCACCGTTTAGGACACTAACTTGTGAGGAAGAAAACGAACATATTAATAGGATAAATTCATCAGAAGCTAATCTTGTTTTTGTGGCACTGGGTTGTCCCAAACAGGAAATCTGGATGCATAGAATGAAGGGGAAAATTAATGCCGTGATGCTTGGAGTAGGAGGGGCTTTCCCGATGCTGGTAGGAGTTGAAAAGAGGGCTCCGTTATGGATGCAAAAGAATGGTCTTGAATGGTTTTATCGTTTAATGCAAGACCCTAAACGCTTATTTAAAAGATATTTTGTGACCAATTCTTGGTTTGTATATCTTTTATTTAAAGAAAAGATTTTGGGTAAATAAGTCAATATTACTGTCTGTGTTTCAAATTTTGCTTCAAATATTAATGTTTATTGATAAGTATCAGGACTCTTAATTAACCGTAAAATAAGTTATTTTGCTTCATGATGAGATAAGTCTTATCTTGTAGTAAATTACACTTGTTAGTCAATCATCCAATGAAATAGGCACTTATCCCTGTGTTGCGTATACATAACAATTAATTAGATAGAAAAATACTATATTCCTAAGGCTATTAATGCTTATACTTTGTAATCAAGTTATAACCAGTGGTATAAATTAAACCTTAAAGCTATGTTTTCTTTCTTCAAAAAGAGAATAGATAAAAATCTTCCTCTATTTTCTAATATTCATACTGATTTTCACTCCCACTTGATTCCTGGAGTTGATGATGGTTCGCCAGATATCGAGTCCAGCATTTTTTATATTAAGGAGTTAGTGAAATTAGGATTTAAAAAAATTATTACGACTCCTCACGTCATGTCGGATTTTTATCCAAATACGTCAGAAAAACTATTGGAAGGGTATTATCTTTTGAAGAAACACTTGGAAGAACAAAGCGTAGAAGTAGAGTTTGGGTTGGGAGCAGAGTATTTTTTAGATGAAAACTTTGACAATATTCTATCACAAAATCAAATTTTATCCTTTGGTAACAATCATGTTCTAATAGAAATGTCTTTCATAGAACCATATAGGGAACTGCATCAAGTTGTTTTTAATCTTATCTCAAAAGGCTATACCCCAATTCTTGCTCATCCCGAACGTTATCCATACTTTGCTAATAAGCTAAAAAAGCTAAATGAAATAAAAGATATGGGATGCTTATTTCAGGTTAATACTTTATCGCTAACAAATTATTATGGGACTACCGTACAGAAGTTAGCGTTACAATTATTTGCCAATAACATGGTAGAATTTATTAGTACAGATTTGCATCATAAACGCCATCTTGAAGCATTACAAAATTTTCCAGTAGATAAACAAAAACTTATTGAAAAGTCAAATCTTCTTAATAATACCTTATAGATTTCAGTTTTGAAATCTATAAGGTATTTACTTTTGATGTGGTTTATTGAACAGCTCATCGTGTCAATATTGAAAGTGAGCAAACATATTTACGAACTGAAGTGATATTACACTTCAATATGCCATTAAATCGCCTTTTACCATACTGTAAATCGTCATTCCAACAATTTTAGCATCGAGCCACGGTGTCCAGTTTTCGATGTACCAAATATCGAAATCGACCCTTCTTTTCATCAAAGAAATATCTTTGGTTTCACCTCTATATCCATTAGCTTGAGCCCATCCCGTGATGCCAGGTTTTACCCAATGACGAATCAAATAGCCATCAATGAAATCTTTGGTTTCGAGATTATGCTTTACCGCATGAGGTCTTGGACCTACAACAGACATATCACCAAGCAAAACATTGAAAAATTGAGGTAATTCATCAAAATTTGTTTTTCTGAGTAATGCCCCAATTCGTGTAACTCTGGGGTCGTTCTTGGTGGTTTGTTGAAATTTGTCGTCTGCTTGCTCATTCTGTACATACATTGTTCTGAACTTAAAACATTTAAAACTTTTATTCCCTTTGCCCCATCTATCTTGAATAAAAAAGACAGAGCCTTTTGAGTCTAATTTGATTAGTAAAGCGATAAGCGGGAATAACCATGAAAAAACCAATATTACGGCTAATAAACTAAATAGAATATCCATAACTCTTTTTGAAAGAAAAGAGTCGAGTTCTTCTAAGGGTTCGCTTCTTACCGTGATGAGCGGATAGTCCCCAAATATTTCCATTTTAAAACGCTTTGTGTTAAATTGAAAGTAGTTTGGGATGATTCTCGCCCTTACTGCACATTTATCTGTAATGACTATTAATCGTTTTATTTCTTCCGTCGTATAATCATGTGCGGTTACTATAACTTCGTCTATTTTCTGACCATTCAACACCGATAATAAATTATTGATATTACCTAAATAATGCCCGTTTAGTGTTTTGGGATTTAGTTTATCAACAAAGCCAACCACACTATAACCAAACTGAGAATTGTTTTCAATCATATCTCTAAAGTTAAGGGCAATATCTCCAGTTCCTACAATCAGTATTTTCTTTATGTTTCTACCATTTTTTCTCAGATATATAAATAATTTCTTGAATAAATACTTTTTCACTGAGAGAATAAGCAATAATAAAAAAGGGTAAAAAATAGAAAATGTGCGTTGAAAACGGTGTTCATTCAAAGAGAATTGAATCATTACTGTCAGAACATATTGAGAAAATATGTTGGGCAATAATAATAGAAATTCATCTATGAAGCGTAAAGTCCTAAACTCGTCGTATAGATTACTTATTTTACTTGAAAAATACCATACAACTATGAGTATAAACACTAAGTAAAAATCATACTTATTGATACCTCTGCGACTCCATTGTGCTGCCACGAAAAAGCAGGTAATAATCACAATTAAATCAGAGATAGTACGAAAAATTATCGCTTTTTGACTCGAATATTTCATAAAAGGGTAGTCGTGTTTATTTGATAACCATTTTGTCAAACAGTTATCGGTGGCGGAGGTAATGTTGTTTCTAAGCAGTTTAATAATGTGTTATACATTTTAATTTTAAAATGTATGTCTTGCATCCTTTTATCTGTCATCAACTAAAAAGTGATGGACAGCGTTGACTATTTACGCTAATGGGAAGTTGTACGATAAATAAATTGATAGTTGTAATTAAAATTTATTGGCGGATAAAAAATGTACAACTCATTTGTGTATGACAAGCAACCGAACTGAATTTTTCAGTGACCTAAAAAATGTGAAACTGGCTATATCTTTACCTTTATACAAGCAAAGGTTAACAAGAAAATTACTTGAATAATTAATTATTTCATAGGCAAGATTTCTTTGGAAAAATTATTTGCAATATTGCTCTCCGTTTAGTTTTATTAAATAATGTGATTGTAGAATGGTAGTATCTTTTTGCAGAAAAGGCCAACCCTGAGCAGGATTTGTGGTTGACCGTAAAATATATCTTTTTCCCAACTGTAATTTGTTGGTAGTAAGTTTTCTATTATTACGAGTCAATTTGAATAAATCCTTCCAACTGTTTAGAGCTGAGTTGCTTAGTCTATATTGTGAGTACATTTCTGCTGGAAAATCTGCTTCATTCAATAGTTTGCCATCAGGACAGTTTACTACTAATTCAAGTGTAATAGGTTGTGGTTGAGGAATCGTAATATTTACATTAATCTGCTGTTCTGTGCATAAATCAAAAGGGGCAGATTGATATATTGGTTTGGCTAAATCTCCCCCATATTCAGAATTATAATCAAATATTTGTAAATAAACATGATTGGGTCTTCTGCCAGCTAATGAGGTCTTAGCACCATTATTGATATTCAAATAAAAGGCACCAACTTCTGTTCGTTTAGTAGCTTCTATCAATTTTGCAAAATAATAAATATCAGCATTTGAGAATTGACTATTAATGACAATCGTTGGGGCTTTCTCACATACTTGGTACATTTCACCAAAAGTATAATAGCCAGATTTGGAAATTTTTACTGATACCTCCAGCTTGCCTCTATTGTTTAGTTTTAAGACATATTCCCCTAATTGCGTCCAGACTCCACCAATGTATCCCCAAAACATTATTTTGTCTCCTACTTTTAACTTTTCCCCAGAGGTATGAATGTTGTTGCCATTAATTTCAACGGTAATATCTATTGGTTCTGAAAACGAATCTACTTTTTGATATTGCTCATTAAAAAGCTCTGTTTGGAAAAAACAAAAGTTATGAAAATCAAATGGTTTTAATGTTTTTCCATTCAAATCAATAGCATTATAAACGGTGTATGCGTTTGGTACGTAGCTCTTGGCATTTCCTTCAAAATACGTGAGAATCGTTGTTATTTTTCCTGTAACGGGTTGATTAAACTCGTCTTTTAAATTTACCCCCTCTTGTATCGCCAATGAAAGGTTTTCACTCTTTCCTTTCAAATTAACTGAGAAAGCCGAAATATTACCATTGCTTGTTGTATTGCTTTGATTTTCAGTGCTTTCTAAGCCATTTGGCAAGTTGTTAGTTTTAAATAAGGGCATATTTATATCATAATTTCTTTGGTCTATAATATAAAAACTTTTGATACTCTCTATGTATCCTTCTGCCTCAACTACAACTGAAAATTTAAGAGGTCTGGTCAAATAATCGGGTGAAATTGCGATGCCCAAAATACCTTCTTTGCTACACGTAATTTTTTTTCCTCCCACCGAATTAACCACTTTGTCTGCATCTGTGCCTACGATTGAAACTTTTAAATCTTTAGGAATCCGTTCAGGGTCTGTAACATTAGCATTATAGTAATGAATTTTTATAGCAGATGTTGCCAAAGCATCTTTTGTTTTAATGACAACACCCTCAAGAGGATTTTGACAAGCATAAGCTATTGTAATAACGAAAACAATGCTTAATAATAAAGATATAGCTTTCATACAATTGAATTTGGTTTAGCGATATTGCTATTCATTTAAAATTATAATATATCTGTATTTTTAAGTAAGGCAAAAAGGAGTAGCCTCTCATATTGTTTTCTATTTGTGGTATTACTTCATCAATGTTTGTTAAATCCAATACTCCTGTATAGTCGAGTAATATCTTTGGACTTCCGATATAATAACTTCCTAATTCAAAATTCCCTGCGATTCGCTTCTTTTCAGAAATTGTTTTTCCCAATCCTAAACCTAAAAAGGGAGCTAATTTATTCCATTTCAATTCAAAATTTATTTTCCCAAAATCTTCAGCAGATAAGACTAAATCTTTCGTGTCAAAGCCTGTGTCTGAGTCAGTTAAGGCTGCAAACTTTGAATCAAAAAAATAGCTAATGCCTCCCGTCACAAAAAACGATTTTCTCTTAAATGGCATATAGTCAACACCTAAATAGCTTTGTCCCATTCTGATATCAGGAGCTATTCTAATAACCGTTTTAGCGTTATAATTATAGTTGTATAGTTTGCCATATCCGACGTACGTAGCCCCAAACTTGAATACAAAATTTGATGCTTTATTTATTTTACCAGCAAAACTTAGACCTCCTCCCAATGTGCCAATATGAATTCCAACAGCTTTATTGAAAGCCAAAGAATCAGATAGTTGTTTCCCAAAAGAATGTCCGCCTAACAAGAGAATTGAAAAACAAAGAATATTGACTTTCAAATAATTCATCTGGTATCAATTAAAAATAGTTTCTAATGATTTTCAAAATCTACTAAACAAAAGTAACGATATGGTATATACGATTAAGGTCAAGCAATATAAAACTGCCTGATAATTAATGGAGTTATTAAAACAGAAATGAATGATGGAGCAAGAATAAATAATTATAAAAACATCTTTAAAAGTATAGACATACCTTTACTTTCAGACAAGGCAAAGGAATGATAAATTCCATTACAAAATCTAAAATAAATTTTACTAACACTTAGGATATTTGACTTCAACAAAATCATCTCATTGAAATGATTATTTAAATTTACTCTATTTAAATAATTATCATACATTTTTTTTATTAAATGGTATGATTTAAGGGTGTTTTGATGAAAATTATCTATTTTTGGATAATTTAGGCTTTAAATGAAGCATTTTGGGTGTTTTTTGAAAAGGTAATTTCGTCAAAATAGTAGTAAAACATTTTTTATATTGTAAATTTATATGATACTATATAACTATTTTCGAAGTAAATTTCACTTTACACTTTACTAAGCTACATGATTTATTCTACCATTTTGCAATTCAAAAAAGAGAGGAAGAAAGGATTTGCAGTTTTGATTGACCCTGATAAAGTAAATTGGGATACGCTATCAATGCTTATTCAAAATAGTATTCATGCCAAAGTCTCTTTCTTTTTTATAGGAGGAAGTTTGGTGTCCAATTATATTTTAGAACAATTGATAGATTATATCAAGAAAACCTGCTCTATTCCAGTAGTGCTTTTTCCTGGTAATAATTTACATATTACCTCTAATGCTGACGCTATTCTTTTTCTGTCGTTAATTTCTGGACGTAATCCAGATTTCTTGATAGGACACCATGTGATTGCTGCTCCAATTTTGAAACAGAGTAAAATAGAAATCATTCCGACTTCTTATTTATTAATTGATGGGGACAAAAAAACGTCGGTTTCGTATATTTCTAATACAACGCCTATTCCTGCCGACCAAATAAATATTGCGAAGTGTACCGCAATGGCAGGTGAAATGTTGGGACATCAATTGATTTTTATGGATGCAGGAAGTGGAGCTAACAATCATGTTCCTGTAAAGATGGTTTTTGAAGTAAAAAAAGAACTTAATAATCCCCTCATTATCGGCGGAGGAATTAATAATGCCAATAAAGCAAAATTGATTTTGGAAGCTGGTGCTGATATGATTGTAGTGGGGAATGGAATTGAAAAAAATATTGGACTCATTCAAGAAATTGGCGAAGTTGTGAATTCATTTAATTAAATTAAAAGTTTAAACAGGTTTAATCCACTATTTAATAAGTTTTCTGAATAATTTTCATCCTAAAATGTTTGATTGGAGAACTTCCCGAAAGTTTTAGAACTTTCGGGAAGTTGAAATAACTTATTAAACAGCGTATTTAATGTAATGAATTGTAAATAAGCACTTTACCAGTTTGCCAATCGCCAATGCTTAACCATAATACTCATTGGTTACTCATCTCTCTTAATGCCGATTTGGCACGAATGTCAATAGCGTTTTTATTTTCATTTTTCTTATAAGAAATAGCTTTCTTGAAAAAAAATCTTGCCTGCTCTATATTTCTTAATTCTTGATAGATATAGCCACATTGTAAGGCAGAACTTGCTCCAAATCCCCACGCTTGATTTTCACTTAAATGAATAGACTGATTATAAAAGTCAATTGCTTGTTCTGTTTTTTTGATTTTATGATAAATTCTACCTTTTCTATAAAAATATTCTGCCAATTCTTTAGTATTCAAATTGTGTAAATCTTTTACATGGTCAAGAAGATGAAGTGATTTATCATAAAATCCACCATCAAAGGCAAAACGAGCCTTAATCAATACCTTATGAGGTAATTCTTTATGCTTTGTAAAGTTTTCGTAAAACCTTTGGGCTGTTTTATCGGCATCAACAAGTGTATTGCCAACCTTCGAAATCCTTTTTAGTTGTACAAGAGATTTTTCTTCTTCATTATTGAGCCAATACGCATAAAATGTTTTGAGTGAAATATCCTTTAAAAAAATATCACTTTTGGTACTTTTTGCAAAAGCGTCATAAAATTTGATAGCTTGAGAATAGTCTTCTTTCTGTAATGAAATATCACCTTGCAAATAGTTGAAAATGGGCATTTGTAGGTATATGGAGCCTGTTGGGCGTTTTTGGATAAGTTGTGAGGCTTGAAAATTGTTATTATTTCTTAGAAAAATGGTTGTTGCCAAGAAATAGAAAGAAAGGTATTCTTGATGAGTATTGACAAATTTCAATAATTGTTCACTCTTGATTTCATCAAAATTTAATAAATATGATTGAACATAATAGTGATAAAATTGAGCTTCTGTCCCGAAGATGGAATCTTTAAGAGCCATACCAATTTCAGTTTGTCCTTTTTTTACATTTCCATGTAATCCAATCAGTTTAGTTACCCAAGTGTAGCTTTCAGGAATGGAGCCAATAATGATATGAATTAAGCCGAGTGATTTTTTTTGAGGAAGAAAATTGGGAAATAACTTAGTGTTTTCTTCCAATAATTTATTTGCTTGAAGGAAATTCCATGCTGCTTTTGTTTCATTTCCAAATCGAAATTTAATCGCTACCCAGTGAAGTTTTATTTCAGCTCTGATAAATTTATGATAGGGAGAGTTTTTGTCTAAATTTTCAATTAAATCTAATCTTTCTGACTCATTTTTCAGTAATCTTTCATAGTCATCTTGACTACCATTATTCAAAAGATAAATCATATCGACATAATCATCAAGTAGAATTTTAATACCATTTTCAGGATTTTCCTTGTCTAAATTTGCCTTTGCTGTGGCAAGTTTAAACTGAAGAATCTCTCTATATATATATTGTAAATTTGGCGTAAACTCAAAATCTTTATTGGAAATTTGGGTAGATGCTATCTTATTATTTGGCTTGATATTTTCAGCGAATATTGTTTGTGTTGAAAATATAAACATAATAAGAGCAAGTTTCAATGCTCCATTATAGTACAATTGGTTAGTCAATTGTGGGAATTTATGGTTGTACTTATCCATAATATATAAATCCGAATTATGAAAATGAACTTGTTTGAACTTCCTGATTTGTGGAGCAATTAGATTCATTGTAAATCTGACATTTCAATATTTGTATCAGTAATTAGTTGCAGTTACCATAAAAAATCGGAATTATCTACTATTTGTCGCAAGACAAAATTAGACCACGGATAAAACAGATAAAACAGATTTACACTGATTTATCTTTAAATTTATCCGTGTAAATCCGTTGAATCAGTACAATCTGTGGTCTAATTTTATTCTGCGACAAATTGTAAATAGTTCCATAAAAAATTCCCTCCAAAATCAATCCGAAGGGAATTTTTAGCTTGAAGCTGTTTAAACAACTTCTTAATCATCAATTGACTGATAAATGATTTGTCGGAAAAGATTGTTTAGATTATCACCTTTTGTTTGCTGAGTTTGTTTCATGATAACACCAATGATTTTTTCTTTGGGGTCACCAAAATAATTGGTATTGAAATACCCACCCCATGTAAATGAACCTTCACTGCCAATTCCGCCTTTGTCTTCGCCACTGGCTTTGAGTACACTGTATGCTAAACCAAAAAAGTTATCCCCATTTTCACCGCTAAAAAGTATCCCCGTTTGGTTTGAAAGTATGGCATCTATCGTTGTTCTACTCAAAAATCTCTTGCCACCTAATTCACCTCCGTTGAGATACATTTGTAAGAAAGTTGCATAGTCTTTTGCCGTACTCGAAAGTCCTGCCCCGCCAGAGAAGAATGTTTTAGCTCCTTTTATTGGGTATTCTGGGTCGTAGAAAGTGGTTGGAAATTTCTCCCAATTTCCGTCTTTATCGGGTCTTTGGATTGATACCAAACGACTTGCTTTTGAATCTGGTAAGTAAAAATAGGTATCGTTCATGCTCAATGGGTCTAAGATTCTTTTTCTCAAAAACTCATCGAATGGCATTCCAGAAATGACTTCCACGAAATAGCCTAATACGTCCAATCCTTCGCAGTAAGTGTATTTTTCACCTGGATTATGGTGCAATGGTAATTTGGCTAATTTCTTGACGCTTTCACCAATTTTTATAGATTCTGTTGTAAATAAATCGGTAACGCCTGCCTTTTTGTACATCGCCTTGAAACGCTCGTCTGAATCAATTGCTCCGTAACCTAAACCCGAAGTATGGCTCAATAAATGACGAATGGTGATTTCCTTTTTGGCTGGTTCAGTGGTAAAACTGGTATCTTTAAAGGTAAAAGATTTTAATAAAGTCGGATTTTTAAATTCTGGAATGTATTTAGAAATGGGGTCATCTAATAGGAACTTTCCTTCTTCCCAAAGCATCATAACTGCGGTAGAGGTGATGGCTTTGCTCATGGAGGCAATTCTGAAAATGTCATCACGTTTTAACGCTCTATTGCTCTGATTATCAGCCATTCCGAAGGCTTTATGATAAACAATTTTACCGTTTTTGACAACAATTGCTGCTACGCCTGGTACTTCTTTATTGTTAACCGCATTTTGGAAAACATTGTCCATACGAGCAATCCGCTCGCTTGATAAACCTACACTTTCAGGTGTTGCCTCTATAATAGGAGGGGAGTTTTTGGCTGATTTGGTTTGTGAAAAACCAGCGATAGAAATGAGCAGAAAGAGGACGGTTAGTCTATTTTTCATGTTTTTGGTTTTGAAATAATATTAAAAAAATGAAATTAAACGTTTCGTGATAGAAAACAAAAATGCCAGCCAATTAAAATTGACTGACATTTTCTAAAATACTTGATTGTTAGGTTCAATCAGGTAAAAAAGTAAAATCTACAAAACCCGCAATATAGGTTTTGTCCTCTGTTGCTGGATACTTTGGCAAAGCTCCACTTGTGCTACTTGAATAAGCATAAGATAGCAAAACTACATTTCCTTTTACAATTGGATATGAAAACGTTGCTCCAGTTTTAGGATTAAAAGTATTCCAATTATTAGAAAGGTAAGAAATGAAATACTGTTTGTTGGCTACTAATGCTAAGGGTGTAATGTCTCCCCAAACTTGAATATTGGAGGTAGTTTGTTCAACCGTTTTTTGACCAATAACAGTTTTGGTATCAACATCCCAAATCACAACACGGTATGTTCCTGGAGTTGGCGTGCGAACCCCTAATTTTGTGATTTTTCCAGCTTTTGAGACTTGGAATCGTTGTCCAAACTCATAAAAAGTGCTGTTTGTGAATTTTGTTCCAGTTTTAACGGTACTATCTGCAAAAAAACTTGCTAACGGCGTTTCTGCTGGTGTGACGGCGTCCTCTTTTTTACAAGCACTTGCTAATAAAATGAGGGCGAAAAAGAAAATTGATAAGTTTTTCATGGTAAGTTAATTGTTAAATGATAATTAATTGAGAGTTCAATTACTCGCTTGTCTTAGAAGCTGTTTAGGTTAATTTATTCGAGTTAAAAAAAGTAATTTTTAGGCTACAAATCATTCATAAAATTGAAACGTAACGCTGTTATGCTTAAATTTTATGAATGATTTTCACTCAAAAACTTATCATTTTCACGTTCAAAAAATTAACCTAAACAGCTTCTTAATAATTTGCCTTAAGATTTCTGTGACAAAATTGTGATATACTATTCAAAAACAGAGCGATTATTGAGTTAGTGGTACGACTTCTGAGTAAGCGGTATTTTTTTGCTGTTTTATCGAAGAAATCTAAGTAGAGAAGGTAAATACTAATATTTTAAAGTAAAAAAACGTTTAGGAAAGTAAGGAGAAATTTACCTCGAAAAATATTTCCATTACCTTTGTTAAAAATAAAAAATCCCAATCAATGAAATTGAAATCGTTTTTATGCTGTGTTTTGCTGATAATTGGAAGCCAAATTTTGACAGGTTGTATTTGGGCAAGACGTTGCCCCGAAAAAACGTGTAGAGTGTCTTCAGAACATAAACATGAAAATGGCGTTTTTCGCCCAAGAGCCACATTTTCATGGGTTACAACGAAAAAACATTGGCCTTGGAGTCGCTTGGGCGGAGGGAAGAAATTTAACGGAAAGAAAGATAAAAAATCAGGAAAGACGAAGTTTAAATATTTACTTCCTGGTGAAAAGTTGTAATTGGTTATTGGTTACTGGTTGATTGGTAATTGGTTGACTGGTTAAGATTGAAAATTTAAAAAGCCCAGTTTGGAACTAACAATTCCAAACTGGGCTTTTTAACACCTAACACCTAACACCTAACACCTAACACCTAACACCTAACACCTAACACCTAATTTCCTCCATTTTTAACACGTCCTTTTTCAGTTTCTAATCCTGTTTGGCGTTGGCGAGCTGCTTGAACTTTGTTATTCCCGAAACGATAAGTGAATGTTAAACGAGCCACACGACTTTCCCATTTGTTAGAAATTTGAACGTCAATGTCATTGAAGGCAAAACTTCCACGGAAATTATTTGTCCAAAACACGTCATTCACATTCAATTTTAAGGTTGCTTTATCTTTCAAGAATTTCTTTTGAACTCCGAAAGAAACTGCTCCCATTGGCTTTCCGATTAATTGAGCCTCAACAAATGGCGATTGATACCAACCACTCAATTCAATTGAAAATTTCTTTGGCAAAGTAAACTGATGCGTCATATTTGCTTGGTACGTCGTTGCTCTGGCATCCAAAGGTTGTAAAATTGTTGTTGCTACGCCGTCTGCTCCAATTGTCGTTTTGGGAATATCTCCCACGTAATGATTATTGTACAAATTGAAATAAGTATTGCTAAACCACCATTTTGTAATCGGAATTGGCACTGAGAATGAAATCCCAAAATTATCTACATAACCAATGTTAAATTTTGTAACATTCGTCAATTTAAGAGCGTTGTTTTGTTCTAAAATCTGCGTCATTACGCCATTGGTGCGACTATAATTGATGGTCGTTGTGATGGCATCCATGAAAGTATGCGACATTTCGATGGCATCTGTGTATTGTGGTTGCAATAATTCGTTCCCTTTTTCAAAAGTATATGGGTCGAGGAAGAATAAAAATGGGTTCAAATCTTCATAACTCGGACGGTCAATTCTACGACTATACGATAAACCTAACTGATGTTTTGCGGATAATTTTTCACGTAAATAAATGCTTGGAAAGACATTTGTATATTGGCGGTTGAGTAATTCTTTGCCTTGCAATGTGCCTTGTCCGTTGGTATTTTCAACTCTCAATCCTAACTGCACGCTCAATTTTTTGAATTGTTGCGAATAATTTACGTAACCTGCATTGATATTTTCTTTGTACAAAAATCCACGAGTACGAGTTGGGTCAACTACACGATTATTGTTATCTCCAATTAAAAACTCAAACTGCATATCATTATTTGAATTTACGTAGCTTGACTTCATTCCAATTTCAAATTTTGAGGTTTTATTGATTGGATATACTAAATCGGCTTTGATAGAATAAATGTCAATTTTTGAAGCTGTCAAACCATCTTCGTTACGTGTTTGGCGGAGGATATTATTAATGTCATATTTAGAAGTACGATATTTCATATTATTGTCAGAATCATAGCGAGCATAATCGGCATCCATTGTCCATTCTTTACCCGTTGAATCAATAACGTGCTTGAAATTGATGTTAGTAGAATAATTACCCCAATTATTGTTAATATCTCCTTTGGTGATGGAAGTCGAATCCATAAGTCCTAAAGCGTTTTTGATAATGGCTTGATTATCAAGCAATTCTTTCCAAATTCCATTCATTCCGTTGAATAAAACTCCAATAGTGTTTTTTGAGTCGATAAAATAATCTGCTCCAACTTTGTACGAAAATGAGCTATTTTGACGGTCGGAGTTAGCTATTTGGTCGAAACCCGAAAGTGTTTTGCCATTTTCTACAAACTTGCGTTTAATGTCGTTGATTTGGAAGCTTTTACGATTATTGCCAGAAAAATTACCAAATAAATTTACTTTTCCTTGACGATAATTTAAGTTCAAATTGGCATTTTCTTTTGGTAAAGATTGGTAAAATCCATAGCCTAAACCAACTGTCGCCGAACCATTCAAGCCCATATTCTGGTTCTTTTTCATCTTAATATTTATCACGCCAGCGTTACCTGCGGCATCATATTTGGCAGGTGGGTTGGTCATTAATTCGATTTTATCCACTTGACTCGATTGCATATTTCTGAGCAAATTTGCTAAGTCCGATGCCGACATATACGTTGGCTTTCCGTCCATCATTACCATGACATTTTGCTTGCCCTTCAAGGAAATATTACCATCTTTATCAACCGTTACTCCTGGCGATTTTTCTAAAACTTCCAATGCCGTGCTTCCTGCCGAAACGATAGAGTTTTCAACGTTTACAACCGTTTTATCAATTTGTTGTTCGATGAAAGGTTTTTTTGCAACAACTTGAACCTCAGATAGTTGTTTGGAATCTTCTTGCATGACAAGGTTTGATAATTTTACTGTGTTATTTTCTGAATTTAGCGTAAACTTAGGCGTGTAAAGTTTCTTGTAACCAACCTGCGAAATATTTACGATGTAATCCCCGTAAGTTATTTTTTCAAACTCAAATGAGCCATTTTGGTCTGATAATGCCCCTTTTACCAGTGTTGAGTCCTTCGCTTTTAGCAAAGTAACATTGGCAAATTCCACGATTTTGTTTTTGTCATCAATGATTTGTCCACTGATTTTTCCCTGTGCGTTAGTTTTAAAACTATTTAGGCTTATGAGGGCGATTAGAAAGTAAAATAAAGTTTTCATAAAGAGTTTGTATTAATAAATGAACTGATGATAGATTGAGAGAATATCTTCAATAATGTTGAATCAAAATTATTATTTAACCTACTACCTTGCATAACAAACTACCTGATTGGCTTCCTCAAAGGATGAATGGTTGAGAATTCCCATAAAGTATTTTGTTTAGTTTTGGAAGAGTGGATTTTGTAGATGAGATGCAGTTAGCAATAAAAAGGTTGCAGAAGGGCATAAAAAAACTGTCATTTTTTGAAATGACAGTTTTGAATAAGTAGTGGCGTATAGCATACGCCAACGATATGAAAGGCGTATGCTATACGCCAACGATATGAAAGGCGTATGCTATACGCCACTACTTAATAAATGACTATAATTCTACACCAATCCCGCTATAATTCTCAAACCATTCAAGGTTAATAATTTATCAACTTCGTCAAAATCATCTCGTAGAGGTGTGAGAATAGATGAAAGTCCGCCTGTGGCTAAAACTAAACAATCTTGCCCTACTTCGTTTTTGATTTGTTTTATCATTTCACGAACCATGCCTACATAACCCCACAAAACACCCGCTTGGATAGCATGAACGGTATTTTTGCCAATGGCAGAATCAGGCATGACCAACGGTACTTCGGGTAATTGAGCCGTATTTGAAAATAAAGATTTTACGGCAGTTTTTAAACCTGGAGCAATGGAAACGCCTATGATTTTTCCTTCTCCCGAAATTACGGTAAAGGTCAAAGCCGTTCCAAAATCCACAATCATACAAGTGCGTTTGTGCGTATAAAAGGCATAAGTGGCATTGCAGACCAAATCCGTCCCGATTTCGTAAGGACTCAAAATCTCCATCTTGAGTTTGTCGTACATTTCTACGCCAACCATAATTGGGTCAAGTGCAAACATTTCTTGCACCATTTCCTTTAAAACAATTTTTTGGTCAGGAACAACGCAACTGATGATGGCTTTGTCAATATCGCTGATTTTGAGGTTGTTCTCTAAAAATCTCATTCTCAATTGAGCTTCATAATCGCTTGCTCTATTAGAATAAGCTGACGAAATACGAAATTGATGAATCCAAGATTGAGAATCATGAATCCCAAAAACGATGTCAGTATTGCCGATGTCAATGGCTAAAAGCATTTCTATAAGGTTTTAGGAGATAGGGTTTAGGTTTTAGTAATATGTGTCTTTTGTTTTCTGACACCTAAAAACTAAAACCTAACACCTGAATTCGTTAACTCTTCCGCCAATTGTTCAGGCGTTTGAAAATGGATTGCTTTTAGTCCAACGGCTTCTGAGCCAACCACATTTTTATAATTATCATCAATGAAAATCGCTTTACTTCTGTCAATGTCGTAGCGACTCAAAATGGCTTCGTAAATTTCGGGTTGAGGTTTCAATAAAAACTCTTCTCCTGATACCAAAATACCTTCAAACCAATGCAAAAATTGAAAACGTTCTATTGACTTTGCTATTGGAAATGTCTCTGCTGACCAATTGGTAAGAGCATATACTCTATAATCAGGCGAATCAATCAGGCTTTTTAGAATTTTAACAGTGCCATGATTCGCATCTCCCAGCATTTCTACCCAACGCCCATAATACGCTCGAATTTCTTTTTCCCATGCTGGAAATACAGCAACTTTATCTTCGGTAGCTTGTGCTAAAGACGTTCCTGCATCTTGTTGTTCGTTCCAGTGCATAGTACAAATATGCTCAAAAAAGTATTGACGTTGTTCTTCATCGGGAATTAAATCGTTGAAAACATAAAGTGGATTCCAGTCAATTAATACGCCGCCTAAGTCAAAAATTATAGTATTGATTTGGATTTGGTTAGTCATTTATTTGAAAGTTTATTTAGTAATGGAACAGAATGAAACACTATTTTGAAATCCCGCAAATCATTGATAATCAAGCTTATAATAATCTAAATACACTGTTTGATAAGTTATTTTCAACTTCCCGAAAGTTCTAAAACTTTCGGGAAGTTCTCCAATCGAACATTTTAGGATGAAAATTATTCAGAAAACTTATTAAACAGTGTACTAAATTCGTTATTATAATTATTGGTATGGATTCGTAATTATAATTGGGAGGGTACTAAAAACCAATTTTCCCTTTCCTTTTTCCCTTTCCAGAACTCTCTGCATATTCTTTCATTTCGGTTAATTCCTTCTCGAATCCACCCGAAAGAATTGGGAATCTTAACCAACTTCTTGGGTCGAGATTGCGGTCATCAACGTGGAAACTTGGAGCATAACGTTCTCTTTTCCATTGATTTCTGGCAAATAATTTGAAGAATCTTTCGATTGATAAAACGAGTTTTTCACGCTGATAAATCCCTTCAAATTCCATTTCCATTAATTCTAAACAATCTTTTGGTGATTTTTTATCACGAATTGCGGCAGTTTCAATGGCGTTTAGTAAATCGTATGGCATTAAATCTTCTTCGTCAATTTGCTTGGCTTCCAACGGACGGAGTTCGGCGGTTGGTTGTAAATTATTCATGGCGTTTAACCCTGCAATTTTCACCTCTTTACCCACGCCAACGTTTTCTAACCAACGTAACCAATGACGTAACCAATGTTTATCAATACCCGCAATTGGTGAAATTGAACCTGAAGTATCGCCGTCCATTGTGGCATAACCAACCGATGATTCTGAGCGATTTGACGTTGAAAGTAAAAGCGAATTACTCAAATTTGCCAATAACCAAGCACTTGGGCTACGCACCCTCGCTTGAATATTTTGGAGGGCAATGTCATCAGTTTCCCAAGATAAATCTCTACCAATTGCTCCTTGAATGAGTCCTTTGTAGGTTTCTACCAAACCGTTGATGTCAATATCGTAAAAAGTCGTGTTCAAGTCTTTTGCCAAAGAAGTAGCCGAATGACGAGTTGCCGTTGAACTATTTTGCGTTCCTTGATAAACATTGATAATCAAAGCCGCTGATAATTCTTTGACATTTTGGCAATCTTGAATTTTCTTGATGTATGGAAATTTCTTTTTGAAACCGTCTAATCCTAATTCAGCAACGCACATATCGATTGCCAAATAACACAAAGCCGTAATTGCCGAAGAATCTGCTCCCCCCGAAAGCGAAATTACCCAACCATTTGAGCGTGATTTGCGGAGGTAATCAAGCAAAGCCAAAGCAATGGCACGAGCAAATTCTTCCTCTTTTTGATGTCCGTTGGCTTCCCAATGTTCTAAAGCATAGATATTTTTAACGAGAGCAATTTCTGGAAAATCGAATAAAACTTGTACTGGATTTGAAGCCTTAAAAGTCAAACGATTTTGCAATTGTTCCAATCTGATTTTGTCAATGTCAATAACTGCCGTAGTCAAATAATGGTCTTTGTATGAAAATCTCGTTCCCGAAACTAACATTTCGCCTGCTTGTGCAATCATCGCATCACCGTCAAAAATGGCTCTACCTGATTCATTTCCCAGTAAATTGGCGTAAATATAAGCTACGCCAAAAGCACGAGAACCGTCTTGAACAAGTCGTTCACGAGTTTGAGTTTTGAAGAAAGAGAAATGTGAAGCCGTCGGATTCATGATGACATCACAACCCAAAGCGTATAAATCTCTGCCTGGTCGATTGGCAATCCAGGCATCTTCACAGATTTCAAAGCCAACTTTTACGCCTCCAACATCAAATATTAAATCTCCGACGGGATACGTAAATTCGCCAATTCTCATTTCTGTACGTTCACCCACAGTCCAAGCTTGAAACCAACGAGTTTCGTAGTGAATGCCATTATTTGCCAAATTTTTCTTCAAAGCAAAACCTCTGATTTGCTTATTGACAATCAGACAAGCAGCATTATAAACGTGGTTCGAAACTCGAATTGGTAAACCCACACAAACGGCAATACTTGAAGTATGGGTTACAATATCATCCAATATTTCGAGGGCGGTATCACAAGTTGATTGGGCAAAATACATATCTTCGCAACCATAACCCGTAATACATAATTCGGGCAAACACAAAAGGCTAATGTCTTGATTTTTAGCTTCTTCTATGCAGTCGATGATGTTCTTTTTATTGGTATTCCAAGCCAACGGCGTTTGATTAACTACTCCTGCGGCAACTTTTATTAGGTTCATTTATTATTGAGTAATTTGTGAATGAGTGATTTTGGACTCATTTTACTTTAATTTCTTTTCGTTTTCTTCCTTAAATAAGGTAACAAAATATGGATTAAATATGTGCAAAATACGCTATTTTTTATCAAACCACGAAAACTATCTGAATCGCTTTTTGAAGCCCAAAGGGTTTTCGCCCGTGAGTTTTTTGAAGGTTCTGTTAAAATAAGAAATGCTTTCAAAACCGCAATCGAAGCAGGTTTCGGTAATGTTTTTATCGAGTAATAATAAGTTTTTTGCTTGATTTATCCGATAATGATTCAAAAATTCTACAAAGGTAAGTTTGGTCATTTTCTTGAAATATCGGCAAAAAGCGGCTTCGCTCAAATTACTTAATTCGGCTACTTCTTGTAAATCTATTTTTCGTTGATAATGTTCGTCAATAAACTGATATAAACGCTTTATTCGCTCTTGGTCTTTTTTATTGTACTGATTCTCAACGGGTTTGTCGTGGAGTAATTCATAATCTTGCGTATTTGCCAAGTGCTGAAAAATACTCATAATTTCTAAAAACTGCTCAAAATTTGATTTCTGACCAACATTTTTCAATTTTTCTCCAATGAATTGCTTTATTTCCGTGCCAAAAGCAATGCCGTATTGTGATAATTGAAACAAACGAAAAATGGCAGAAAGTTCGGGCGTATTCGCAAATGCTTCTTTCAAAAAATCGTGTCGGACTTGTAAAACTACTTTTTTGTAGTCGGTTTTAACCATATAATCGAAATTGAGATGAGGAATATTTGAACCGATGAAAACCAAATCACTGTACTCAAAACGAGAAATATGCTCGCCCACATGACGAGTGCCATCTGTCCCTTCGATATAAACTAACTCAAATTCGGGGTGAAAGTGCCAATAAAAAACCTGACTCAAACGAGGTTCAAAAATTCTAAAAGAACTTTCAGAGTCGATAGTAAATTCTTCTAAAACTGTCTTCATGGTATATTTTATCTTGAAAATCAATATCCTTGTTCAAAATTGTACTTTCTTTGTTAAATATAAATATTTGTTAGTTATTAAAGTCAAAATTGTTCAAAAAATGGCAATTTTTGGATAAATATATTGCATTTTCAAGCTCTAAATTTGTATCATAATTTTGATAATAAATATTGATTTTAAAGCAAACAGCTATGCAAACTCAAACGATGATGCCAACTATGATGGCAAATAAAAATCATACTGATAAACCTGGAAATCCTTCAACGGCTACAAGTAGCCAAGTTAAGCTACGTACAAGTATTACTGAAGGAGAAAAACTCAAAGTATTAAGTGAGGAAGATTGGGCTTTTTGGATTCATAATGGTTATGTAATTATTAAAAATGCCGTGCCAAGAGAGCAGGCTTTGGCAACGGCTCAATTTCTGTGGGAATTTGAAGAAAAAGACCCTAACAATCCAGAAACTTGGTACACGGCTCCACGTGCTGAAATGCAGATGAAAGAATTGGCGGGAACGGGTATGGTGGAAGTTTATAATAATCAACACCTTTGGAATAACCGTCAAATGCAACGTGTACACGAAGCTTTTGCGGATATTTGGGGAACGGAAAAATTATGGGTAACCATCGACCGTGCGAACTTAAATTTCCCTTTGCGTGAGGGTTTTCAATATAAAGCATTTATTCACTGGGATTATGACCCAGAAACGAAACCGCAAAATGTGCAAGGTGTCTTGGCTTTAGCTGACCAAACTGATGAAAATATGGGTGGTTTTCAGTGTATTCCAGAATTATTTAGAACTTATGACACTTGGAAATTGACGCAACCAGAGGACAGAAATCGTTTCCAACCTGACACCACAGGTTTTGAAAAAGATTTTCATAAAGTGAAAATGGAAGCTGGCGATTTATTGATTTTTAACAGCTCACAACCGCATGGAATTCGTGCTAATAACTCAAAAGATAAAGTTAGAATGGCCCAATATATTTCCATGATGCCCGCCGAAGAAGATAACGATGATTTGAAAGATTGGCGTGTGAATTCTTGGGAAAATCGTATTGCTCCCGAAGGTTATGCTTTTCCAGGTGACCCACGAAATTGGGAGCAAACTAAATACGAAGCTGCCGAATTAAATGAGTTGGGTAAAAAACTTTTAGGTTTAGAAAAATGGTAAGTAACACGAAAATCCTTCCCGTGAATAAATGACACAGGAAAGATTCCTGTATTACAAGCCTGCAAAATAATCGTAGCCTAATGAAGCCCAATAGTCTTTCGGTCGTTCATCTGAAAACTTGATTACGCCAATTCGTTTTAAACTTTTGTAGCCGTATTTTACAGGAATTATTAATCTTAATGGAGAGCCATGTTTTTTCAATAATGGCTTTCCATTCATTTCATACGCCAAAATCGTTTGTGGATGCACTACACTTGGTGTATCAATGCCTACAAAATATAAACCATCGGGTGTTTCCATGCCAACGTATTTAAACAAATTCTCTGCATCTTTCTGCCCAATTTTATAATGATTCATCATATCAATGAATCGTACGCCTGCCCAATGTTGTATTTGTGACCAGCCTTCAATACACTTAAATTCAAAAATAATATCTTGTTTGGGTAAAGCCTTGAGGTCATTTATCGTTACTTCAAATTTATTCTCGCCTGACTCTACCTTGATTTTATAATCTTCTTCAAGTGGAGATTGCAAACCAACTGCACCATTAAATCTGACTTTGCGTTCTGCTTGAGATTTTTGAAAAATAGGGGCTAAATGACTGTTTGATAATAATTTGGAAGTTAATTTCTCATTAAATTCTAAGGTTTTTCTTAAAGGTGCAGATAAATAATCTAATTTATCACTTGACTTTATCCACTTCCAAAAACTAAAAGGGATAAGACTTGCTACACCAAAACCAATAAAAGCCTTGATAGTTTTTCTTCTAATTTGTTGTTCGGAAGTAAGTTCTTCTTTCATATTTTCGTAGGACAGGACTCTTTCCTGTCACTTTTTTTTAGTTTCGTAGGATAGGAGTGCTTCCTGTCAAGAGAGTAATTGACAGGAAGGATTCCTGTCTTACTTTTTGGTTTCAAAACCTGTAATCATGCTTTGGAAATTCTTCCAACCTGCTTTGATAACTTGAATGATATGGACTAAAAAGAATAAACAGAATCCGATTGTTAACACAAAATGCTCTATTCTTGCGGCTTTATAGCCCCCAAAAATTGTGGTTAGCCATGAAATTTGTATAGGTCTGAAAATTGCCCAACCCGTTAAGATTGAGCCAAAACCCATGATGATGACCAAAGTATAGACAATTTTTTGGGCGGCATTATATTTATCTTGTGGAGGCGTTAATTTACTCAGTCCAAAATCAAATAAAACCACTTGCCAAGCCTCTTTAAATGAGTTTTTAGTCGGTAAAATCAAACGCCATTCTCCCGAAATCATGGTATAAAGTACGTATAAAATACCGTTTATTGTAAACAGCCACATCGTTGCAAAATGCCAAGCCATTCCTTTCGCTAATTGCCCCGATAAACCTAAAAAATCATAAAATCCTTTTGGGAAAAACTTAAAAATGAGTGTTTCGCCGATTTCAATTTTATAAATACCGTTTGCCCAATAAATCAATAATCCTGACCAAATCATCACGAAAAGCAAGGGAAAATTAATCCAATGAAACCAACGGATTGCTAAAGAATGTTTATGAATGATTTTTTGCATGATGAGCTTTTTGTTTCTGATACAAATTGATAAACTAATTGTTTCCAATTTGTCGGGATACTTTCAAATTTACGATAATTACCGATAAAAAGTTTGAGAAACAAAAAAGCCCCATCGTAATGATGAGGCTCGTTTACATGATATAGATTGCTATCTTGTGGCAATGTTGATGTTGTTGGGTGTTAAGAACTCGAAAAAGCGTTCTAACCAACCTTTAGAAGATTCCTGATTTTCAGCAATCTGCATTTCGTCTATGCGGTTTTGTGAACTTTTCACAATTAATTCCGCCAATAAAAAATCGTACTTCATAAGCTTAATATTTCAGTACTGAGTATTTAGCAATTATTGGTAATGAGCAAAACTTTATAATAGTTTCAAATTTATAAAAATGGAATCCAAATACTCAAATACGATGGACTCATTACCAATTTTTTAATCTTGACGCAATTTACGAAAGAAACTTTTAATCTTGTATGAAAATATAATTATTCCAATGTAAGTTCTTTTTATTGTGCAATTTTGTTTGATTATTCCGTGAAAGTTAAACTTTTGAAGTATTCTTAAATAAATAATTCATCTTCAAAATCCAACTGCTGACGGGGTTATAGCACAAACTAAAATTGCCAACTTTCCAAAAGTTGGCAATTCTTACTTAATACACTGTTTAATAAGTTATTTAAACTTCCCGAAAGTTCTAAAACTTTCGGGAAGTTCTCCAATCAAACATTTTAGGGTGAAAATTATTCAGAAAACTTATTAAACACTGTACTTAAAATGATATTTTATTGAAAAATCTGTAAAATATGTGTTGTTTACATCTGCGTCATCTGCGTTTCATCTGATAGCTGAATGACGGTTTCATCTACTTATTTTCTGGTTTTTATTTTACTAACAACCCAAGCACCAACTCTTTCACCTTGTGCAAAGCCATTATCCAAAGCGGGACGGAAGTGAATTCCTCCGTACAAACGGCTGATTGATGCTTCTAAGGCCGCTTGTTTAAATGAGGTGAATTTTCTTACAGGTAAGCCGTAAGGAATTTCTGTTGAATCATTGAAGGCAATATTATCTCCTAATGTTTTATTCAATGCGGTATAAGCTGCTGCCGAAATTACCGAGTGTCCAGACGTATATTCTGGGAACGGTGGCGTTTGCAAAACGGGTTGCCAATCTTTATCAATGTTGGTATTGATGATACTTTCGGGGCGAATTCTTACGGTTTTATATTTTTCTGTCCAACAAGAAATAAAGCCATCAAAAATAGCCATTGAAGTCATCAAATAAGCTTCTGCTGTTTGGGCAACATCGGTTTTTAATTGGCGAGATACTTGTGTTGTAATGCCCATCCAGTGTCCACCTGGAGAAACTTTTTTGGTAGCAAACATCGCATGACCTGTAATATTCATTTTGAAAGGATTGCAATCCCAAAAATTGGCAATATTACGTTGTTCGTCCGTCAGGTTTTTCCCTGTGTTGTAACAATCCATGACTTCTTGGTAATACGGACTACCTTTAGTTAAATCAAATTTAGAAGGTGCAACTGGTGGAAATTGTGCAGATGTATCTAAAGTCAAAGGTCTAATTTTAGTCCAATTTGGTTCTACCGCATCCATATACGCAGGAGGCGTAGGAATCCAAGTGCCAGGTTTATTGGTAACTGTATAACGGAAACCACGAGTTTGTTTGTAGTTATCCTTTTTAGAATAATTCATAATTGAAGCCGCTACTGAATCTCCAAAAGCGATAGAATTTTCAAAAATGTCATCTGGAATCCCCGTTGCTTTGTATTCTTCCCACATTTTTTTCTCAAAATCTACATATACTTCTTGAGCGAATGTTAAGTTTTTACCAACTGTCAAAAATGCCTGTGTTGCGGCTAAACCATTACAGATTTTCTTGTTAGTATCTAATTGGTACACCGTTTGAAAACCTTTTAATTGACCTACCATCGACTGATATTTTGGATTGCCTGCAATGGCTGCTTCATACGCTGCCAATGAGGAATACATATAAATACGACTCGAAACAGGAGGTGCAAAAATGTCATGAATAATTGATTCTGTTACTTGGAGTTGTGTTCGACGTAAAAATTCTGGGCTTTCAGCCGCTTTTTTCCAGTCTCCATTGTCTTTCTTACAACTAAATATCAAAGAGATACTTGTTAAAAGAATAAAAAGATTACGTTTCATTGGTTAGCATTTAAAATGGAGTTTAAAATTACATAAAAGCTATCTAAATACCTGCTAATGGTTTGATTAGATGAAGCATAAGTAGATAGTCGCAGAAAATTATATGTTAAAATTTACTTATTTCAATAATTTGCATAATTTTACCGTAAATATTTAAAACTTAACAACTTATGAAAAAAATTACTTCTTTATTATTTATCGCTATTTCATTTTGTGCTTGTACGGTTGAAAATTCACCAAATGAAGCATTATCGCCCAATCCAAGTTCGCCTGTATCCAAAACAGAACTTGACCAGACTATTTTTAAAAGTTTGCAAGACAATGGCAAATTTGAGTGGTCGAGTGCGTCGGATATGATGGTTTGGAGTGCGTTGAATCAATCTGATAAAGTGCTTTCAGTAGGCTATAAGCCTGAAAGTGAAGGGAATATAGATTCCAAAATTCATTTGATTAATATTAATGAGACTGCTTGGAAAATGGCTCGTGAAGAGGTTTTGGATATTATTTTTGAAGAAGAAAGTAAAACTAATTCATCTTTGAAAAGAAGTGAATTAGAAGTTTTTGAAGAAAATATTCTTCCTGTTATTGATGTAAAAGTAAGTAATTTAAGTACAATAGAAAGATTAAGAGCCTCAAAATTAGTTCGTTATGCCGAGCCGATGGGGTATTCTCCAAATGTTGAGACGGGGAAAAGTGATGCCAAGTCTAAAATTAATTCTGATAGCGGATGTGATTCAAATACACCTGAAACGGGTTTGTCTTCTACTGACTTCACAACGGTTTCTCCTAATGCTAAAGCTTCTTGGAATTATGCTTATCATAGTGTAACCCAAGCTTGGGCAAAAAGTACGGGTGCAGGTGCAAAAATGGTAATTATTGATACAGGTTGTAGTAGCACACAAGAAAATTTAGGGTCAACTTTTAATCAAGGTTCATCTTCTGGCAGAACCATTGAAAAGTTGGTAACTCTCCCAAGAGATAAATTTTTGGGAATAAATATCGGGCCTGTTGAAACGCCCAATGACGCTTGTGGACATGGAACTTCTATGCAAGGTGCGGCAGTTGCTCCACGTGGTACAGACGGAAATACCGCAGGAATTGCTTATAATGCCAATTTAATTAGTATTCGTGCTGCGGCAGATGTATTTTTGAATGAAAGTCGTGAGTCGAAAGGGGTTGCTGATGCTTTTACATTGGCAGGAAATAGAACCGATGTAAAAGTGATTTCTATGTCGATGGGAAATATTATTTCGAGTAGCCAAGTGGCTGATGGCGTGCGTTATGCGTATGGAAAAGGTAAATTGATTTTCTGTGCGGCGGGTACATCTTTTGGTTGGACTGCTGGCTGGGCAGGTGTAATTTTTCCTGCAAGTATGCCTGAAGCTGTGGCAGTTACAGGGATTAAAGACAATTTAACACAACGTTGCGAAGCTTGTCACGAAGGTTCTGATGTCGATTTTGTGGTAGTGATGGAAAAAGCATCTGGCGGAAGAAAACCATTGAGTTTGGCAATGTCTGGAGATGTTCCTTCAACTGTTGGAGGGTCTTCAGTAGCAACGGCTTCAACGGCTGCAATGGCAACTTTAGTTTTTTCAAAATATCCAACATGGACGAGAACGCAAGTTTTTGACCGTCTTAAACAAAATGCCAGCTATTACCCAAGTAGAAATGGCAATTTTGGTTGGGGACGAATCAACATTAATAATGCTTTAAACTAATCACCTGCATAGAATTTGGGTTTGATAGCCATATAAAGATTACAAAATCTGTCTGCAATAAGTCAGTATTTATGGTTTTGACATGGCTTCATTTTCCCGATTCTCCTATGTGGTTACTTAGGATTAAGTGGTTTTATTAAAAAAGCTATCTCAGTTTGAGGTAGCTTTTATTTTTCAAAAACCATTGTGATAAAGTCAAATAGAATTTTGCCCGATTTCAAAAGTTGTGCTTGCCCAAATAGGATGAATGTCATCTTTTACGGTGATATTTTAGGCAGTCTTAGCTTTTTAAATTAATTTATAATTTCTTAATACATTTTCATCAACATAAAACTATTCCAATCGTAGGTTTACATGATTTATTCAACCACCGAATTTGAATCTGTAACACCACCCAACAGCATATTTTATCTACTTCATCAATAATCTACCTTCAAATAAATCATCAGTATCTACCTTCTAAAAATACACCCATCAGGTTTTATCTGTTTTCTACCTTCATTTGCTTGTACCTATAATTCAACATTTTAGGCTCTACTCTTTTTGTCATTCTTAAAAATTGCACAATTTCTTATGCAGTCGAATAGTCATGTCCGTCAGCTTGGAAATTTGGGCTTTTCTACGCCTTTCTGAAAATATCTCAACAAACAAAATTATCCTAAGTTATTATGTATCAAGCTCATACCCTTTTGAGAGTATCATCGAATACTCATGTCAAATTTTTCAAATTTAAAACGTTCCTTTTTTTCCTTTTTCTCATGAATAGTTTAAGCTCTTTTGGGCAAACCTACTATGATATGTCATTGGGGAATTATACCGAAAATTTTACAAGCTGGACTACTCCTTCAACAAATTCTTGGTCATCAGTAGCGGTAAGTGCAGGCACAATTCCTTCGGCAACTGCCACAACGGTTGCTTCTGCCACATTTTCATCGGGAACGTCTGGTGGTGTACAAAATGGAGCTACCAATATTCAATTTTTATCAACGGGAACGACTGACAATTCAAGTGCAGTTGCTTTAGACCTTAACCTGAATTTTACCAATAGAAATGCAGGAACGCTTACTTTTGATGCAGCAACTGTGGCGAACAGTACAGGTAATAGAGCAGGAAGTTTGAGAGTTTATTACGCAACTAATGGCACAAGTTGGACGGAATTATCAGGGACGAATTTGCCATTTACAGCCAATAATAACGTGGCAAAATCAGCCAATATTAGCATAGCGTTACCGTCTGCGTTGAATAATCAGGCTACGGTAAAATTGCGTTTTTACTATCATAATGGTGGTTCTGCTCTTACTTCTCCATCGGGTAGCCGACCAAAGATTTCTATTGATAATCTGACGGTTACGGGTGTTAGCACAGGCCCTAATATTAATGTAAATCCAAATACATTAACGAATCTTAACTATTTTACAGGAAATGGCCCTTCAAATGCAGGTACCTATAATGTAACAGGTTCATCTTTGACGGGAGATGTTTCTTTATCGGTTACAGGAAATTTTGAAATTTCAACATCTTCATCATCAGGCTTTACGACTTCCTTGACATTAACGCCCAATGCTGGCTCATTGAATACACTTATTTATGTACGCTTAATGAGTGGATTATCTCCTGCTCAATATGAAGGAAATGTTACTCATAGCGGAGGCGATGCTCCAACAAGTCCAGTGGTGAATCTTTCGGGAACGGTTGCGGATATTGTTTTGCCTACTACCTTAGCTTTTGCCAGTATTACGCCCACGTCACCAACACCCAATATTGGTTTTTCGGTAAATATTCAGTCGCAAGATGCAGACCAAAATGCTCAAAATGTTACCAGTCCCACGACTGTTACATTGACTTTACAAACAGGTTCTGGAACACTTGGCGGAACATTAACGGGTGTAATTCCCGCAGGTGAAAATAGCGTTAACATTAGTGGAATTACTTATAATAAGGAAGAATTAGGCGTTATCCTAAGGGCAACAGTTACGGCTGGAGATGCTTTAACTGCCACAAATAGCCCTTCTATTAGTATTATTGACAATACGCCTTCCGTAATAATCAGGTCGGTGAAAAGTGGAAGTTGGAATGACCCAACCAGTTGGACTTGTAATTGTATTCCTGCTTTGAATGATACCGTAAGAGTTCGAAACTCACATATTATTACCGTAATGAGTGCAACATCAGACCAAGGTTGTGCCAAATTAATTGTTGATACAGGCGGAACGCTTAATATCCAGACTGCCGATTTTAAAGTTAATTTCCCTGTCATTCCTGTACAATCAAATAATATTAATTTGGCAATGGGAAATCCTTCTAATGCTACCAATTCGGTTATTAATGAAAATAATTATTTATTGGAAAAACCGCAATATGTGATGAGTTATAGTAGAGCAAAGGCAACATCAAATTGGGTAAGTTGGTATTTGAACAGTGCGTCCATTGGTTCAACATCTCGTCAAAATGATTTTAGAAATGATACTTCTTTGCCAAGTGGTTGGTATCAAGTAACCAATACTGATTATTCGGGAAGTGGTTTTGACCGTGGACACATGACTCCATCGGGAGATAGAACGAGTAGTGTTGAAAACAATTCAGCTACTTTTTTCATGACTAATATGATTCCGCAAGCACCCGATAATAATCAAGGCCCTTGGGAGGGTTTGGAAAGTTACTTACGTGGACAATTGGGTAACAATCAGGAAATATACATTATTGCGGGGTCGTATGGTGTAGGAGGGACTGGCTCGGCAGGAAGTGCCAATACAATTGCAGGTGGAAAAATTACTGTACCTGCTCAGACGTATAAAATTGCAGTTATTTTACCAACTGGAGATGATGATGTGAATCGAGTAAGCAATTCTACCCGTGTCATCGCTATTATTATGCCCAATGTTCAAGGTATCAGAACCAACGATTGGCGAACGTATCGTACAACGGTAGATGCCATTGAAGCTGCTACGGGGTATAATTTCTTGTCGAATGTGCCAACTGCTATTCAGAATGTTATTGAAGCTCAAGTAGATACGGTTTCTAATTAAGTGACAGAAGAAGCATTTTGAGTTTCTTCAAAAAAGCCAAGTTTCGATATGAGACTTGGTTTTTTTATGAAATGATGCTTAACTTAAGCCAAGAATAAATTATTTAATAATATTGATTTCGTTCATTTGGTAGTGGCGTATAGCATACGCCAATGTCATGACGATGTTGGCGTATGCTATACGCCACTACTAAACGTCAAATAATTTATTCCAAATGCTTACACTCATAAAACTAATATCATGAAACACTCACTTTCATTAATTCTCTTCTTTTTTTGTCTCATCAAAATTCAAGCACAAGAGGATGTCGAAATCACCAAAAACCTTGTTTATGCAGAAGTAGAAAATAAAAAACTCACACTTGATATTTATAAACCCAAAGGCAAAAAAGACCCCTATTTGATTGTTTGGGTACATGGAGGAGCATGGCATTCGGGCAATAAAGAAAATCCTCCTTTGGGATTATTGCCATTTGGATACGCTTTAGCAAGTGTTGATTTTCAGGCAAGTACCGAAAAACCTTTTCCTGCAAACGTGCATGATATAAAAGCGTCTATTCGTTTTTTGCGAGCGAACGCCCATAAATATGGTTATCAATCGGATAAAATAATTATTTGGGGAAGTTCCTCAGGCGGACATTTAGCGGCATTAGTGGCTACGACTAACAATAATTTGGTATTGGAAGGAAATCTTGGAAATTATACCAATACGTCGTCGTCAGTACAGGCTTGTATTGATTTTTATGGGCCAACTAATTTCTTGACAATTCTAAATCAATCAACGCCACATGGTTTGAATGTACGTTTGCCCGCTTTGGCAATACTCTTAGGAAAACCTTTAGACCAAGCAACTGAATTAGCAAAATTAGCCAGTCCCGTTCATCAAGTTGATACTTCCGACCCACCGATTTTCATTGTACACGGCGAACAAGATAGTCAAGTTCCTGTTAATCAATCCATAGAATTATGGAGTGCGTATAAAAGTAAAAACCTGAAAACTCAAATAGAATTTATTCCCAATGCAGGACATTCTGACCCTGCTTACAGTAAGAAAGAATTGATGGAGAAAATTGGTAGTTTCTTAAAGGAATCGGGTTTTTAGGAGAATGTGAAGGATAAATTTATCCCTACAAAATTAAATTAGGCATATTGGTAACCCTTCCAAGCGTTTAAAATGCTTGGAAGGGTTTGTTTTAACTTCTCAGAAGTACACTATTTTATGAATTAACACCTTTTACCAACGCTTTCAGTACGTCGTCATTGACATTGCCGAATAGTGAAACTCCTGCTGCTCCATTTTTCAAAGCCAATTTAATTCCCTGCGTAATCTCATCGTTACTGTCAAAATCGGGTAAATAAAGTCCTGCGTATAACGGAAATTTTCCGTGTAATGCCTTTACGCCTTCTTCTACGGCATCGCCAATCCAACTGACATCTTCTTTGTAAAATTTATGGTAAATCATCGGACAAACTAAGTTTAAATTCCAATTTACCCAATCCTGACGAACAATTCTTTTGGCAACTTCTGGCGTTGGAAATACGGCTGCACTGATGGGCTTTTTGAAACTTTTGGTCGTTTCAGCAAGATGATTTACCAAGCGAGTTACGTTGTTATAACGGAATTTTCGCCACGATAAATTTTGGTCTGGATTCTCGACTTTGGTAATATCAATACCTTTTTCCTCTTTAAATTTCTGCTGACAAACTTTGCAATAACAAAAGTCATATTCTGGCAATTCTTGATTTTGTTTGATTCCATAAACTTGCCAAAGATTAACTGCCAAAATAACATCGCAATAACGGACATAATCCAAATGAATACCGTCCACATAAGGCTTACTAAGTTCTGTTTTGACCACATTTTCAAGATAATCACACACTTCTGGACGAGAAGGACAAAGCCAACGATAATACCCAACATAAGGCGGTTTGTCGGCACAAGATTCACCTTTTCTATTAATGGCATACCATTCTGGATGAGCTTTCAAAAGACTTTCTTCTCCACGATTGAGCGTCCAAATCCAGCGGTGCGTGGTTAAACCTTGTTTTTTAGCAATGGTAAAATGCTTTTCGTCGTCAGCTTCAAAGAAAATACCCGTAATGCCATGAGCCTTATATTTTTTGTATCGTTCCGTCAAAACTTCCGCCGATTCTTTATGGTCGGGATTAATCCAAACCCAATTTTTGAGTGTTTTTGCTGATTTTTGCGGAGGTAAAACAGGCTTTGCATTAATCAATTGTGAAGATTCAACGGCTGCAAAGGCAGTTAAACCAACTTGTTTTAAAAAAGTACGTTTGTTCATGTTATTGATTTTATGATGAGTAAAATTAGGGAAATATCAAGGCTTTTTTATGACATTTAAAACGCTATCTTGATTGAGCGTAATGAACGTTTTTTTAGCTTTATCCGAAACATAAATGATAAAAGTTTGGCTCGTTGCTTCTATCAAAATTTCGTAGTCGTTATTGTCAAATGAAAGTTCTATTAAATTACTCGCATGGCGTTGATTTTTAGCGAAATACGTTTTTTGTTTGTCATAAATTTGCCAAGCAATTTGTTTTAATTTTTCGCTTTCTGGAAGAGTGAAATTGATAGGCGTTGCTCCGACATTTTGAGTAGAAAAAACAAGATAACCCCAACGCTCAGGCAAGTGCATATTGATTGCTCCTTGTGGCGACCATACCCAATTGTATTCTGGTAAAACGCCTTCGTTATTTTCCTTTTTCTTGCGGGTGTATTTTCTGTCTTCCAAAGAAAAATCCCATTCAACTCGTGAAAAATTAATTCGCCAAAATGATAAATCTTGCGGAAGATGATTTTTATCGTCCATATTGAGCGAAGAAATTGGAATAGCAATTTCCACCGTCCAAACTTTATCAATATCCTTCGATTTGTTTAAAGTTCCATCGATATGAACAGCAGTTTTGAGGTTTTTTATGTCCCAATTAATCAGGGCATTTCCGCCGTTTCGATAAGGTTTTGGCAAGAAAAGGTCAAACGTATTATTGGCTGCATTTACTTCCAATTCAAAGTAATTTTGAGTGTCGCCATCGGGGTCAATAAATACTTCAAAGTCATTTTCTAAGTAAACAATTTGGTCTTTTGTGGTTTGATACGCCCAAATATTTGTCTCTTCCAATTCCGCCGCAATGTATAAATATTGGTCGTCCCAAAGCATTTTTGCTTTTGTAGCTTGCGTTGGCAAAGGTTTTTTATCACCTTCAATATCAACAAATAAGTTTGTCCATTGAGCTTTTTGCCAAGAAGGTTCATTTAATTTTCCATCAATTTTCAAAGGTTTCTCAGCTCTGAAACAAGTATAATGGAGAGGATTGGGAATTGCTTGCGAAAAACCAAAACACAGTTTTAAGCAAACTATTCCAGAAAGAAATAGTTTTTTCATGTTTTAAGTACAGTCGTTTTGAGGTAAAATCACGACTTTTGTTGATGAAATAATCTGATTAGTATTGACACTTTGAGTGTATTCCTAATCAATCAATTGCTAAAATAGACTTTTGTAGGAGAATTCAAATCCTGACTTGAAGTGCTTTGTCGGAATTATTTAGAAGGATTTAAGAAGTTGTTAGAAAAGTATTGTTTTATCTAAAAATAGGGATATAAGGCTATTGAGATTTATAGATAAATATGATTTTTACTGCCACTTTATTGACACAAAATAATTTTAAAAACAAAAAACCCGCTTTAAATTGCTTTAAAGCGGGTTTTTGTTGTGGAGACGGAGAGATTCGAACTCTCGTCCAGACAAGGAACTCGATAACTTTCTACACGTTTAGTCTTGATTATTTTTTCGAGACGGTCAAGGTTCAAGCCTGACCTAATTCCATCCTTATCCTCTCTGTACTAAATGTTTGCTTAGAGAAATCACAACATTCGACTTTGCGAAGCGTCCCCCCAAATCTCCACGGCAAAGTTTAGCGGAGTGGGAGGTGGCGAATAGTCGCAATCTAATTGGGACTATCCAAAACGAAATTCAATTAAGAATTAAGCTGCCATGGCATACTGAGTATTGCCGATTATTGTTTGGACTGATTAGTTACGGGAGGTCAAGACCAACTCCCGACGTGCTTACTACCGACCTGCACAAGCTGTCAATACCGGTCGTCCCCATTTTGTAATTGGGATTGCAAAGGTAATATATTTTTTAATTTTACAAGCGAATAATTTGAATTGTCAATTTTATTTCGAAACAATAAAGGGTTTGTCTCAAGACAAACGATAGACCACTGATGAGACGGATTATACTGATTCTCGCTGATTTTTCTTTATTTTATCTGACTAATCGCCCCAGTGTAAATCTGTAAAATCAGTTCAATCTGTGGTCTAATCGGTTATACTATTTTCCAATGCTCAACGTCAAACCTCCAAAAATAAAACTTCCCGAAGCAGGCTCAAAATAACGATTGGCAGTAGCATTAATCAGGACATTGGCATTGTATATTTCATTCAACAAATTATTTATGCCAATAAATGGTTCAAGCTGAAAATTGCCAATATTTTTCTTATAACCTGCTCTTAAATTTATAGTCATGTAAGCATTATTCGTTACCGTATTGGCATCGTCTGCATAGATTTTACTAATGCTTCGTACTTGTGCAATGGCATAAATTCCGATGTTGGGAAAATACCTGATTTCTCCATAAATATTGTGTTTTGGGATTCCTGTAAGCATATTTCCATCAAATTTTCCAGCCGTAGTTTGGTATGTTTTGTACCTAAAATCGGAGAAAGTATAGTTAAAATAAGTGGTCAATCCTGCTCTGATTTTATAGGTTAATCCCAGTTCAATTCCCTTTCTTTCTGATAATCCTGCATTTCTGAAGTAAGTTCTTGTAGCTTGATTGGGCAATTGATACGGTACAATTTCATCCTCAACTTCAATATAAAAAAAGGATAAGTCAACTCTGAATTTCTTACTCAAAATACCTTTATAACTCACTTCAAAATTCCTTGATTTTTGTGGATTTAGGTTCGGATTAAACCCACCTACTCCACTCGGATTATTCGATAATTCATTTAAAGAAGGTGTTTCAAAATTGGTAGAAAAATTAATAAAAATGGATTGTGATGGAGTAGGAGCGTATGAAAAACCTAACATTGGATTAATTTTCTGGAAAGATTGCGTAGCAGATTGGTCGCCATCTGAAAGAAATTTATCTGAAATCTGTAATCGAACATCGTCAAAACGAGTATTTAAAGACATTCTGAATTTATCATTAAATGAAAATTCTTGTAAAATAAATACACCGATATTGCTAAATTCTTCTATTTGGTCGAGTCGTAAAGTGCCTTTTTCTCCTGATAAATTATCAAATCTTTTACGATTATCCTGTTGATTTTCAAGGTCTAATCCTGTTTTTAGTCGATATTTCTTGGTAGAAAATTGATAATTAAATCCGCCTCCTGCAAAATCTCGGTTAAAAGCAATTTGCCCACTTGCTTGAAATGCTTGTTGGTTGGCAAAATCCCGATTCAAATAAAATATTCGAGCATTAATTTGATGTTTTTTGTTAAAATTATGGTCATAAATAAAAGCAATTCTTCCTTGTTTGAAGGTTTCATAAGCGTTAAAAGTCAGATTTGCTTGTCGTGCTTGTTGGCGATTTTTGTCAATTTCGGTTTGTGTCAAAGCTCCAGCGTCTTCTGCTTTTGGACTATTGATATAATTGGCTAAAAATGTTAATTTATTTTTATCTGTAAATTGATAAATCACTTTTCCATTCACAAAATTGCGTTCCAAACGGCTATGTTCCCGATAACCAGTGCTTTGCAAACGAGACGCTGATACGAAATACATTAATTTGCCAAGGGTTTGCCCTGTTTTGAACTGGTATCTTTGTAAGCCATAAGCTCCAATATTAGCTTGAAATTCAGCAAAATTTTTCGTAGCATTTTCCGAAAACATACTGATAACCCCGCCAGACGCATTTCCGTACAGTCCAGAGGCAGGGCCTTTGATAACTTCCATGCGTTCCATCATGCCTACGTCCAAATTTCCAACTTTTGCCGTGCCATCGGGGATTGATTCTGGAATGCCGTCCATCATAATTTTCAAACCTCTAATGCCAAAAGATGCTCTTGCCCCAAATCCACGAATAGAAATGCGTAAATCTTGAGCAAAATTTTCAGAATTCATCGCAAAAACCCCTGAGACTGCTCCTAAAGATTCGAAAAGAGAAATTTTTGATTGTCCAATTTGTAAACGAGATTGGTCGATTACGGTAACAGAAAGTGGTGTTTGAATGTCTTTTGCTATAATTCGTGAAGACGAAATAGTGACAGATTGCAGTTCTTTTGATAGTAAAGTTGTATCTGTTTGAGCAAAAATTGTTGCTGAAAATAAGAGAAAGGGAAGGAAATATAATTTATACATTTTGTGTTTTTTATTACACAAAGGTAGGGATTATTGGTGATTGGTTAATTGGTGATTGGTTAATTGGTGATTGGTTAATTGGTGATTGGTTAATTGGTGATTGGTGAATTGGATTATTGGTGAATTGGATTATTGGTGATTGGTGAATTGGATTATTGGTGAATTTGCGATTGTGAATTAGTAATAGCGTAGAAATTATCGAATGAATAATAATCACTCAATCACAATTCACTCAATCACAAATTATAATAATCACTCAATCACAAATAAAAAAACCCTGAAAAGTCGAGACTCAACAGGGCTATTATTATGGGTTGGATTATTAAATTTTTATATTAAGTAAGGATTATACATTGTCAAAGTACAAAGGTGTAGTGGAGAATCGACTCTCAAAGTCCGCCAACTTCTTAAATCAATTTACTCCACTTCCTCTGCTAATACGGATTTGGAATTGATCGTTCTGCAACATCCGTTTTGCGTCCGCCAACACATAGTAGCGTGCAAAACTTTCCTCCCCGTAAGGTCTTTCCCGAAGGTTGCCCTTTAAAAACGTCCGCCAACATTCTTAAATTGTTGCTCACTTCGGGGAAAATCTTGAAATCACATTTTGCATAAAAAATAAATATGTTTTATGTGATAAATCAGCTTTTAGAGAATAAAATAGCTGACTAAATTTTAACTCAAAAAAATGTAAAATACGGTGGTAAAAGGGGCAGAGAATTTCTGCGAGAAAGGAATTGTAATGAATTCCGCCACTGTTATTTTTCAAAGATTTGGTTTAGCTATATCGAGGCTTTTTGTTTGAATTCTCCTATTAAATTAGGAGAATTCAAACTCCTGAGCTTGACCCAAATTCTCTTCATGGCGGTAAAAAGATTGGATTTTTGTCAATTAAAATTAGAAATCTTCATTTAGACTTCTATCTTCTTTGGTTTCAATTACCGTGCCAAACTTTCTTGGCAGGCTACTACTTTTTTAGTTTTTGTCTTTCGACTCCTAACATTTGTGGCGGCATTGCTGGGATATTTATGTAATGACAAATGCCGTGCCAAACTTTTGTGAAATGAGAAAAATAGTAAAAAGAAATGTTTTTGTGCCTTAATTATGTAGGAATTGCTAAACTTCTCCATAAATAAAAAACCGTGTAAGCTTCCCAATTTTTAAAATTGATAAAAAACGATTCTAATTCTCCACGACTGGGCCGTTTTGGGAAGTTTTTTAGACCATGAAGGGCATTATATAACCCAACGTCACCGTAAGTAATACATTCCAAACGTTTCAACGATTTCATTAAGGCATAATTTGCCGTCCATTCTCCGATACCCCGCACTTGAATTAATTTTTTGAGAGCTTCCTCTGTACTCAATTCAGAAAGTTTTTCTTTGGAAATATTCCCATCTACAAATTGTTTGGCTATTTCTATTAAATACTCCGCCTTTCGATTTGAAAATTGCATTGGTAATAAATCTTCAACTTTTAACTTGGAAACAACTTCGCAAGAAGGAAAAGCATAGTATGCCGAATTTTCAAAACTTAATTTTGTTCCAAAAGCTTCCGTAAATCGCCGTTTGAGTTTATAGGCAAAACGCAAATTAATCTGCTGACCAATAATTGACCAACATAATGCTTCAAATAATTCTGGAATTCCCAAAAGTCGCAGACCATTATATTCAGAAACCATGTAATTGAGGTCAGAATCTTTACTTAAAAGTTGATAGAAATCAGTCAAGTCTCGCTGAATATCGAACCATTCTTTAACGAAATTGAGAATGGCTTTTTCATCCGAATTTCCCTGTAAAATACTGACGAAAAGGCTACCTTCTTTTTCTGAAATATCAATTAAAGTTGGTGTTCCTTGAAGCAAAAGTAACTTTCTGACTGACCTTTCTCTGACTTCATGCAGACAATCATCATAATTTCTATCTAAAAACCAAAGGCATTCTTGAAACGAAAAATTGGTGGGAATGGGAATTGTAAAATTCATAAGTCAGGAGGTCAAAACATTTGTTAAAATCAAAACGCAAGATACGGAATAGAAATATGTGAAAAAATCTGCAAATTGCGTAAAAGCACGACGGAATTTACCTCCGTAATTTTATGGAAGAAACAATTTTTACAAAATATATAGATTCTCCTTTGGGCGAATTAGAAATTTCAGCAACTGAAGATTATCTGACCTCTATTTTATTTGTGGATGCTCAAAAAAAGCCAAGTCCGAGAAAGGTAGAAACTGAGTACGTTCCGACAGTCATTACTGATTATGTCCGCCAAATTGCCGAATATTTTGAGGGAACTCGCAAAGATTTTGACTTGAAAATTCAGCATAAAGGCACAGATTTTCAGAAAACCGTTTGGGCAGAATTAGAAAATATACCTTTTGGAAAAACGATTTCTTACTTAGAACTTTCCCGCAGAATTGGCAACGAAAAAGCCATTCGAGCCGTTGGAACTACCAATGGGAGCAATAAATTTAACATTATCGTGCCTTGTCATCGAGTAATTGGGGCAAACGGTTCGTTAGTTGGTTACGGCGGAGATTTATGGCGAAAAAAGTGGCTTTTAGAACATGAAGCAAAAGTTTTGGGAAATTACCAAACGAGTTTGTTTTAGTAACACAGGCTTTAGCCTGTATTTGAAATTTACGTACAGACTGAAGTCTGGGTTACGGCTATCGGCATAATTTTTGCTCATATTTATTGATTGATTTTTAAGGCTATGCCAAAAAAAAGATATTCTTTAAATTCTTTTAGCCAAGATTCAATTATATCCCCTAATTGCCAAGTAGAGGTGTTTTTATCAATAAAAGTTGATAAAATAAAACAGTAAAATCAATCTGAAATCCTTTTCAGAGGTTTATTGTTAAGCCTAAGTTTTAATAATTTATCGCTTTGAGCGATTTTAAATTAAATCTTTTCAGCTTAAAACTACCCATTGGTAATGAAGAAATCTTCCCATTTTCAACCCTCGAAAGCAATCACTCATTGCTTGTTATTATTCCTATTTTTTGCGGCTAAGTCTCAGATATATGCTCAAATTAGTATTTCAGTTAATGATACAATTCCGACTTGTATTGGAGCAAATTTTAAAATTATCACCACAACTAATGCAGGAAATGGAGCTGCCTTTTCTTGGAAAGGACCAAACGGTTATGTATCGTCAGAAAAAGATGCGACCATTGCTAATTTAGTTGCTGATGGAATGGGCGTTTATACCGTAACTGTTTCCATTACGGGGCAATCGGCAACGGCTACCACACTTGTAAAGTCCAATGCCATAGAAATTGCCGTTATTGGTGGCTTCACTAATGTGTGCGTTGGAGAAAATTTACGATTGAGAGATGTTATTATTCGTAATGTGGGAGAACAACCTTTGTCTTATGCTTGGACTGGACCTGATGGTTATACTTCAACGGCTTCTGCAACCAATATTCCAACCACCGAAGACCTCCGTCAAGTGGGAACTTATACATTAACCGAGACGTATGAAAATGGTTGTATTGTTATTGCTTCTTTAGTGCCAACGGTGAATAAATGTTTGAGTATTGGTAATTTAGTTTGGGACGATACCAATAATGATGGCTCGAATAATAACGGAGAAATTGGACTTGGAAACGTAAGTGTTAAGTTATATAAAGCTAAAATTGAAGGAGGTTCGCCGACTAATAATGTAGATGGAGTTGCTATTCAAACCACCACAACCAATGCTACAACAGGAAAATATTTGTTTGCTAATTTAGTTCCAGGATTTTATATTGTAGAAATTGAAGCACCTGCCAATTATAAGTCGAGTGTGGGGACAAATGATTCACCAACAGGTATTTATGAACCTTCCGTAAGTGCCAATGATGATACAAATAATGACGATGATGGCACTTCATTTTTAGGGCAAATGATTAGGACATCTTATATAGAATTGAGCAATTTTACAGAGCCACAAAACGATGGAGATACCACCAATGGCACAACGGCAGATAAAAACTCCAATTTAACCATTGATTTTGGACTTCATAAATCGGAATGTCCGTCTGTGCCGAAATGTATTCCGTTTATGGCGAAGAAGAATTAAGTAACACAGACTTTAGTCTGTATGTTTGAATACAGGCTAAAGTCTGTGTTACAATTTACAGACTAAAGTCTGTGTTACAATTTACAGGCTAAAGTCTGTGTTACAACTTACAGACTAAAGTCTGTGTTACTCAATGAATTGTAATACCAGTAATTCGTCTATACAAATCAACGGCATATAAGTCCGACATTCCTGCTACAAAATCCACCACTATTTGAATATTATTATACAATTCTCCTTGTTGAATATTAGTTTGTTTGGGGATGAGTTGCAATAATTTTCCTGATTTTGGACGTTGTGGATGCAAAATCGCCGTAACGAACTCGTCTAATAATGCCCCAATTACGTTGTAGCCTGCAATTTCTATTTCAATTACGGACTTATGATTGTAAATATCACTGATTGAAATTTTATCTACACGTTTCAAACACGCAAGCGTATGAGTATCCAAAATATCCACCAAAGATTTGTTTAATTCTCCTGATAAAATCTCTTTTTCATGTGCTAAAAACGCTTCTGTACACTTTTGAGAAAGCAGATTTATCAACATCGCTCGCAAAAAAGCTAACTTTTCGTTGTTGTCGTCGATGCGGTGTAATTTGTCATTTTTGATATAATTGTACGTTTTTTCGTCCTTTTCCCAAAAAGGTAAAAGTAAGTCTATCACCTGCTGAGCCGTCAAGATTCGGAGGCGGTGAGCATCTTCCAAATCTATAATTCGATAACAAATATCATCGGCGGCTTCCATCAAAAATACGAAAGGATGACGAGCATAAGTGTTGCGTTCATCGTCTAAAACTCTAATGTTCAATTCATCGGCAACTTGGCGATAAATGTCAATTTCAGAATCGAAAAAGCCTGATTTTTTTGTGCCAATCAGTCCCGTTTCTTTATTAAATCCATTGGTCGAGTCAGTTGGGTATTTTACAATGGACGCAATGGCGGTGTAGGTCAATTTATGCCCATTATCGGCATTGGTTAAAATTCTAAAAGCATTGGCATTTCCTTCAAATTTACGAAAGTCATTGAGTTGATTTTCAGATAGTTCTGCTTCTAAAGTGTCTCTGGTTTCTCCTGAAAGATTATCAAAATAATTACGAATTGCCGATTCTCCCGAATGCCCAAAAGGTGGATTGCCAATGTCATGAGCCAAACAAGCCGTTGCGATAACCGTCGGTAAATCGTAACGATAAAACTCATGAAAATCAGCAGATTCTTCGGGATATTTTTGCGATAATTTTACGCCAACGGCTTTCCCCAAAGAACGTCCAACCGATGCTACTTCTAAACTATGCGTTAATCTATTATGCACGAAAATGGGACCGGGAACTGGAAAAACCTGCGTTTTATTTTGCATTCTTCGGAAAGGAGAAGAAAAGATAAGACGGTCATAATCACGTAAATAAGCATTACGGACAGGGTCAGATTTCTCGGTTTCGTACTTCTTTTCGTCACCGAGTCGCTTGCTGGTGTAAAGGGTTTTCCAATTCATTTTGATGGTATAAGGCTGACCTTTGTTATCGGTTAAATGGAATAAATTATTTACTCAAATTTATGATTTCTGAATGCTAATTTCTAATTTACGATACAAGAATTTTCATCAACAAATATGCTCAATAAAAACAAACTAAACCTTTTCGACACCATCATGCTCGTGGTGAGCTTAATTATTGGTATGGGAATTTTCAGAAATCCCGTAGAAGTAGCCAAAACGGCACAAACGCCTACTATTTTCTTTTTAGCATGGATTTTAGGCGGAATAATTAGCTTTTTAGGTGGCTTGACTTACGCAGAAATTGGCTCCCGATATGCCGTGAAAGGTGGTTTTTATAAGATTTTCTCTTATTGTTATCACCCCGCTTTTGCTTTTATGGTCAACTGGATGTTGGTGATTTCTAATGCTGGGGCGGTATCAATTGTGGCGATGGTTGGGGCGGAATATATTAATCCTGTTTTAATGCCCGAATCTTTGCAAAATCCATTGGGAATCAAAATTACTTCTATCGGCACAATTGTGATTTTGTACGCTATCAATTTTATCGGAATTCGCCTTTCTGCAAAGACTCAAAATGTGCTTTCAATGATAAAAATTGTCTTGATGGGCTTGTTGATTTTGACCATTTTTGGCAATCATCCTACGCCAAAAGCTTCTACCAATTTAGCGAGCGAACATTGGGAAACGATGGATTATTTTAAGGCTTTGGCTCTCAGTTTTATTCCGATTTTCTTTACGTATGGAGGTTATCAGCAAACGATAAATTTTGGAACGGATATTGAAAATCCTTCAAAAAATACGCCCAAAGGCATTTTTATTGGTTGTGGCTTGGTGATGTTTTTATATTTGGCAATCAATTTTGCGTATTATAAAGTTTTGGGAATGGAAGGAATGGCAAATTCTACGTCTCTAACTTCTGATTTGGCGAAGGTATTTTTTGGAGAAACAGGCTCAAAAGTTACGTCAGTTTTGTTATTTATTTCGGTACTAACTTTTGTAAATTCTTCGATGCTAACCAATCCAAGAGTTTATTTCGCAATGGCGGAGGATGGGGTTTTGCCCAAGTTTTTTAGTAAGCAAAATGACAAATCGCAAGTGCAAGAAATTGCTTTGACGGTTTACGTTAGCTTTTTAATTCTGTTCCTTTTCTTTGGAGATTCCTTCAAAGAATTATTGAATTATGTCATGTTTTGCGACTCAATAGGAATGATAACTTCGGCTTTTACCATTTTTATATTACGTAAAAAAATCTTGCAAACTTCTGAAAGTCTTTATACAATCGGCTTCGGGAAAGTGCTTTTTCCTGCCATTTTTATTGTTACTTATACATTGGTGGCTGTTAGTGCTTTATTGAGTAATAAAGAAAATTTACCAACGGCAATTGGCTTGTTTTTGGGCGGTTTGCCCTTGTATTATTTGATTAAAAAGATTATTCCCAAATCGTAGGACAGGAATCTTTCCTGTCTTTGGGTAGAAATTTTATAAAAAAAATACGGAATTATCTACTATTTGTCGCAAGACAAAATTAGACCACTGATAGAACAGATAAAACAGATTTACACTGATTTTTCTTTAAATTTATCCGTGTAAATCCGTTGAATCAGTACAATCTGTGGTCTAATTTTATTCTGCGACAAATTGTTGATAGTTCCGAAAAAATAAATAAATACACGGTAAAAATTAGGAGATTTTCCTTTGCAATAGCTTTATAAACAGTAATACCTGACAACTAAATCCTACATAATCGTTCATGAAAAATAGGCTGATTTACTTGCTCTGTGCTTTATTTCTCATTCCGATTGGCTTGGCTACACGTATTTACGGAACTGAATTTATGAAGCTTTACGGAGGAGATGCTTTGTGGGCGATGATGATTTATTTCGGTTTCAGAATGTTATTTCCCTCTAAACAATCGAGTGCATTTTGGTATGCACTTATTTTTTGTTACCTCATCGAAATCAGTCAGTTATATCACGCAGAATGGATTGATGCTATTCGTCAGAACCGTTTGGGTGGTCTGATTTTAGGCTTTGGCTTTTTGTGGAGTGACTTAGTTTCGTATCTGGTTGGAATTTTAGTGGGCTATTATTTGGATAAAGTAGGACAGGAATCTTTCCTGTCAGCTTATTAGACAGGAAGGATTCCTGTCCTACGGCAAACAATCACAATTTTCTGATTTTGAGCGTCAGTAGTTGCAAAAAGATATTCATTTCCTCCTTCCGAAAGCTTCAATTTCTCTCGAATTTGTTTCACCGTCAACGGAAAATTACGGATAGTTATGTTCGCTTTATTTTCCGTTAAATGCTTTGAAATTTCCTTTTTATCCAATTTACAAACGGCCACAATTTTGAAACTTCTTCCTTGAAAATCTTCTACTAATTTCTCCGAAGTATAAAGATGGCTATGCGGTGCAATTTTCTGTAAATCAAAGTGTTGTGCGGTAAAACGGAATGCTCCTGTTTTTAAAATGGCTGCATTCGGTTCGTATAAAAATTGTTGTGGCGAACCTAATTTTATGGTAGCATTTTTTTCTTCTGACTTCGAGAAAATAAGTTCTGTCTGGTGATTTTTAGTAAGATTAATGGCGTGTAACCTCACCCCCAGCCCCTCTCCAACAGAGAGGGGAGATTGCAAGTGAAATAACACTTCTTTAACCTCATTTTCAACTGCCACGACGTACACATGAGAAACACTTCCTAAGTCGGTAATTGCCAAATCAATATCCAACATCGGAGAAGCTTTCAGTAGAATATTATCTGTTTTTTTGAATAGTAAGTCTTTGATTTGTAGGATATTAGGTTCGCAATCTTGTAGTCTTACCACTTTACTTCCTGTATCATCTCGACGGTGTGGGTCGAGATAAATCCAAGAGAAATGAGTGTTAAATTGTTCAAAATTCTCTACCGAATTTCCCGCCATAAACTCGGTATTTTTTATCCCTAATTGCTCAAAATTATATTTTGTAACATCCAGTAAATCAGCGTTTTGTTCATTGTAAAAGGCTTTTTTGAAGTTTTTGCTCATGTACGCAATATCCACGCCCATGCCTCCTGTGAGGTCGATGAGCATTTCGCCTTCTACTAAACTTGCTTTGAATTTTGCGGTAATTTCTGAAGAAGATTGTTCTACCGAAAGCATTTTTGGAAATACAATTCCTTCATTTTCAGACCATTCTGGAAGTTTTACTTTGGCTTTTTGTCGGGCTTTAATTTGTAAAACCAAATCAGGAATATTTAGATTTGGGTATTTTTTAGCCTGTAAAAGTAAAGTCGTTACTTCATCGTTTTGATGAACTTTGATGAAGTCTTTTTCAGCTTCAGACAATGAATATTTTGGTGAATTTTCGATAAGTTTTTTTTGTAAAATTACAAAATCTCAGTCAAACCAGACATATAAGCCAAATTTGCTAATGCTTTTTCGTATTTACTTTTCAAAGATTCTACCTTCGTTTTCATTTCAATCCACTTACTTTCTCTGGAATTTATCAAGAAAAGGGTACTTTCTCCGATGTCAAATTTACGCTGTTCTGCTTTAACCAAAAGCTCTTGATTTTTGGTAGCATCTTCTTGAATTTTCAACTGTTTTTCATAATTTCGAACGTCATTATAAGCTACATAAACTTCGTTCATAATTTCCCGACGAGCCAAATTTAACTCAAAACCTGTTGATTGTTGTTTAATGCGAACTTGCTGTAACTTACCTCTTTCTTTCCTTAAAAATAAAGGCATTACAAATTCAAATCCCAATTTATGATTACTCGTAGAAAATGAGTTTTCATAATTGTAAATCGCTTTTGAAGCAAAACCGTCTGCAATGAAATTAAAATTGGCGTTGAAAATCGGTTTCAGCATCTCTTTTCTGAATCGCTCTTCAATTTGTAATTGGTCAATTTTTACGTTAAGTTTCAGGATTTCAGGATGTTGTGCTTTTGCTTGGCTAATTAATGATTGCAAAGTTGTATCATCCACTTTACGGATTCCTGCCAAAGGTGGCGTGGCATCTTCGGGCAATTCTAAAGGCGTTTCGTTGGCACTCCACAAATAATTTGAGAGAGCTAAACGGTTATTTTGGAGGTCGATAAGTGCTTGTTCCAAAGCCACTTGACGGTCTTGAAGTGTAATTTTTGCTTCCACCGAATCGATAGTTGCCTGTTCGCCAATTCTTGCTCGCTCACGAGTTGCCACGAAACGTTTGTCTGCCAAATCATAACCTTCTTTAATTAATTGTAATTGTTGGTATGAAAACCACCATTCCCAATAGGCTTTTGCTGCATAATAAATGGTTGAGTTGATGAGTTTTTGGCGTTCTGCTTCGGCATAATTTTTGGCTAAACGAGCTTGTTTTAACGTATTTCTGCGAGCATCAATTACTAATCCTTGACCAATTGGAAGGCTCAATCCTGCAATGAATAATTGGCTTGATTCTTCGGGCAATAAATTTTTACCTGTTCTGTTTTCATAGCCTAATTTAAAATCTACACCCGACCAAGTTGGGATTTTCAAAGCATTTTCCCACCGATTGTAATAATCTGCTCCTTTAAAGGCTTTGCGGTCGAAATTTGAAGAAAGTTTTGGGTCAAAAGCCCCTTTTGCTTGCATAATTTCAGCCTCTGCATCATTTGGATAAAGATTGGCTTGTTTAACGGTTGGGTGATTTTTTAAGACTAAACTTTTAAAATCTTCGTAACCAAAGCTGGTTTGGGCTTTAAGAGTAATATTGGCAAGTAACGTTAGAAAAATAACGTTTAAGATATTTTTTATTTTTTTCATACACAGTAGAGACGTTGCCTGCAACGTCTTCATGGTTATTTGACAAGAAAATTATCAAAGATTAGTGACAGATTATCTGCAACGTCTTCATTCATCGTTGTTTAACAAAAGAATTTGTTACCTGCAAGGTCTTCATTTCTGTTTTTGAAGGTTTTAGACGTTGCAGGCAACGTCTCTACTTTTGTTTCAATGCTGCTTTGGGTTCTTCTTTCAACGTAGGAGGGAAGGCATTGAGTTGTCGCCAGATTTCGTACCAAACAGGCACATCATCGAGCATTACCCAACCAACCACACCCGAACCCATGCGTAATTGTTTTGGCCAAGTTTGTTCGCCTTTGCCCAATTTAGGAACGATTAATAAACGATACTCGCCTTTGTTGTTGTCGATACGGTCAATTACTTTTACGATACCTCCAAAAGTACCCACCGTAGCCGAAGGCCAACCCGAAAATACCAAAGAAGGCCAACCTTCAAACTGCATTCTTACTTCTCTGCCAGGTTCAATTAATGGTACGTCCATTGCTTTTACATACATTTCAACTGCCATTTCGGGAGCTGAGGGTTGTAGTGTACAAATAGATTCACCTTCTTTAATTGTCTCGCCAATACCTGCTTTCAAGGCTTTTACGATATAACCCTCTTGTGGGGCTTTTACATAATATTGACCTCGACGAATATCCACATTGGTAATTTTATTCTGTAATTGTGATAATTCATATTCTCCTGTCGCCAAAGATGAAAGTGCCGAACTGCGGTCTGATTGTGCTTTGGCTATTTTCTCAGCGTATTCGGCATTGATAGAATTTAATTCAATTTTGGCGTTGATTAATTCTTGACGTGAAATGGCTAATTTATTTTGAATAGAAATTAATTTGGCTTGTACTTCTTGCAACTTCAACTTTCGAGATTCTAATTCGCTTAAAGAAACTAAACCGCCATTTTTGTATTGGTCTTCGCCACGGTCATAACGAGTTTGGGCAATATTTACTTGTACTCGTTCCGCCAGAGCGTCGGTACTGTCGGAAGTTACTTTTGCATAGCCCTGACGAACCTTATTACGAGCTTTCTGTAAACTAAATTGGTTGTTTTCTTGAAGAGCAACAATTTGATTATCAAGAGATTGTATTTTAAGTTGATAGCTTTTTATGGCATCGCCTTTTGCTACTAATTGTTCTTGCAAACGCTTGGGGTAATTAGGGTCAAAATAGTCGTCTTTCATCTCCGAAATCACCAAAAGAGTATCGCCAGCCTGCACTAAGTCGCCTTCACGAACAAGCCATTTCTCAATTCTTCCCGAAATAATATTCTGAATATTTTGTGGACGGTCTTTGGGCGTAAGAGCCGAAATATCTCCTTTGCCATTAACATTTTGTTGCCAAGGAAGAAAAAGAATTGCTACCAAAACTACTCCAATAGCAATAAGCCAACGTTTTAAAATGACTGCTGAACGTGGGGTATGCAATGTTTTTAGCGAGTGCAATTCATACTTTTCATGTACGGCTTCACTAACGCTTTGTTTAGATATATTTAGCATATTATTTTAGTATTTAGTCTTGGGTATTAAGTATTAAGAAAGGATTGTCTATTCTAATCCTGCATATTCTTGATACATTGTAAGTAATACTTGGGACAATCATTAATCAACCGCTTCTTGAAAAAGTGGATTTTTAATTAACTCTTTATATTTACCATCAAGGGTTATTTTGCCATCATTCAACACAATTACACGGTCGCAGGCTGCCATAATCATTGGGTCGTTTGAGATAGTCAAAAGCGTCCAAGGATTTGCTTTATCCGTCAAAAATGCAATGGCGCTCATGCGTTCAGCTTTGTGTAATTCCCGATAAATATCCGTAACCATTAATAATTTTGGTTTTTCAACAACACAACGAGCTACGGAAATTTTAGCGATAAAACTTTCAGAAAAACGTTTTCCACCTGCAATCATTTGGGTAGTTAAGCCTTCGCCCAACTCTCCAATATTGTTATTCATGTTGAGGTTTTCTAATGCCCACTGAACATCCGAAAGTGTAATACTTGCTCGCCCCATCACGATATTTTCTAATAATGTTCCATCAAAAATCAAATCAGTTGCTAAATTTCTTTCAATGGCATCACGAATTGAATTTAGTTCTATGTCTCTGATTGATAGATTGTTATAAGAAATCGAGCCTTCGAAATCTGTAAAAATAGCAGAAAGTATTTTCAATAAAGTTTCCTTTCCAGAACCATTTGTACCCGTAATACAAATACTTTCGTTGGGTTGTATTTCAAGATTGAGTTTTTCCAAAACGTATTTTGCTCCGTCGGCATATTTATAACTCAAATCTTGCATTTTGATGGCTAAACCTTGGTTTTGTTCGTGAAAATTAACCTTTAAACCTCGTTGACGTTCCAAAGGTAAATCTGTGACATGACCCATTTTTTCAATAGCAGTCAATAAATCGAAAACCGTTTCTGTTCCCGAAATAAGTTTTTCAACCGAGTTTACCACCAATACAATGATAATTTCGGAAGCGACAAATTGTCCCAATGAAATCTGGCGGTCAATCACTAACGATGTTCCTAAAACCAACAATAAACCCGTAATAAATGCTTTGAAAAAGACGGCATTACCATAAAGATTTAGTAGAATTTTATAGTGTTTCTTTCTGTATTTCAGATAGTTATTAACCAAATAGTCCATTTTTTGCATCGGTAAATTGGTAGAACCAGCCGACTTGAAAGCGTACAATGTTCTTGCAATGTCTTCTAACCATTGAGCCACTTTATACTTGTATTTTGACTCTGCCAAACTGGTTTCCATACCTTTAGGAGCATTGTAATAAATCACAATGATGACAATGGCAATGGTCAAAAAGCCAAATGCAATGAAATACGGATGATATAGGGAAAGTAAAATAATACCAAAAAGAATTTGAATGACGGCAGCGGTCATATCAATTAATACTTTTGGAAGTGCTTTCTGAACGTTGATAACATCGAAAAAACGGTTCATCAATTCAGGAGCGTAAGACCCTAACAAAGATTCCGATTTTACTCGTGGGATTCTGTATGTAAATTCAAAGGCAGCTTTGGTAAAAACCCTTCGTTGGAGAATTTCCACTAAGGTTAGCTGATAAATTTGCATTACCCCAGAAATAATCACCCCAATAATTACCACCGCAATCAGAACATAAACCGAACTAAATGCCAAACCACCTGAAACTAATCCGATAATTGCTTGAATACCAAGTGGTAATGATAAACTGATGATACCCACCACAATGGCATAAATGTAAATATAGCTGATGTCCTTTCGCTCGTTTCTAAGCATCTTGAACAAGCGTTGGAGTGGTGTGAAAACCTCAATTTGTTCTCTGTCAGTAATATTTTCGAGTGGATAAACACCTAAAAATCGGACTTTACCGTTTTTAGAATTATCAGGATTGTCTTCAATCACGGTTGGATTGAAAGTGGAATCAGGTGAGATTTCCTCAAAATCTTGACTGTCAGAAATTTGATAGAAAAAAGGTTTCTTTGTTTTGAGTAATCGACCTCCTAAAACAATTTTATTATCATTAAAAAATATGACAGGGTGGTCATTTTCTTGAATGAATTGTTTGAACTCCTGTTTGCTGATGTAATTTTCAACGAGTAGGAAGTTTTGTTTTCGGGCTGTTTCGATTAAATCGTTAATGAATGAATTAATATCCGACGACGAATATTGTTTAGTTTCAGAGAATGCCGAATGATTTGCAAAATTATCGAAGCCAGTTCCGTAAAACTCGGTCAGTTTCTTGACAATAAGGCTTAACTGAGTAGATTGCATAGTTTAGATTTTTGATGAAAATTAATTGATTTACTTTAACAACGTCTCTAATAAAATTATGGTTTTAAAAATACATTAAAAAGATATTAGAATCACCTTTTGTTATGAGAAAAAGATACTTTTAACCGTTTCCTAATAATTAATGATTACGAAATAATACTATCAAAGTTTGTTTGTAATTTTGTATCCTCTTAAAAATCCCACCTATTTTACTTCGAAACAGAAACAAAACTAAATGATGCTTCAACGATTTTTTTTACTTTTTCTGGTGCTTTATGCCTCTGATTCATGGGCTTTTACAAAAATCTTTGAAGATTCTGTTCAAGTGTCGTCGATTATTCAGAAAGCTATTGCAGCGGCTCCATCTCACGATAAATCTTATGCTAATTATCAGGCTGAAACTTTTATTCAAAATTCAGGAAAATGGACTCGCATACCCAATGTTTGGAAATCATTGTTGGTGAACGAAGGAGTGGAAGAAGGTTTGACTTATCAATCAGAGTCGTTTGTGAAATTTTCAGTAAATAATTACAACGATTATTTATTTGATTATCAGGCTATTAGGAATAATTATAAAGCTGAAGGTCGTCCCGATAAATTTGTAAATCCCAATTTTTATAAATCAATTTTGGGAACGGGGGCTATCTCACCAATCTCGCCGAAGGCATTTAATTACTATGATTTTCAGTTACTTAGCATCACCGAAAAAGATGGTGTTAACATTTTTCGTATTCGAGTTTCTCCCAAGCGTCATAATGATGAAAAGGTTTTTAGCGGAGAGTTTTCAATAACAGATAAAGATTTTTCGATTCAAGATATTGATTTAAAAGTTCGTAATTATGCCGTAGATTATCATTTTCAAATTCAATATACCCAACATTTGAAGCAATGGTTTCCTCAAATCATTCGTATCAAAACTTCTGGCAGTTTGATGGGTTTTGATGGTGAATATCAATATTTGGCTAAGGTTTGGAATTATCAAGAACTCAGTGTTGAGCAATCAGAAAAGATTAAACGACCAAGCGAAGAAAACTTTGAAGAAATTGTCAATGTTCAAGAACGCAATTTTGAAGTTCAGCAATTTAAGCAAGTGATGTCTGCCATGGGGGCGAATCTTCGTAATCAATGGAGTGATGCCAATATTGCGTCAGGATTGAAGCGTTATGATAAAATTGAAGTTTCAAACGAAGCAGATAAAAGAGTTAATGGTTTTTGGAATAATATAAAAAATGATGCTGATTTTCAGGTTTTTACCCCTGATTTGCCTATTTCTGGTAAAAATAAAAATACGCTTCCTCCTCAGCCCGATGAATTTTCAACGTACCGACAAGCTAATCAAAAATTTGGTATTGGTAGCGTATTATTTAGTCGCTCGTATTTTTGGGGAAGTACCCATCGAGGTTATTATCCCTATGAAATTTACTACAAAGCTCCACTTTTAGACTTCAATTTTAATACCGTAGAAGGCTTCGTGCATAATACAGGAGCGATTTTTAGGTACCGTAAAAACCGTTATGATTGGTGGGAAATTGACCCTACTTGGCGATATTCTTACACTCAAAACCGTTCGATGGGAATGGTGAAAATTCGTTGGAAAACCCAAAAAGAAGATTTCAGTATTTCGGGTGGAAAATTTGTTTCTCAGTACAATGTAGATACGCCGATTGCCTTCGATTTGAACTCTTTGGCAACACTTTTATTGAAAAAGAATAACGTAAAAATCTACGAAAAAGAGTTTGTTAACATCAGTTTTAATGACCGTTTTTCTAATACATTAGGTATAAAGTCATCGTTGGAATGGGCAAGACGCTATCCACTCGAAAATACGACAGATTATAATTGGGTTAATTATGGTGCTGTTTCATATTCGCCTAATTTTCCTGTAAATCAAGAAATTGGAGCGAGCCAGTTTAAGACTAATGACGCTGTTATTGCCAGTTTTCAGCTCAATTATCGTCCCTTTTTGAAGAAACAATATCGTAATAATATTCGCACGGTTGACTTCGCTTCGTCGCCATTGATTACGTTTAAATATCGTGGGGCAATTCCACAACTGTTTAATAGTCAGATGGATTTCCATACAATTGAATTGGGAATTACGCATAATTTTCCATTGAGTGTCAATACCAATTTTAATTATATTGCTCAAGCAGGGACTTTTTTAAGCGCCAAAAATATGACTTTTGCTGACTACAAGCATTTCAATGGAAATAACAATATGGTTTCGATTGGTGATGCTGTAACAACCCATCGTTTGGTTGGTTTTTATGATAATTATGTTTGGGGAGCGAGTAAGAAATTAATTGACCAATATTATTATTCAACTAACGGAGCATACATTGATGTTATGACGATGGTGGGTTTACGGAAATTTGCTTTGACTCAGTTGCCTCAAATTCGTCGTTTGGGTTTACGAGAGGAATTTTTTGTTAATTATTTATATACGGCAAATAATAAGATTCATAATCTCGAATTTGGCTACGGAATAGATGGACTTGCCCGAATTTTACGAGTAGAAGCCGTTTTTAATTATAATAGTTTAGGAATTCCTCTTCCGAATAATACCTTCAAAAATACCCAATTCGCCATTCGCCTTTCATTGAACTCAAGAGTACGTGGAGGTGTTACTCCTGAATGGTAAATCAAATGTCTGAACTATGATTTTTATGATTGATAGATGATGTGTTTCTATGTCTTGAAATCCTGTCATCCAATGAATCATAGTTCAGACATTTTCCTTATCCTAAAATCCAATCATCCAATAAATCATAGTTCAGACTCATCATCACAGCCCATCACAATAAATTTTGAACAAAGCGGTTTATTTTTTACTTTTAATTACTGATTTAGGACAATCTAAAAAGATATTATAATGGCAAAGTATAATCTTACCGTAAATGGTAAAAAATATAACGTAGAAGCTGATGCCGATACACCACTTTTGTGGGTAATTCGTGATTATGTAGGCTTGAAAGGCACAAAATTTGGTTGTGGAATGGCTCTTTGTGGAGCTTGTACTGTTCACCTTGACGGGCAACCTGTGCGTTCATGTTCAACGCCGATTTCTACGTTGAAAGCTATCAATAAAATTACAACTATCGAAGGGATTTCAACGAATACCGACCACGCCGTACAAAAAGCATGGATTGAGGCTCAAGTTCCACAATGTGGTTATTGCCAATCGGGTCAAATTATGTCAGCGGTGGCTTTATTGAAAGAAAAAACTAATCCAACCGATGAAGATATTGACGTAGCAATGTCGGGAAATATTTGTCGTTGTGGAACGTATCCACGCATTCGCCAAGCCATTCACCGTGCGGCTGAATTGATGAAAGATGGTGGTAATTCTACTGGGAAGTAATATATGCCAGTAATAGAATTATTTGAAGGGATTAAAATTTTGATGTTTGCAAATGACCATAATCCACCCCATTTTCATGTATATTATGCAAGTTTTAAGGCGATGATTGAAATTTCTTCTTTGCAAATTATTAGAGGAGAATTGCCTAACAAACAATATCATAAAGTTGTAGAATGGGCTGAACTAAGACAGCAAGAATTGTTAGAAGATTTTATAAATCTAAATCCTCAATTAAGAAAGTAATGAATAATATTCCATATATCACTCAAATTCTAAAAATTGAACCCTTTAAAGTGACTTGTCTTTGGAATACAGGAGAAGTTAGAGTTAACGATTTTGAAGAAGAATTTGTAATTCCCGATAGATTAGAAATTTTTTATAGATTGACAAATTATGATATTTTCAAATATGCCTCGGTGAGTGAAGAAGGTACTTTACAATGGGTAAATCTACAAGTATCAATGAAAATTTTGGGCAAGGATTTAATATCCCCTTTTGATTTAGACCCTGTGACATTATACGAAAATAGCCATTCAATTAAAGAGTATAAATTAGTGATGACGGAGGAATTCGTTTAAACACAACTCAAATGAAAAATAACTCTCGCAGAGACTTTATAAAAGCCACATCTTTGTTGGCTATTGGTTTTTCGTTACCATCTTTTGGTAAAACAGAAACAATCGTTCATAAAATTGATACTACCAATATAGCTACTTTAGGACTTGAATTGAATCCGTATATTCTAATTAATGATGCGGGTAAAATCACACTTTTTAATGCTCGTCCTGACATGGGACAAGGTACGTATCAATCACTTCCTTTGCTTTTGGCGGAGGAATTAGAAGTTACCCTCGACCAAGTTGAAATCCGCAATACAGACGGACAGGGCAAATATGGCTCTCAACTTTCGGGTGGTTCTTCGTCTATCCGTACTCGTTGGACTCCCATGCGAACCGCAGGGGCAGCCGTGCGTGAAATGTTGATTACGGCAGCCGCTAAAAAATGGCAAGTGCCTGTAAATGAATGTTATGCGGAAAGTGCAAAGGTATTTCATAAGCCTACCAATAAATCATTCACTTACGGAGAATTGGTGGAAGAAGCCTCAAAATTGGAAGTACCGAAAGCACCAAAATTGAAAGATGCCAAAGACTTTAAATTATTAGGAAAATCGGTTCCACGTCCAGAAATTCCTTCTAAAGTAAACGGAACGGCAGTTTTTGGTTTAGATGCCGTAGTGCCAGGAATGTTGTACGCTACCATTGAGCATTCGCCGACAATGCTTGGAAAAGTAATAAGTTTTGATGGTGCTGAAGCCATGAAAATTAAAGGCGTGAAATACATACTGAAAACTGAACGCAAAATGCCTCATAGAACGGTTGAAGCCGTAGCTGTTGTTGCAGATAATTATTGGGCAGCGGCTAAAGGACGTAAAGCCTTGAAAATTAAGTGGGATAGTGAAGGTTCTAATAAAATTTCGAGCGATGCGTATTATGCTGACCTTAAAGAATTAGGAAAAACCGCAGGTGAAGTTTATAAAGGTGATACAAAAGGTGATTTTGTAAAAGAATTTTCGGGAGCAACCCAAAAAATAGAGGCTTCTTATCAAACTCCATTTCTGGCTCATGCTCCGATGGAACCCCAGAATGCAACGGTTTGGGTACAAGGGGATAAAGTAGAATTGTGGGCACCAACGCAAGGGCCTGATGGATTAATTCCTGAAGTGGCACAATATCTAAAAATCAAACCTGAAAACGTGAAAGTGAATGTTCCGTTTATGGGTGGAGCGTTTGGTAGAAGGGCATATTACGATTATGTGATGGAAGCTTTGCATATCTCAAAACAGGTAAATGCACCCATAAAATTAATTTGGACTCGTGAAGATGACACCGCTCAAGGACCTTTCCGACCTGGAATGTTGTCTGTTTTGGAAGGTGGAATTGATGCTAAAGGTTCGGTTGTGGGGCATAATCATAAAATTGTGGGGGCTTCTATTCAGCACCAAGTTTTTGGAAGTCCATTGAAAAATATGCCAGACGACTGGGCTTCTGAAACGGCAAATGTTGAAGACAGTCCTTATGATTTTGGTAGTCGTAAATTGAGTTTCCACTTAGCCAAAACGGATATTCCAATCTTGTGGTGGCGTTCGGTTTATTCTTCAACGACGGCTTTTGGTCAAGAGAGTTTTATGGATGAATTGGCTCATGCGGCTAAAATTGACCCATTGGCTTTCCGTTTGGATATGTTGGCTGACTCTCCACGATTTACAAGAGTGTTACAAGTTTTAGCGAAGAAAGCAAATTATCACGCTAAACTTACTGATGGTCAGGCGATTGGTATTGCCGTTGCTCGTTCTTTTGGAACAATTGTGGCTCATGCCGTAACGGTTTCTAAAGACGGTAAAGGTGCTAAAATTGATAAAGTTGTTTCGGTAATTGACTGCGGAATGACCGTGAATCCAGACAATATCAAGGCTCAAACCGAAGGAAATATTGTGATGGGGGTAACGGCAGCCATTAAAAACGGAATGACTTTTAAAGATGGACAAGCTGAGCAAACGAATTTTCATCAATATAGTGTATTAAGAATCAATGAAATGCCAAAAGTAGAAGTGCATATTATTGAAAACTCAGAAGCTCCAGGTGGCGTTGGCGAGCCAGGTTTACCACCAATCGCTCCAGCACTATGTAATGCCATTTTTAATTTGACGGGTAAGCGTGTAAGAACTTTACCTTTTGAAATTGATAATATTGTGTAGTTTTATTTGCACGCTGATGACGCTGATGTTCCAACGCAGATTGACATAGATTTTTATAAATCCTGTAAATCTGCGTTACGATAGTATCTGCGTTATCTGCGTGCTATTTGTCCCTTCTTACAAATACTTCGATAAAAACTGATAAAATTCCTTCTTGGTATCTTTAAAATCCGTTGCGGTAAATTCCATCAAATCTTCTAAGCTTTCGTCCGTTTCAATCATTTTTACATTGATATACTTGGGTTGCTCAATGGCATTTTGGATTAATGATTCTTCCTTCAATTTTACGTCATGCAGTAACTCATCTAAGTGAAGATTCATGATATAAAATTTATTTTCAAAATGCTCAACTTCAATTTTGATGTCTTTTGAGGTATTTTTAGAAGCAACTTCGTCTAATCTTTTCTTGAAAAATGGAATTTCAGTTTTGTAAAATTCTAACTCTCTTAGCCAATCTTTACACATTACGTGCAAGTGCGAAATGGTATCTTTCATAATTTTAATATTGTTGATTTTAATTGTTTTGGTTTTATAGTAGGACAGGTTTCCAACCTGTCTATGGTAGTATATTTGACAGGTTGGAAACCTGTCCTACCAATCACTTATTACATTTTTAATTTATTTTCTAATTCTACCACCATCGGCACTAAAACGTGGTCTTCAATGATGGCGTGTTTCCGCAATTCAATTTCAAAAAAGTCAACTTGATTCATGAAGATTTTGAATGGCAATGGAATACTTTCATCTCCAGAGAATTGTTTGATTATTTTGGAAACTTCTTTCAATTCATCTTCAATGGGTAAGTGACTGGCAATGAATTTTTTAATAGAAAAAAATGGGTCAATTGATAAGTTTTTAGCACAAACCGTTTTGGTTTTTGAAGCTAAAAGCATTCGTCTGATATACGGAAAGAGATAGCGTTCTTCCATCCGAATATGGGCGGTTAATTGGTTTTTATAATTATTAAAGAATACCATCAAACTGCTTAAAAGTAGATGACTTTCTGCGTATTTGGAATAAATATGTAACATCGATTGTTCAATCTCTGGAAGTTTTTTTTCTAAATAATACTGATGAGTTGCTTGTAAATAATTGAGAATATCTTCAATGGAAAATTTCTGCATTTTCTCATACACAAAATCCTCCTCATCGTTATACAATTCGAGAATCAACTCAATTAATTCATGGTTTATTTCCCAATTATCCACTGGATTTTTGAGGTTAACATTCGCCAATCTTTCTGTGATTAATTGCAGAATTTTTGTGTTATCCATAATATCATTTACCGATGTCATAGTCATAAGAATGAAGGTTTTGTTTGTGTTATTGGAGGTTTTAGGTGTTGGGTTTTAGGTGTCTGGAATTTACTAAAACCCAACCACTAAAACCTAAAACCTATAAAGAACCTATTTTCTAAAAGTAAGAATGGGTAATTTTGCTTCTTGTACAAAATGTTTGGTTACGCTGACATCAAATATTTTTTCTAAGAAAGATTTTTCATGAACCGCCAATGCCAAAATGCTTGGTTTGAAGGTTTCGATGTACGTTTCTAAACCTTCAATTACGTCCTCTCTTTTGATATTTCTGATAAGAATATTTTCCTGTTTGAACTCTTCTCTCAAATCACCCACTTTTTCTTGCACTACACTTTCTGTATTTTGTTCAAAGAAATCATTAATATGAATGACCTTATTGAGTGTCTCTAAAGGTTTTACAATGTCTAAGAAATGCTGTGTTGCAGTGACTTCATCTTCCTTAAAATCAGCGGCATACATGATTTTTTGAGGTTGTTTGATATGCGTATGAGAAGGAATAATCCAAACTGGACAAAGAGCCTCTTTCATCACTTTTTGGGCATTTGTTCCTAACCATTTGTCCAAAATATCAGAGGCTCCTTTTGTTCCCATCACAATCATATCGGCTTTTATTTCATTGGCTATTTCTACGATTTTATCCGCAGGAAAACCATATTCAACCCGTTGAGAAACTCTTGTTGGATGAAGATGTGCCTTTGAAATGAAGGTTTCTGCAAACTTTTCTAAATCCTCAATAGCTTCCTGTTTATTACTTTCAATGGCACTTTGAGCTTCATAAGCCATTGGGTTTTCAGGAACCATTGGAATAAAATAGGTATTGAGAATAACAATATTTGCGTCGTATATTTTGGCTAACATTCCTGCATATTCGGAGGCATGAGCCGCATTTTTACTAAAATCAGTCGGGAAAAGAATCGTTTTCATAGCTTTTGAAGGAGTTAAAATTGATGCGTTAAATGTGAGATTGTCTGTAAATATTTTAATAGATTACGCTAAATAATAACGACTACTTGCTAAGAAAAATTACTTTTTGAAAGTTAGAATTGGTAATTTGGCTTCCTGCACAAAATGATTGGTTACGCTGGTATCAAATATTTTTTCTAAGAAAGATTTTTCATGAATTGCCAAAGCCAAAACGTCTGGTTTGTGGGTACGAATGTAAGTTTCCAGCCCACCAATAATATCGGCTCTATTAACATTATGCACGTTTACTTCATCTTTTTCAAATTCATCTTCTAAATAATGCACCATTTCTTGTACGGCATGACCAACATTGAGTTCAAAATAGTCATGAATATGAACAACGTTACAAACTGCCCCTAACGGTTTAGAAAATTCTAAGACCTTTTGCGTTGCCAATACTTCATCTTCCTTAAAATCAGCGGCATATAGAATGTTTTGAGGGTAATTAATGGCTGTATTTTCTGGAACAATCCAAACTGGGCAAGGGGCATTTTTCATCACTTTCTGTGAATGCGTACCGAGCCATTTATCAATAGCATTATTTGCTCCTTTTGTTCCCATCACAATTAAATTGGCACTGATTTGTTTGGCGATTTCTGTAATTTTATCGCCCACAAATCCATACTCAACCATTTGAGATATGCGGTCGGAAGCTAAACTGTTTTCTTCAATAAATTGTGCCGTAAAGTCCTGTAAATTCTTTTCAGCGTCTTTTCTGTTTTGCATGATGAAATTCTCTATTTCATACGGCAATTGGTATTCTGACACAGTTGGAACTGAATATACATTTAGTAAGACCACCTTAGCATTCAAGCGTCTTGCCAACATTCCTGCATACTGCGATGCGTGGGTGGCGTTGGTGCTAAAATCTGTTGGGAATAGTATCGTTTTCATGCAATAGTTTTTTAAAATTGATATACCAAAATTGACAAGAAAAGCTGTTTTTGTACATGAGGAAACATAGATAGAAACATGACTTTTATCAGTTTGTACAGGAATATTCATCATGGTATTTGGATAATGAGGTAGTGAACTTTGATGGGAAATAAGCGAAAAAAATGACAGCCACCACTACCGATACCTCCCAACTTTGTTTTCATTGTGGCATTGAATGTCCCGATGACCATATTCATATCGACGAAAAATATTTTTGTTGTAATGGTTGTAAAACGGTGTATCAAATCTTAGAGGAAAATAATCTTTGTCAGTATTATGACTTGGAAAAAATGGGTGGAAATTCTCCACAAATTGGTCAGTTTTCCTTTTTGGATAATGCCGTTATCGCCAACAATTTGCTTGATTTTCAGAATGATAGTATTGCTAAAGTTACTTTTTATATACCTTCAATTCATTGTAGCTCATGTTTGTATTTGCTCGAAAATTTGTACCGCTTGCATCCCGCAATCGAGCGTTCGCAAGTCGATTTTTTGAAGAAACAAGTAAGTGTTACCTTTCAACACAAAGACATAACCTTCCGCCAAGTTGCCGAATTATTGACCTCTTTGGGCTACGAACCGATGATGTCGCTGAGCGATGTGGTGAAGGAAAAACAGAAACCCACTTACCGTAAATTACTCACACAATTGGGCGTTGCGGGGTTTTGTGCGGGAAATATCATGCTCTTTAGTTTTCCTGAATATTTAGGATTACAAGATGCTACCTACAAAAATCTCTTTGGTTATTTAAACATCATTTTGGCAATTCCAGTGGTGTTTTATTCGGCTTCTGGCTATTTTGAATCAGTTTATAAAAGTCTCCGAAAAGGCATTGTCAACATTGATTTTCCGATTTTGTTGAGTATTCTCGTAGCATTTTGTCGAGGAATTTATGAAGTCGTTTTTAATAACGGAGCGGGCTATTTTGACTCGCTGACGGGTTTAGTTTTCTTCCTGTTAATTGGTAAATGGTTTCAGCAAAAAACCTATAATTTCCTGTCTTTCGAGCGTGACTATAAATCGTATTTTCCCTTAGCGGTCACTCGATTATTATTCGGGAAAGAAGAAGCCGTTTCAATTAGTGATTTGAAAAAAGGCGATAAAATTTTAGTGAGAAATGGCGAACTAATTCCTGCTGATTCAATGCTTTACAAAGGCAATGCCCAAATTGATTACAGTTTCGTAACGGGTGAGTCTGCTTTGGAAGAAAAACAATTGGGCGATTTCCTCTACGCAGGTGGACGACAAGTAGGAGGGACGATTGAAATGGAGGTTTTGAAAGAAGTTTCTCAAAGTTATTTGACCCAACTTTGGAACAACGATACTTTTCAAAAAGAGCAAGATAGTCGGATAAAAACTTTCTCGAATGCCGTTGGGAAATACTTTACTTTTGGTGTGCTTACTTTGGCATTTTCGGTGGCTTTGTATTGGTATTTGCAAGACCCAAGTAAAATGCTAAATGCTTTTACTGCCGTTTTGATTATTGCTTGTCCGTGTACATTATCGTTGAGTTATCCTTTTGCTTTGGGAAATGGTTTACGACTTTTAGGAAAGCAATATTTCTATCTCAAAAATGGAGAAGTAATTGAGCAAATGGCAAATTGTGATACCATCGTTTTTGATAAAACGGGAACGCTAACAACTGCCGAAGGTTCAAAACCTCAATTTTATGGAAATCGTAAATTATCAAGTTTTGAAGAGCAAATGATTGCGTCATTAGTACGAAATTCGTCTCACCCTATTGCTCAAAAAATCAAACATTTAGTTGCTCAAAATGATTATTTGACAATTGAAAATTTCAGAGAAATTGAAGGGAAAGGAATTGAAGGAGAAATTGATGGATTGCCCCTAAAATTAGGCTCAAGCAAGTTTTTAGGACTTTCAACAGAACTTTTTAGTCAGCAAAATGCGGAGGCTTCTGTGGCTCATGTGGCTATCAATAATCATTATTTAGGCTATTTCTCAATGCCTAATTTTTACAGAGAAGGCATAGAAAATACGATTGCTGAACTGAATAAAAAATATCAGACTTTTTTGCTTTCGGGAGATAATGAAGCAGAACGCCATAACCTCGAAAAGTATTTTTCAAGAAAAGAAAACTTGTACTTCAATTGTAGTCCACAGGATAAATTATCGTTCATCAAAAAACTACAAAACGAAGGGAATAAAGTCATTATGATTGGGGATGGTTTGAATGATGCAGGAGCATTAAAACAAGCCGATGTGGGTATCGCTATAACGGATGATACGCTCAATTTTACGCCTATGAGCGACGCTATTTTGAGAGCAGAACAATTGAGTAATTTACCCAAGTATTTGAATTACAGTGATTTTGGATTGCGATTAATTAAGTTTAGTTATATGTTTTCATTAATGTATAATTGTATTGGTTTGACGTTCGCCATTCAGGGTACACTTTCGCCAGTCGTAGCGGCGATTTTGATGCCCGTGAATTCGATTACCTTAGTGGGTATTGCCTCATTAGGAATGATTTGGGGCGGACGCAAATTAAAATAGAGTGATTAGAGTTTGTTGTTTGTGGGGAAAGGCGACTTCAGTTTTGGGGTTGCCTTTTTTGTTGTTGAGCCAATTCGTAGTTTGGTGATGTTTTTGTGGGCATTTTTTTTTATCTTTGTTACTCAAAGTCAACATTAAATAAGGATGAAAAAAGGAGTTTTAAATGAAATGCTTAAATCATATTTTCTCAATATAATTGAGCAACATTTGATTTTTTGTTATTTGACGAATAATAAACTTTACTATACTGAAAATTCAATTTTGACTAATTACTTGATTGATTTTCAGCAAGATGAAAAACTTTGTTTCGATGTTTATAACCTTGAAATTACAACAATAAAAGAACTCGAAAATTATCTTGAACTTTTAATTCCTGTTGATGATAGAAAAGTGAATGGAGCATTTTTTACGCCTAATTATATTGTTGATTTTATTATTAGTGAGCTTAAACCTAAAGAAAAAGAGAAATGTCTCGACCCAAGTTGTGGATGTGGTGCATTTTTGATTGGGCTCGCAGAATACTATAAAAACACATTTAGTAAATCAATAAAACAAACGGTTCAAGAGAATATTTTTGGTTCGGATATATTGGATTACAATATTGATAGAACTAAACTTTTATTGACTATTTATGCCTTACAGAATGGTGAAAATTTAGAAGAAAGTGATTTTAATTTATATACCCAAGATAGTTTAAAGGCTGCATGGAAAACTCAATTTGATATTATTATTGGTAATCCTCCTTATGTAAAATTCCAAGACCTTTCAGAAGAAAATAGAACATATTTAGCCAAAAACTGGACGACTGTTGAGGGAGGGACATTCAATCTTTATTTTGCTTTTTTTGAATTAGGGTATCAACTTTTGAAGCCAACGGGTAGATTGGGTTTTATTACGCCCAATAATTATTTTACATCTTTGGCGGGTGTTTCATTACGTAATTATTTTCAACAGAAAAAATGTGTTTCTCGAATTATTGATTTTAGTCACAAAAAGGTTTTTGATGCTCAAACGTACACGGCTTTAACTTTTTTGAATAAAAAAGAGAATGAAGCACTTACTTTTGATAGAATAAAGGACGGTTATAAACCCGAAGATTTTTTGCCAATTGCTAATGGTTCTCCTAATTATTTCAAAGATTTGAATAGCCAAAAATGGCGTTTGTTGAAATCAGACGAACAGAAAAATATTAAAATCATTGAAAATATAGGTACGCCAATAAGTATTCTTTTTGATATTTGTGTGGGTATTGCAACGCTAAAAGATGATGTTTTTTTTGTAGATGGAAGTATAGAAAAAGATGGGTTTTTCTTAAAAACTACCGAAAATGGGACGTTTGAAATTGAGAAAGAGATAACTAAATCGGTTTACAAAATATCGAATTTTAAATCGCAAGCAGAAATCGCAAATAATACGAAGAGAATTATTTGTCCTTATCATATTGGTAAAGGAAATGCTATGCCAATTTCTGAACAAGAATTTGCTACAAAATACCCAAAATGCTACGCTTATTTATTGTCTGAAAAAGAAAACCTATCGACCCGAGACAAAGGAAAGGTTAAATATGAGCCATTTTTTGTTTGGGGAAGAACGCAAGGTTTGAATAAGTTTGGCAAACGAATTTTAAACCCTACGTTTAGTCAATTTCCAAGATTTTTGTTAGTAGAAGAGGAAGAAGCCTTCTTTACGAATGGATATGGGTTGTTTTTTAGAGAACCAAAGACAACCTTTTCTTTATTCGACGAACCCGAAAACCCTTTAACATTAATAGAAAATATAGCAGCGGTTCAAAAAATCTTGAATTCTTACTTGATGCACTACTATGTAAGTAAAACGAGTGTATCTATTGAAGGTGGTTATCCTTGTTATCAGAAAAATTTTATTGAAAAATTTACCATTCCAATGTTCACAAAAGAGGAAATCAATATCCTGAAATCATTGAATGATAAACAAGAAATAGATAAATTTTTAATTGATAAATATCAATTGAATTTGTCTTTACCAAATCTGGTTTCGTAGATGGTTAGCAAATCAGTAATAAAATTGGGGAAACTCAATTTTTCAATACTTGCGATTGAGTTTTTAGGTAATAAATTATCTCTTTTTAATTCTTCATCAGTATAGTAAATCTTTGGAATGCTCTGACTAAAATCCACAATTAATAAACAAACTCTTTCGTATTTATAGTGGTCTATTTTAGTATCATTTCGCCCATTAACTGCTCCAAACGAAAGTAAATATTTTTCAATGTGCTTATCGACGTTAGTGAGTTTTTTGTATTTTACACTTTTCTTATTGGCTTCATTACTATCATATTCATTTACTGAAATCATATAAAACTCACCCAAAACCATCTTCTCACAGCGTAAATGTAGATTTAACGCTTCTGCAAATGTTCGTTCATAAAGTGTATCGAAATTTTTTGCTGAACTACTCAACTGACTTCGGACATTAATGGTTAAAGTTTGTTCAGTGAAATCAAAGCCATAATTATCTTTTTGTCCGTAAAGAATTCCTTCAAAATTTAGAATTTCTTCTGTTTTAGTTAGATAATTGGGAATAATAGAAACGTCTTGATTTTTACGTTTGAAAAAGCCTGCAAGAGATAATTCGCCGTGGCTTTCTGCCAGTTTTGGACAAATTAATTCTGGATTGACATTGTTTTTAATTAAATCAGACTTGACAATTTCGTGAAGTAGTTTTATTGGCTTCTGGCTACGAATAAGGTTGTTCTTACCCTCAGTACCAGCGGTTTTTATAGCATTTTCAATAGATTTTTTAATCTCGTTAATGGCTTGTTGTAGGTTTATCAAATTCGTCATAATCAAAAAAGGTTTTTAGCGTTACGTTTAGTGCAGTGGCAATTTTTTCAATATTCACTATGGATATATTACGACTACCGTTTTCAACCGAAGCAATATAACTTCTATCTAAATCAGCAGAATAAGCCAAGTCTTTTTGTGACATTGCCGAAATATCTCGTAAATGCTTAATTCTTTGTCCTATTTTTCCTTTAACATCCATAACACAAAACTCAAAATTTGTTGACTATAAATCAAAGACTATAAGTAACATTTGAGACTATCACTAAAATAATTGAAATGAAAAATACTAATCTTAGGGGTAAATCCCCATTCATTTGTCCCTTAACAAAACATTAACACCTCATTAACAAGTCGTTAATAATACTTTGGCTGTTTTTCTGTTCTAATGGACAAATAAATAAATTTAACCAATCACGAAAATGAGAAAATACATGGTGGCTGTAATGATAGTAATTTCTACTATTTCATCGGCAATGGCACAATATGGCAATCAAGGCTACGGATATGATGATGACAGATATTATTATGATAATGAGTTTGACTGGCACTGGGATATTAGAGTGCGTATCAGCGATGGTATTCAAAGAGGATTGATTACTCGGAATGAATCCAATATTGTTTATCGCCGTTTGGAGGATTTGGAACGTAAAGAATATGCGTATCAATCAGATGGAATTTTTACGAGTTGGGAACAACAAGAAATTTGGGATGATGTGGTGTATCTAAATCGCCGAGTTGGTATTGAATTGTACGATAATGACCGTTCTTTTTATGGTTTTGATGTTTATGGTTACGACCGCCGTGGGTATCCAAGATGGTATTATCAAGGTGGTTTTGATTTCTTCAGATTCGACAAAAGAGGTTTTGGTAGCATAACGCTTGGTTATGTGCCACGTCCAAATTATAACGGTTGGTACAGAAATGACCGAAATCAGGTGGCTCGTAGATATTATTCAGAAAGAAGTCAATACAATAAAAGAAATAATGATTCTCGTGGTAACGACAGAGCTGACCGTAATAATAGAGGTAATTCAAGAAATGGAGGCTACGACAATAATAGAGATAGAGAACGTTCTAACCGTGTAGAGCCAAATCGTGGGGATAATAATGGTGGATATTCTCAGGGTAGAAGTAATGACCGTGTAGAGCCAAATCGTGGGGATAATAATGGTGGATATTCTCAGGGTAGAGGTAACGACCGTGTAGAGCCAAATCGTGATAATAATAATGGTGGATATTCTCAGGGTAGAGGTAACGACCGTGCTAATAGAACCGAACCAAATAATAATGGTAGAAATTCTAACGGTCGTTCAGAACCATCGAGAGGTAATAACGGTGGTGGCGACAGACCCGCTGAAAGTAGAGGTGGGCGTAATTAATACAGGCAATTAATGCTGTCAATTTCTAACGCTGTCAGGGTTTTTGAACTCTGACAGCGTTTATCGTTCATAATGGACTACTTTCGGGATTTTTTATCCTCTTAAATTAACCAATTTTCGTTCATCTACAATTCGGATTTCGCTACCACTAATTTCAATTAAATGGTCGGCTTTGAAATCGCTTAATGTTCTAATTAATGATTCCGTTGCCGTCCCAACTACCGATGCTAAGTCGTCTCTTGATATTCTCATGGCAAAAGTTTCTTGTCCTTCACTTTTGTATTTTTTCGATAACATTACCAAAGCATCTGCCGTTCTTTTTCGGATAGAATTATACGCCATTTGCGTGAGTAATTTCTCTTTCTCTTGAATATCATTTGCCAACATTTTGATAAATTGGTTGGCAACTGTTTGATTACGAGTGATTAATTCTAAAAAGTCATGCTTCGGAATCCCAATAATTTCACAGTCTTCTAACGCCTCCGCTGACTCTTGATATTCAGTATTTTCGATGATAGCAATGTGTCCGAAGAAATCTCCCGAATTGTATAATCCCGTGATAAATTCTTTGCCGTCTCTGTTGGCTTGGAATGTTTTAATTTTTCCATGTTTCAAGAAATAGAACTTAATGGGTTCATCACCTTCGGCATAAATTAATTGTTTTTTCTTAACCGTTGAGATTTTTCTATCTGCCGAAAGCGAATGCAAATCAGCGTGTTTAGTAGCTTTTTGATAAAACTCTTCGATGCCTTCGTGGGTATTTTTAAAAGAATTTGAAAGCTTTTCTAATTTTTTGAAACGACTTTCAATAGCATTCAACAACTCAATTTCTTGGAAGGGTTTTGTCAAATAATCATCTGCACCCATGTCCATACCTTTGCGGAGGTCAGTTCTTTCCGTTTTGGCAGTTAAGAAAATAAACGGAATGTTTTGTAAATCAGGACTTTGGCTAAAAATATGCAAAACGCCGTATCCATCTAAAACAGGCATCATAATATCACAAACTACTAAATCTGGTTTGGTAGTTTGGGCAACTTCAACGCCTATTTTTCCATTTTCAGCCGTCAAAACTTTATAACCTGCCAGCTCCAAAATCTCGGCTGTGGTTTCTCTAATATCGTCGCTATCTTCTACTAAAAGGATTGTTTTCATAATTGTTAAGATTTTATGGTAACGGTAAAGGTTGTCCCCACGTTTAACTCGCTTTCTACGGTAACTTTTCCGTTGAGCAATTCGGCATAACGAGCCACGATATGCAAGCCCAAACCTGTTCCTTGAATATTGGTTACGTTTGCTCCTCTGAAAAAACGGTCAAATAAATGCTTTTGGTCTTCTGCCGAAATTCCAATGCCTTTGTCTGAAACTTTCAGAACTAAGGAATCCATTTGAAAATCCGTTATAACATCAATCGTTGAATTTTCGGTTGAAAATTTCAGAGCATTTGAACAAAGATTAATAATGATTTTACGTAATAAAGATTTATCCAACTTGACGATTGAATCACCTGAATGTTGATAGTTGATTTTTTGCCCTTTGCGGGTAATACTTGTTAAATCGATGATACATTCTTGCATCAATTCTGGTAAATCAAAGGCACTCATTTTTGTTTCTATTTTACCTTCTTCTAATTTGCCGACTGATAAAAATTCCTCTAAAATATCGGTTAAATTTCCCACCGCCGCTTTGATGCGTTGCGTGTGGCGTTCTCGCTTATCTTGTTCTTCGGTTTTTGGGTATTTTTCAATCAATGATGCCGCAGATTGTATAGCCGTCAAAGGTGTTCTAAACTCATGAGAAGCCATTGAAACAAATCGAGATTTTAATTCGCCTAATTCTTTTTCTTTGTTTAATGCAATTTCTAACTCTAATTTAGAACGTTCTAAACTTTTGAGCGTTTCCACTAACGCATTTGTTCTATTGACGACCTCTTTCTCCAAACTATCATTCAATTTCTTGATTTCAGAGTTTTTATTGAGCAAATCTGTTTCTGCTTTTTTCTTGAAAGTAGTATCGTTAATAAATGAAATATAATAAGGCGTATCTCCCGATTTAAAATGACTCAAACTAATCTCAACGGGGAATAATGACCCATCTTTTCTTCTGCCATTTAAGTCTAAACCAACACCCATTGCTCTATCTTGCGGTTTTTGGGTGTAGCTTTGATAGGTTTTTTGATGTTGTTCTTTGATATTTTGAGGAATTAAAATATCTAATTGATTTCCCATCAGTTCACCTCTTTGGTAGCCAAAAAGTACATCTGCAAAATGATTAGATAGTACAATTTTTCCTTCACGATTTACCATGATGATACCGATAGCTGCGTGCATGAAAAGTGCTTCAAAGCGGTTTTCTTCATCTCTAACTTGTTGCTCTGTTTTTTTGCGAGAAGAAATATCTGTTATTCTAACGAAGTAATGCGGAATGCCTAAATCTTGGAATAATGAAATTTGTAGATTTCCCCAAAATTCATCTTTTACACGATTTTCAAAAATGATTTCTTCCGACCAAACTTTGTTATTCATCAAATGCTCAGCTATTTCTGAATGCTCTTTGATACTAAGTTTATCCTTTCTGAAACCGTGTGGAAAAACCTTTTTGAAGTCTTCTAAATCAGTAACGCAAAGCATATTTAGCCCAGTTTGATTGATAAACTCAAACTCATGCGTATTAACATTATACACGCCCATAAATGAAGGAGTATTTTCAAATACAGTTGCTAAAAGTGCTTGACTAACTGGAAGATTCATAAATGGATTTAATGATGAATTGTCTATTAATTCTTTTTGATGGTATGGCATACTGGAATTGTACGAGTAGCCGTTTGCTTTTCAAATTTAGGACTAAGGTAAGGAATCCCCAAATTTAACCCACGAACAACAAAGAAAATAGCCAGACAAAAAGTATAAATGGGTAGAAATTTGTTGATTTTCTGACGAAGGTTGAGGCTTAAAAATTTGGGAAGAATACTCACTGAAAACATCATCGGAGCTGTTCCTAAACCAAATAATGCCATAAAAATGGCTCCTTGTGTCGGTGTTGATGATGCCGCTGCTCCTGCGAGTGCCACATATACTAACCCGCAGGGCAATAAACCATTGAGTATTCCCAAAACAAGAAAGCCTATGGGCGATTGAATTGGAAAAACTTTACGAAATGAGTTGGTTAAATAATGGGTAATTTTTTGGAAAGGACTCCATGCAACAATGCGGTTTGGAAAAATGAAAAGAAATACCAATAAACCCATAAAAATGGAAAATTGTTGTTGGAAACCTGCGACAAAAAAAGAACTACCAAAATACCCAAAAGCCATTCCTAAAGTGCTGTAAGTGAGAATTCTACCTGCATTATAAAGAATTCGGCTAAGGGTAGCTTGAAAAAACGATAGCTTTCCGACTGGCAAGGCAAGGGCAATTGGTCCACACATCCCCACGCAATGGAAACTCCCTGCCAAACCAGTCATGAAAGCTATTGAATATAAAATGTTCATTTTTTGTATTTAGTCATTGAGTGAATTGTGAGTTGGTGAGTTGTGATTATGGAATCTTAATATTTGGAATTATCTACTATTCGTTTCACAACCGCCGACAGGGCGAAAAGCCGCTGTCAGGGTTGAGTCCGAAACCCTGACAGCGGCTTTTCGCCCTGTCGGCGGTTTACTTTCTTGCGACAAATAGACAAATAGTAGATAGTTCGGTTAATATTCACAATTCACTCAATCACTCATTTAATTATCAATTCATCTTCTAAATAATACTCACTTCTACCATCCGTCCATGTCACTTGTACTTTCCAATATCCTTTCTGCATTTTTTGGGTGGAATAATCAAAAGTGGTTGTTTTTTGAATGGGTATCGTAAAATCCAAACCTTTATCAGATGGACGAAAGAAAGTGATTTCTCCTTTGTTCACGGGTGTTGGGAATCCAATTCTTAACACTTGGTTTTCGGGTGAATAAGTCATGACTTTATTGTTTTTAAAAGTAGCTGAATTATTTACACGGTCGATTTGCTGTTGAAAATCAATTTCTTTCTGATAATAATTCGTCCTGACCAAATCCACTTTGGCAGTTGCCATTTTGTACGCCATCGTCCCAACAAATGAGGCGAATACTACAAAACTCAATACAATTGATTTTCCCCAGTTCATGATTTTATTTGTTTAAGATATTTGGAAATAGGTTTTAGCCACAAAGGCACGAAGACAAAAAGAATTTTGTTTAAAATCTTTAATATTTAAAATACTTGGTTGATTAACGCAGGTAGGGTTCAAACCCTGTCTGCGTTAGCCCCAAATTCTTAGAGCCTTCGTGGCAAAAAAAAATCAACTTAGAGCCTTCGTGTCTTCGTGGCAAAAAATTTCAACTTAGAGCCTTCGTGTCTTCGTGGCAAAACTCAATCCTGAATAGGCCCAAGAAATTTCGTTTTTACCACATCAATGATTTTACCTTCTGATATTACCTCTATCTCCAATTTTACACTACTTTCTTTCAATGATTTTGTCGGTAGAATAATGAAAAATGACGATTCGGCTACTTCTCCCGACTGTACCATTAAAGATTTCCCAATCATTTTTATTTGACCATTATTCCCTTTTAAGTGGAATTGTACAGGTATTTTTTGATAACTTTTGTTCAGCACTTGTACATTGTAAAGGTTGCTAACGGTGCCGTCTTTACTTTCTTGGTAAGTAAGTCCTGGAGCTCTTAAAATGGTGGTTTCAACCATATTACGAGTGATTAATAAAAATCCTAAAATGCCTAAAAGTGCTACTAAAACAAGTGAATAAGCGGCAATTCTACCGCTGAATTTTAGTTTCTTTTTCTGCTCAATGCCTTCAACAGAAGCATAACGAATCAGTCCACGAGGCTCTTCGATTTTGTCCATTACTTCGTCGCAAGCATCAATACAAGCGGTGCAACCAATACATTCCAATTGCGTACCATTACGAATGTCAATGCCTGTTGGACAAACCTGAACGCATATTTTACAGTCAATACAAGAACCGTGGACGGGTTCATTTTTAGCAAGAGCCACTTCTTTTTCGGTAGCAGTTTGGTGCTTCCCTCTGATTTCCCCACGAATAAAATCATAAGCCACAACGATAGATTTTTTGTCTAACATCACGCCTTGTAAACGTCCGTAAGGGCAAACCACAATACAAACTAATTCACGAAAACGAGCAAATACGAAGTAGAAAACCGCTGTAAAAATGATGATTGAAAACAAGCCTACAAGATGATTGAGTGGATTATCAAAAATCACGGCTAATAATGCTTTTTTCCCAATCAAATACGCCAAAAATACATTCGCAATCAGAAAAGAAAGCACAACAAAAATGAAATGTTTGAGCGTTTTCTTCCAAATTTTTTCAGTCGTCCAAGGCTGAGTGTCTAATCGTCTTTGTGCGTTGTGGTCGCCTTCAATCAGAATTTCAACTTTCCGAAAAAGCATTTCCATGAAAATAGTTTGTGGACAAGCCCATCCGCACCAAACTCTACCGAAAATCACTGTAAACAGGATAATGAAAACAATAAAAGTTAGTAATCCAATAGCAACTAAATGAAAATCTTGGGGGAAAAATGTTACCCCAAAAAAGATAAATCGACGTTCCAAAACATTGAATAGAAATATCGGATGTCCGTCCACTTCTACCCAAGGCAAACCCAATAAAAGACCTAACAAAAGCCACGAAAAATAAGTACGCAACTTGTAAAATTGACCCGCCACAATGCGAGGATAAATCCAGATTCTCTTCCCTGTTTGCGTTACATTGGATAAATGGTCTCGGTAATTGGTGGTATCTATTTTAGCTGGTTTCATGACTAATTTGGTGATTGAGTGAGTTGTGATTTAGTGATTTATTTCACTGATAATCATTTGCATAAATCTGTAAAAATGTTTCGGAATTATGTACTTATTAATGCAAGATGAAATTTTGACCATATTAACCGCTGACAGGGTGAAAAACCGCCGTCAGGGGTCTGAATCCAAAACCCTGACGGCGGTTTTTCACCCCGTCAGCGGTTCTGCATTAATAGGTATATAGTTCCGAAATGTTTTGTAGAAATTATTACTTATGACTTTTCACTAAATCTTATTTCGCTACATACTTATCACCTTGCGGTTCTTTGGGGTTTGCTGGTTTTGTTCCTTGTAAAGTGCTGATATAACTCACTACGTGTTGTACTTGAATTGGATTCAATGACTTTTTCCAAGAAATCATCCCTTTTTCTGGTACACCTTCTGTAATGGTATGGAAAATATCTTTGGTTGAACCTCCGTGTAACCAAAACTCATCCGTCAAGTTTGGTCCTACAATTCCTTGACCTTTATCTCCGTGACAAGCCACACAGTTTTGCGTATAAATTTTGCTGCCATCTTCCAACGATTTTGCATCAGTTAATACTTTTACGTTGTTTTCATTGACAGAATTGGCAAATTTTTTCATGTATAATTCATGAGCTTTATCTGCAATGGCTATTTCTTCGGAGTATTCGTTGGTCATAATTTGTCCATTACCAACAATGTGAAAAGCGAATAAATAAACGACCGCAAAGACAATACTTGAATAAAAAAGATACATAAACCACGGTGGCGTTGGGTTGTCTAACTCTGAAATTCCGTCAAATTCATGCTCAATCATCATGTCTTTTTCCATCGACAATGGCTTCAAACTCCAGAATTTCTGCCAAAAAGTTCGGCTTTCCATTGCTTGCGTATAAGCTGAATCTTCTTGCTCTTTAGGTTTTAAAAGCACTTTGACAAAATTTTGTAATGTGATTGTTACCACTAATAAAATGATACACATTACAAACAAAGCACTGATTAAAAGAACCTCGTAAAACGTTAATTCTGAGGTGGTTGCTAACAGGATTTGTTTATTAAAAACGGCTCCATTCATTGCGGATGACGACAATAATAATGGAAGTATAAATATCTTTTTCATCTGATAATGGTTTGTTCTTCGTTGAGTGGTAAATGACTCATGTAGGTAAGGTGCTTTTTGTCGATAATGAATAAATAAGTACCTACCAAAAGAAAGAATACAAAAAATATGAGGAGGGAAGTAATCATTGGAATGTCTGCTCCTTGCATTTTATCAATAAATTGTTTGAACATGGCTTTGTTTGGTTTTGGCACGCAGATGAGGCAGATGCTTCGCAACGCAGATTTATATAGATTTTTAGCTTTTAACTATCGTAATCTTTCTTTTTAAAAAAATAATCTGATTTGATATTAAAATCTGCAAAAATCTGCGTTGCGAAGCATCTGTGTCATCTGCGTGCCATTGGTGACTACTGTTGTCCTTTCTTAATATCCGTTCCTAAACGTTGTAAATACGCAATCAAGGCAACGATTTCTTTGTCAGGAGCAACTTTGATTTTCTCTTTTGCCAAATTATCAGAAATTGCTTTTGCTTGTTCTGCTAAATCAATATTGGCATTTTTGATAGCGTAATCGTCATAAGGAACGCCCAAAGTTTTCATCGCTCTCAATTTGTCTTGCGTATTAGAAACATTCAATTTTTGTTCTAATAACCACTCATAAGGAGGCATGATTGAACCTGGTGACATCGACGTTGGGTCTCTCATGTGGTGGTAGTGCCAAGAATCTGGATATTTACCGCCTTCACGATGCAAATCTGGTCCAGTTCTTTTTGAGCCCCACAAGAATGGGTGGTCATACACAAATTCACCTGCTTTTGAATATTCTCCGTAACGTTCTGTCTCTGAACGGAATGGACGAATCATCTGACTGTGACACGAAACACAACCTTCACGGATGTATAAATCTCTACCTTGTAATTCTAACGGCGTATATGGTTGTACCGAAGCAATCGTTGGAACGTTTGACTGAACCATGAAAGTTGGGATAATCTCAATCATACCACCAATGGCAACAACTACAAACGACCAAAATAGCATTTGTAAAGGTTTCCGTTCAACCCATTTGTGCCAGTGCGAATCGCTACCTTCGGCAATAAATACTTTTTCCAGAGCGGGAGCTTGTGCTGCTTCGTTGGCGATTAATTTACCCACTAACATCGTTTTGAAAATGTTATATGCACCAATTAAAGCACCCGATAAGTAGAATAATCCACCCAAAGCTCTCAAATAATACATTGGAATAACTTGTAAAGTCGTTTCCAAGAAACTGCCGTATTTTAAGTTTCCTTCGGCAGTAAACTCTTTCCACATCATTCCTTGCGTAAATCCTGAGATATACATCGGTACTGCCCAGAATAAAATCCCTAATGTTCCTAACCAGAAGTGAGCATTCATCAATTTTTTAGAGAACATCTCATTCCCGTACATTTTCGGAACGATATAATACATTACCGCAAATGAAAGGAAGCCATTCCAACCTAACGCACCCACGTGTACGTGTGCAGGAATCCAGTCGGTATAGTGAGCAATAGCGTTGATGTTTTTCAATGAAAGCATTGGCCCTTCAAAAGTTGCCATACCGTAAGCCGTAACCCCAACCACCATCATTTTTAATCTTGGGTCTTCACGAACTTTGTCCCAAGCTCCACGAAGCGTAAGCAAACCATTAATCATACCTCCCCAAGACGGAGCAATCAACATAATTGAAAATACCGTTCCTAATGACTGAGCCCAGTCTGGTAAACTTGTATAAAGTAAGTGGTGAGGCCCTGCCCAGATGTATAAGAAAATCAACGACCAAAAGTGTAAGATTGATAATTTGTAAGAATAAACAGGACGATTAGCCATTTTAGGCAAATAATAGTACATCAATCCTAAGAACGGAGTTGTCAAGAAAAATGCCACCGCATTGTGTCCGTACCACCATTGCACCAAAGCATCTTGCACACCTGCGTACAATGAATAACTTTTAGTGAGAGAAACTGGAATTGCCAAAGAGTTGACAATGTGTAACATCGCAACGGTAACGAAGGTAGCGATATAAAACCAGATGGCTACATACAAGTGACGCTCACGACGTTTGAAAATTGTACCGAACATATTAATACCAAATATTACCCAAATAAGGGCAATGGCAATATCAATTGGCCATTCTAATTCTGCATATTCTTTAGAAGTGCTTAATCCTAAAGGTAAGGTAATTGCTGCCGATAAAATGATTAATTGCCAACCCCAAAAGTGTATTTTTGATAGTAAATCGCTATAAAGACGAGCTTTACAAAGACGTTGCAGAGAATAATAAATTCCAGCAAAAATGGCGTTACCGACGAAGGCAAAAATAACTGCATTGGTATGCAATGCCCGAATACGGCCAAAGGTAAAATACTGTGTAATATTGGCAGCAGGCAAAAAAAGTTGGGTGGCAATCAATAAACCTACCAGTAACCCAACTATGGCAAAAATTATGGAGGCAAGGGCAAAATTTCGGACGATTGTATTGTCGTACTCAAAATGTTCTACGTTTGTATTAATGGCTGACATCGTGATAGATTTTAGTTAAACTTCTCAAAATCAATTAATTTCATTGCTTTGCAACGATTACAATCTTTACTACACTTACACTTTTTAGGCTCGTGAGTGGTGGTGGGTTGTATTGGTTCTTTCATCGTGATAATATGTTGATTCAGTTTTAGTTAGCGTTTCATCTTCCAAAAGTATTCGCATGGCTGGCGTGTGGAGGTCATCATTTTGTCCTTTGCTCATTGCCCAGAAAAAAGCTGCTAAAAAGCCTAAGGCCATCAGCAAACTCACGCCAATCATAAAATAGATAATTTGCATCGGCTGAAATAGTAATTTGTTTCTACAAAATTGATGGAAACAATCAGGAAGTCACATGAGGAGAATCAGCGAAGAAGGGGGGATGTATCAGTCAGAAAACTGACGAATGTCATAATGGAGGAATTGGGTACTGGTGGATTGGTTATTGGGGATTGGTTATTGGTGGATTGGTTACTGGTGGATTGGTTATTGGTGGATTGGTTATTGGGGATTGAACTATATTTTTTGTCGAACTGAATCCTAAAATCCTCCAATCTAAAAAATAATAGTTCAGAAGGAGAGGATTAACTAATAATCAACGGAATTATGTACTTAAAAATGCAAATGCAAATTTGACCCAAATTAACCGCTGACGGGGTGAAAAACCGCCGTCAGGGTCTTCTTCCGTAACCCTGACGGCGGTTTTT
>NZ_JAYGIN010000008.1:0-6813 GCF_034931005.1 Arcicella sp. LKC2W
GCCGTTTGAATTCTTCGCTGAAATAGCGAATAAATTTTTGCCCAGTGTTCTTGGTTTTGTCCATCTTTTGATACGTTTTAAGTTCAAAATTTGGTCAACTTATTTCAGGACGGGACATTTCATAACTCATAAACTTACAATGGATAGCCTATTGATACAAAATATAGTTCATAATCCTGATTTTCAGACTTTTTGGAAGCAATATGACTTTCTGGAAATTAGTGATTTAACGGAGCTATTATCAATTGGAAAAATCATTCATATTCCCAAAAATGAACACTTTTTAAAAGCGGGCGATTACACCAAAAAAGTAGGAATGATTATGAATGGTTTGATTAGATTTTACCATTTAAAAGACGGCGAAGAGTATAATATCATCTTCAAACATGAACTACAAATGGTTTCGTCTTTTGAATGTATCATTCTCAATCAACCCTCATCTTATAGTTTTGAAGCCTTAGAAGATACTTCTTTGATGGTTTATGATTATGAAGAAATGGAGGCACTATTTTCTAAAAATCATCAATTAGAGCGTTTTGGAAGGTATTTTATTCAACAAGAATTAGCTCAAGCGATAAAATTTTACGAAGGGCATTTGTTCTATTCTCCTGAAGAACGATATTTAAAATTCATCGAAAAATATCCAAATTTAATGAATCGAGTGCCACTCAAACATTTATCATCATTTTTGGGAGTAACGCCTGTTTCATTAAGCAGAATTAGAAAACGAGTTTCGGAAAATAAGCATTGATTGCAAGTAAATTAGAATTTAGTTATTAGTTAAACGGTACAAGTATCTATTTCCATTCAAAAGTTCAAGTTAATCCTCATCGTTTTATAACTAATACCTAAATCCCAACCACTAAAACCTCTCTGCCAAAACACGAACTTATCTTTTGTAAATTTTTTCTTCAAAATTCAGAGTCAAATTTGCTTATCAATTTTAAATAATAAGCTTATGAAAACCCAACTTCCTTTCGGCATTTTTATTTTCCTAATTAATTTTCTTCGCTATTTATTGGTAGCAGGAATTGCATTTTTTGTTTTTTATTATGTTTTCAAAAACTCAAAATCATTCCAAAAAATTCAAAATCGTTTCCCAAAATCAAGTGACTATTTACGAGAAATTGGCTCTTCCTTCATGTCGTGCATCATTTTTGGGGTGGTAGGTTATATTGCTTACAAAACGCCATTTTATCAATTTTCATTGGCGTACAACAACATCAATGAGTACCCAATTTGGTATTTTTGGTTAAGTATTTTACTTATGATTTTGCTCCATGACACCTATTTTTACTGGACTCATCGTTTGGTTCATCATAAGTCATTGTTCAAAAATTTTCATGCTTTACATCATAAATCTCACAATCCAAGTCCTTGGGCAGCTTTTTCATTTGACCCTATGGAAGCCGTCATTAACGGTTGTTTTCAGTTTGTAATGATGCTCTTGATTCCTGCTCATTTTAATGCAGTAGCGATATTTTACTTAATCTCAATGGTAGTGAATGTTTACGGACATTTAGGCTATGAAATTTATCCAAAATGGTTTAGAGAACATTGGTTTGGACAATGGATTAATACCTCAACTGCTCATAATTATCACCATCATTACGGAAAAGGAAATTACGGTTTTTACTTTACATTTTGGGATAAATTGATGGGAACGGAGCAATCGAAATAAGTAATTTTACGCAACAAACGATTTGCGAAAAGCTACCAATTCCGAAAGCTCCTTTCGCAATCATAAAAATTGTGAAAGGGGCTTTCGAAATTGGTCGCTCAAACAAAATATTGTTTTCGAAACATCACTTCTTTAATCTATCTTCTCTGATTTCCCTTTTCTTTTCTTTCCACTCACCAAAGACCTGACATCTTCAGTGGTTTCTACAATACTTTCTACAAAGTCTGGCATAAAACTTCCCATCGATTTCCTTTTCTCATGTTGTAATTTTTCATGGTCGGGTTCACCCAAAATATATCCAAAAGGCTTGAGGTCTGGAACGGCATCAAAAACGACTTTTAATATCGCAATTGTTGGCAAAGACAATGCCATACCAGCTACTCCCCAAAGTGCAGAACCCAGCAATAAAGCAATGATGGCAATTAACCCATTTATACTAATTTTTGACCCAACAATTTGAGGTGTAATAAAATTCCCCTCTAAGAATTGTACAAAAATAAAAACGCCTGCTACTCCTACTGCGTACATCGGAGAATCCTTTGTGATTAGTGCTAAAATAATGGGCAAAATAGAGCCAATCAAGATGCCTATAAAAGGAATTACTAATAATGCTGCCGCCAAAAAACCGAAAAAAACTGCGTAATCAATCCCTAAAGCCAATAAACCAATGGTATTGAGGCTACCCACAATCAAAGTCACTGTGACTAAACCCGTTAAATAACTATGGACAACTTCATAGATTTTTGTGAGAACTGAATCTATTTTCTTTCGACTTACATTATTAAAAACTTTATAAAAAAACATTTTGAAAAAATCTCGATAATACAGAAAGAAAAACATATAAATCGGAATCAAAGAGAGATTTCCCAAAACACTTCCAGTGGTTGAAAGTGCTGATGTAAAGAAACTGCCACCCGTACTTAAAAATCCTGTTCCGTACTGTCGAAGTCGAGCAATTTGTGTTTTTTTCCCAACGTGAAATGTACTTTCTGCCCAACGCTGAATTTGATTAAACCAATTGGTCAGTTTTTTCTCTAATTGTGGTAGCATTTCTCCAAAATCTGAAATTTGGGTAGAAGCTAACCAAATGATGCCAAATGCTACAACGGTAAATAACAACAGCGTAAGCGTTACCGCCCAAATTCTACCCAATCCTTTATTTTCCAGCCAATTAGCTACTGGGAAAATTGACATTGATAAAATAATGGAGATAAAAATTGGCACAAGAATATCTTGTAAAACCATTAACCAATACACCAAAATGGTGATTGAAATTAAAGCAAAAGCGAGTTTTCCGATGAAGGGTAGTTTGTAATTCATATTAATTGTTGATGAGTTAAGCAGAATTTACGAACATTCCACTTTTATTTATTTTTCAGCTTTTCTGTTTTTTCTAAAGAATATCTACCCAAAATTGGGAAATGGTCAGAGAAGGAAACACTTCGAAAAGTCTTAAAATCAAGAACTTTGATTTCTTCAGAACAAAACTGATTATCAATTCTCACTAATCTCGGACTACGATTGAGCGTAAAACCAAAACCATTTCCAGCTTCTTCAAAGGCATTTTTCAATCGGTCACGGATACTTCCATAAGCATTTCCATAAGGTGTTTCGTTAAAATCACCACAAAGAATTACGGGATAAGGACTTTCATCAATCATTTTTTCAATCAATTTTACCTCTTCTCCATGTTTTTGAAAACCCATTTTTAAAGATGAAACAATACCCTTTCCTTCTTTTTTTGCTTCCTCATAATCTTTCCCTTTTACTTCACTCACTACCTTGTTTACTCGTATTCCCATAGATTGTAACTGAATATTAATCACCCTAATGGTGTCTTTTTTACGAGCAATATCTGCTACTAAATAGCCATTGGCATTGCGTCGTCCAAAAACCTTTCCTTGATGATGAATAATTGGGTAAACTGAAAAAATAATGAGTCCAACCAAACCCTGATTTCCTCTATCGCTATTGCTAACCATGTACGGATTTTCCTTTTGCATTAAAGTAATTGTCCGAAATCTTTTATCATTTTCCAAATTATAAAACTCCTGAAAACACTTCACATCTGCCTCATAATCAGCCGAATAATTAATTAAATTGGTAGCTTTCTCTTTATCTCCTGTATATTCATCCCCACAAAACCCGAACACATTATAACTAAAAACAGACAAAGAGTTTTCGCTTCTTTGTGGGTCTTTAAAAACAATAGTTCGTTTGATAAACGGATACCCCAAACATAAAATCAAGATGGGTAATATAGCTCTGGATGGGCGAATAAATAGCCACGTAAAGGCAATAACAAAACATCCTAACATCGCAAATGGTAGTGTCATCATGATAAAGCCTGCCGACCAATGTTCAATAACGAGCGTATATGACAGCAAGTAGGTCACCAGCGTATATATACAAACAGGTAAACTGGTTAGCCAAAGTAATGAGGTGGCAATTTTCTTAAACATATAATCTTAAAACGATGAGTTTAAACAAAAGTACGAAGATTCCTGAATTTTATTTCCTTAATAAATTGTATCCTTGAGAAATAATCTCTAATTTTGCATTCCGTTTCAGAAAATACTGAAAATCAAGTCTATTATATCGCTTCTAAAGTGATTTTACATAACAAAAACAAGGATTAACATGGCTAAGGTTTGTCAATTAACAGGAAAAAAGACACAAGTAGGTAATAACGTATCTCACGCTAACAATAAAACTAAGCGTAAATTCTATCCAAATCTTCATACTAAGAAATTTTTCTTAGAATCTGAAGGTGTATGGGTTCAATTGAAAGTATCTGGAAAAGCTATCCGTACTATCAACAAAAAAGGCTTAGAAGCTTCTTTAATTGCTGCTGCTCGTAAGGGAACTTTGAGCTTGTAATACCAAAGTCTTAAAAATACTTAAAACCTTCTCAATAACTTTGAGAAGGTTTTTTTATGTCTAATTTTATACCGTTAACAAAATGGCGATTTAGAAATTGAAATTCTAAATCGCCATTTTTAATCGGAACTATCTACAATTTGTCGCAGAATAAAATTAGACCACAGATTGTACTGATTCAACGGATTTACACGGATAAATTTAAAGAAAAATCAGTGTAAATCTGTTTTATCTGTTCTATACGTGGGCTAATTTTGTCTTGCTACAAATAGTAGATAATTCCGTTTTTAATTTATTCAATATCTCTCTAAAAACTAACCTCTAAATCAAGTCTCCGTACAAGTCAAATTCTTCTGCACGATTAACTTTTACATTCGCAAAATCACCTAAGCGAACAAACTGTTTTGCAGGGATAAGTACCTCATTATCAACTTCTGGCGAGTCAAATTGTGTTCTTCCGATAAAGTGTCCTCCCTCCTTTCTGTCAAATAAAACTTTATAGGTATTTCCAACTTTCTCTTGGTTCAGTTCCATTGAAATATCTTGTTGCAAAGCCATAATTTCGTCCGCACGTTCTTGTTTTACTTCGGCAGGAACATCATCTTCAAATGAATGTGAATGTGTTTGGTCTTCGTGCGAGTATGTGAAAACACCAAGACGGTCAAAACGCATTTTTTCTACAAATTGATATGTCTCTTCGTAGTCTTCTTCAGTTTCTCCTGGATGACCCGAAATTAGCGTTGTTCTCAAAGCAATATCAGGCACTTTATCACGAATGACATTGATTAAATCTTCGGTTTTTTCACGAGTAATTCCACGACGCATTCTTTTCAAAACTTCCGTAGAACCACTTTGTAATGGCATATCCAAATATTTGCAAATATTTGATTTTGAATTCATTACATCTAAAACATCCATCGGGAAACCCGCTGGGTACGCATATTGTAAACGAATCCAATCAAGTCCTTCAATGTCAGAAAAATGCTCTAATAATTCAGAAAGATTACGTTTTTTATAAATATCTAAACCATAATAGGTCAAATCTTGAGCGATAAGAATTAACTCTTTCGTTCCACGTTTTACTAATGATTTTGCTTCAATAACAAGGTCTTCAATCGTGCGAGAAACGTGTCCGCCACGCATTAAAGGAATGGCACAGAAAGAACAAGGACGGTCGCAGCCTTCAGCAATTTTCAGGTATGCGTAATGCGTTGGAGTTGTTAAAAGACGTTCTCCAATGAGTTCGTGTTTGTAGTCAGCTTTGAGAGTTTTCAATAATCTTGGTAACTCATTTGTTCCAAAAAAAGCATCAACCGTTGGAATTTCCGCCTCCAACTCATCTTTATAACGATGTGAAAGACAGCCCGTTACATACAATTTGTCAATTACCCCTGCTTCTTTGGCATCAACGTAACGCAAAATCGTATCTATTGATTCTTGTTTGGCATTATCAATAAATCCACAGGTATTTACGATAACAATATTTGAATCATCTTTCTTAGACTCATGGCTAACATTTATCCCATTTCCTTTCAATTGGGTATAAATCACCTCTGAATCAACCACATTTTTGCTACAACCAAGTGTAACAATATTGACTTTATTCTTTAATTGCGTTTTAGTTTTCATCTAAAATTCCTAACTCATTGAGATAGGATTTGTTAAAATTTAACCACAAAGTTACGACAACTCAGCGTATTCGTAAGGTCTTGGCGATAAGTATTTTGATTTATTGAAATTATTATCCTTAATACTTTTATTTTCCAGCCTCTTGCAAAATGCCAACAATCATGCTTCCAACGAACGACGAAAATAATCTTAGAAACAAATACCCTAACACAATAGCGAATGTACTTTTCAAAATACTCTTCCAGAATGGTTTGATTTGAAAAAGTTGATAGTAACTCCATACCAAATAAGCGTAAGAAACAACCATCATAGCAAGCGATATTAACTTCGAGTACACAAAAAGTGAAAATTTGAATCAATGTAATTAAATTGCAGTTTATTCAAAAAAACAATTTTTATCATGGATTTCGATTTCAAAAAATATCATGTACGTTCAATCAACGCATCTTCTGCTGAAGAACGTGCAACTATTAACCAAGAATTAAAAGATTTTTATGCTACTTTGAGCAAAGAAGAACAGCATGAGTTTAATACTCAATTACAAACTTTTTTGGCTCGTGAAATGGGGAGATTAAAAACTGATTATGAAGCCATTAAAGCAGGCGGAATGATAGATGAGAATA
>NZ_JAYGIN010000009.1:0-137144 GCF_034931005.1 Arcicella sp. LKC2W
GAATAGAGAATAGAGAATAGAGAATAGAGAATAGAGAATAGAGAATAGAGAATAGAGAATAGAGAATAGAGAATAGAGAATAGAGAATAGAGAATAGAGAATAGAGAATAGAGAATAGAGAATAGAGAATTTTTCCCTCCATAAAACTCTGATGTCGATTATCTATTTTCTGCCATCTGTACTCTATTATCTACATCAGAAATCATATCCAATAGAAACACCTGTTACGTTGGCTTTGGAGGCTGGATTGGTATAGCCTCTGATTGAGTCAGAAGTACCAATATTTATTCTTTCGTAGCGAAGTTTGATGGTGACTTTTTTGACTCTCACGCCTAATTCAACCGAAGGAGAAAGCATTTTTGTTAAATCAATTTCAGTATTGGGTAAAGCTAAATTTTTTTCATCCGTTTTCATTTTTGAAATAAGTGGATAACTGGTTGAAATTCTTAGACTTACCTTTACTTTTGATTTAGTTGCATAATTTAATTTTGCCCCTAAAGCAGGAGATAAAAATTTATATTTTTCCTCAAAAACCATTGGATTTCCTTCCGTTCCATAATCTGCTGAACGATTCCATACTTTGGCTTCAATTCCTACAAAAGGTTCAATGGAAGTTCTTGAACTATCTCCCAATTTAATTGGTATTCCTGCATCAATATTGACAAATCCCCCCTGATAACCCATTTTAGGAGCATTAAATGACGTAGTTCCATTTGGTCCTAAGGATATTGAACCTCCCATTTGATTTTTGTCCCCAAAACTCATATTTGCAGGATAATTATCGTTCACTTTTACATCACCGAGACTACTAAAAAAACCTCCATCTAAAGACAAACTGACTTTTTTAAGCGGTTGAACTTGAACATGAATACCTAATTTGCCAACAGTGGCATTTTCGAACCAATTAAAATTTTGAATTGAAACAGTTGGAGTAACTATGATAGGCTTCTGAATACCAGACGATTGCGAGAAAGTTGTCAATGAACTTCCTGTTAGGAAAATACCAAAAAGTACAATTCGTTTCATAGTTTTAAGCCCAATAGGGGTTTATAAGTTACTCTAAGAAATTACAACGTAAATCTTACTAAATTATTGCTTAAAAGTACGACAATTATTAAAACAGAAACCCTAAAAAACTGTTAATTTTTCCTAAAAAATCAGGATGCCTCATAACTTTAATTTCGGTGTAAAAATAAAATAAGCGAGCTAACACATACCGAGTTAGCAATTGTTAAGTCAAAACCTAAGGAAAAAGGAGAGTTATTTTGATTTCTATTAAAAAAGTTAATAAATTAGGAGAAAAATAAGACAACCCCATAAATAAAAGATATTTTCATGAAAAAGATTTCCACACTTTTGTCAGTAGCTTTACTTACCAGTCTGAGCATGAGCAGTTGTACTGATACTAAACAAATCACTGATTTACAAGACCAAGCTCGTAGATTAGAAGCACAAGTACAGAAAGAACGTCAAGAAAATGCAGAATTGAGTAGCTATCGTTTTAGCATGGAAAGTCAGTTTAAAAGAAAAAATGAAGACTATGTAAAATGTCAAGAAGAGGGAAAAGAGAATTTTGAATCTTTGAGTAAAAAATACGGTGAATTAGGCTCTGACTATGAAAAATTACAGGCTGCCTACAAATCACTAAATGAAGCTAATGACGCTAACCGAGAAATGTCTGCTCGTGTAATTGTTGATTTAGAAGAAAGAATTAAACAAATAAGAATTGCTAATGCTCCTTCAACTGCTCGTAAACGTAGTAGAAGACGTTAAAAATATAAGGGTTGACATATTATCATTATCAACAAAAAATAAATGTAAAAAGGGTAGCTTTCAATTGAAAGCTACCCTTTTTACATTTAAACTGATTATTTTCAATTTACTTCTCCATATAATCTACCACTAAACTCGCCATTGATTTCATACCTAACACAAAACCACCTTCGTCGATATAAAAATCTGGTGTATGATGTGGTGCAGTTTGCCCTTCGGGTTTGCCTTTTGGAGCTCCACCCAAGAAGAAAAACAACCCTGGTACTTTTTCCTGATAAAAAGCAAAATCCTCTGCACCCGTAGCTGCAGCCGTAATGGATACATTTGCTTTACCAGCTACACTTTCTAAAGTTGGCACCATTTTATCCGTCAAAGCTACATCATTAAAGGTAATCGGACACATTTTCGTAATTTTCACTTCGGCAGTTGCTCCTGCACTTTGAGCAATATTAGTCGCTACTTGTGCCATACGAGCATGAATCATATCTTGCACGGCTGGGTCAAGGGTACGAATTGTCCCGTTCATATTTACTTCTTCTGGAATAATATTGCTACGGACACCACCATTAATTTGTCCAACAGTAACTACTGCCGCAGATTCATTTAGAGGTGAATTTCTACTCACAATCGTTTGTAAACCCATAATCACTTGTGATGCCGTCACGATGGGGTCAATACCTTGCCAAGGGCTTGCACCATGCGATTGTTTCCCTTTAATTTTGATTTTAAACCAATCTGAACTCGCCATTGTTCCACCAGGTCGGTATCTAATTTTACCTATTTCGGTTTGGGCATTGATGTGTAACCCAAAAATAACATCTACTTTGGGGTTCTCCAGAACTCCTTCTTTTATCATCAATGGAGCTCCCCCCTCTTCTCCTTCAGGAGCTCCTTCTTCAGCAGGTTGAAAAATGAATTTAACGGTTCCTTTTAAATCATTTTTCATAGATGCCAAAATCTCAGCCGTACCCATCAAAATAGCAACGTGCGTATCATGTCCACAAGCGTGCATAACATTTACTGGCTGACCATTATATTCTCCAACGGCTTTTGAAGCAAATGGAATATCAACTCTTTCTTTCACGGGCAAACCGTCCATATCTGCACGAAGAGCAACAACAGGCCCAGGTTTTCCTCCTTTCAAAATACCAACAACTCCAGTTTTTCCAACGCCTGTTTTTACTTCTATTCCAAGCGATTTGAGGTGATTAGCTATTTTTTCAGCGGTTTTAAATTCACGATTTCCCAATTCTGGATTCAAGTGAAAATCTCTACGCCAAGCAACTACTTTACTTTCAAGGGTTTCTGCTTTTTGAGCAATTTTAGATTTTAAAGCGGTAGCGTTCTGCCCCAAAGCATTTGCCGTAATAAGTCCTATAAATGCTAATGTTGTAATACTTTTTTGCATATCAATATTTGATTTTTAGAATGATGAATAATTTCTCCATTAATATACAAAAAAAATGCACCCAATCTACATAAAGTTGATTGGGTGTTGTATCTAATTTTAAATTAGTATTGGAACTCGCTATTAATACTAATTTTAATGATTTTGATGCATTTTTAAAATTAGTATAATCAACCCATTGCAACATAAGCAAAGATAAACGAAGACTTATTACACAAAATAAAAAAAAATAAGCCGACTCAAAAATTATTTGAATCGGCTTATTTATAAGGATAAATGGTTTTCTATATTTCCACAAGCATCGCTCCGTAAGAATATCCGCCACCGAAAACGGTAACAATTATTTTATCTCCTTTTACGAATTTACCTTTATTTTCGTCTAAAGTTATCGCACAACCTGCACAACCTGTATTACCTAAATATTGGATATTTGAAAGCATCACATCTTCTGAAACGCCCAAAGTTCCCGCAACGTTTTTCGAAATCCTAAGGTTTGCTTGGTGTGGTGCAATATATTTTATATCGTTGATTGTTAAACCATTACGCTCAATTACTTGTAAACTTGCCTTTGGCATATAAGTACAAGCATTGATGAATACGTCTTTCCCGAAAGGCATAATAATTCCTCGGTCAAGTGGCTTTAAGGTTACGCTTACAGATGCTTTTCCAACATTGGCTGCTCCTCCCGTAAGTACATCTTTTATTTCCCAGTCTGACTCGGACGTTCTTTCTTTTGAAATTGACAACACTACTGCACCATCACCCCAAAGATGTCCTGCTTTTGTATCGTCTTCATTATTATAAGCCGTATTATGCTCTGATGCCACAATAAGTGCCTTTGTAGCCTTATTCAAAGCAAAATATCCTTGAACAATTTCGACAGCATTCAATAAAGATGAACAAGCTGATGAAATTGTTACTACTGGAATTTCTCCAACATTAATGTGATGTTGTACGGCATGAGCAAGTGTAAAAATACAATCATGTGGCGTATAAGTTGCCCCAATAATGAGGTCTATTTCAGAAAGGTCATAAGGAAGATTAGCGGTTAGTTTATCTACCGCCTGAATCGCCATTGTATGCGTATTTTCATCTGCTGATGCTTTACGACGTTCACGGATTCCTGTACGTTCAATAATCCAGTCATCAGTTAATCCATTCAGCTCTTCAAAATAGGCATTTGTAATAATTTGCTCAGGCAAATAACTGGCAATAGCGTTTATAAACATTCGTCTTTTGGTTCTTATGTTAGGAATTTTTAGTGGTTCAATTACACCTATAAAAGTACAGGCACTAAAAATTACCACAAAGAAACTCAAAGTTTGAGGAGCTTACAAATTATTCATGGAAATAAACAATTTTTACTTGAAATAATCTAAATATTTTTTGTACTATTTCCATGTTTTTTGCATAAATCTTATAAATGTCTGAAAAATTGACTTATAATACCGATTTACTTCCGCTTAAACCAAGTCTTCTTTTTAGTACCCGAAGCCGATTCATTTGGCTTTGAGGTATTTCTATGCTGATTTTGCGGTTTGGGTAATTCTACAACGGGTTGCGTACTAATTGGATAATCATGATTTTCAATGACTGGAATTTTCTTTCCAATCAATTTTTGAATATCCTTTAAATATGGTAATTCTTCAGTTTCACAAAATGAGAATGCCGTTCCGTTTGCTCCAGCACGTCCAGTACGCCCGATTCTATGCACGTAAGTTTCGGGAATATTAGGTATTTCAAAGTTGATAACATAAGCCAAATCGTCCACATCAATACCACGTGCAGCAATATCGGTAGCGACTAACACTCTGGTAGTTTTCGCTTTGAAATTATCTAAAGCTCTTTGACGAGCATTCTGGGCTTTATTTCCGTGAATGGCTTCGGCTTTGATATTACTTTTCAAAAGTGTTTTTACTACTTTATCCGCTCCATGTTTAGTACGAGTAAAAACTAAAGCCGTTTCAATCTTATCATCTTTCAGAATATCTAAAAGCAAAGCGTTTTTATTGTTTTTATCAACAAAATAAAGGGCTTGCTTAATAGTATCAGCCGTCGAAGAAACAGGGGTAACTTCTACTTTTTGAGGCTTATACAGAATACTATCCGATAGTTTTTGTATTTCTGGAGGCATCGTTGCCGAGAAAAACAAAGACTGCCGACGTGGCGGAAGAATTGCTAATAACTTCTTAATATCATGCACAAAACCCATATCCAACATACGGTCGGCTTCGTCCAAAATGAATATCTGAATGTCTTTTAAAGAGATAAAACGCTGATTAATTAAATCTAATAATCTTCCAGGGGTTGCCACTAAAATATCGACTCCATTTTGCAAAGCATCGGTTTGCCTGCCTTGTTTAACTCCTCCAAAAATTACGGTATGTGTCAAACCTGTATATTTCCCATACGCCTTAAAACTATCATCAATTTGTATCGCTAATTCACGAGTAGGCGTAACGATAAGAGCTTTTATCGAACGTTTTCCTTTATGAAAGGTATGATTCTTAAATAATAATTGAATAGTCGGAATAGCAAAAGCAGCCGTTTTTCCTGTACCAGTTTGAGCCACGCCTAATAGGTCTGTTCCTTGCAAAATAATGGGAATTGCCTGTGCTTGAATGGGTGTAGGAATTGTATAACCTTCCTCTGCTAATGCTTTTTGGATAGGTTCAATAAGATTTAATGATTCAAATGACATATTGTAAGGATTATTTATCACAATTGTAGGGGCGTATCACATACGCCCTCGCTGGTAGATATTGAGCGTATGATACGCCCCCTACCACAGAATTTCTGTACGAGTACAAAATTACGGAATTAATAAGGGAAAAACGATTTTGTGAGGTTTTAGGGTTAATCGGCTCAAAAAATACCTATATTTGAGCCGATTAGAAGGGTTAATTGGCTCAATGGATATTTTGGCAATAGAAAACCAGACAAAAGAATTTGTAACCCGATGCTTCCGCATCGGATTTTATTCATGTCCGATGCGGAAGCATTGGGTTACAGACAACTTAACCAAATAATAATCCCAAAAATTAGTCCATCAAAAAGAAAAAAACTAAATTTCAATTTCAACAAATCCAACATCAATGAAACGGTTTTTAATCTTATTTTCTTTTTGTACTTTCCCAATTTTAAGTTTTTCACAATGGCAAATTTCTGCTCCTGCGGGCGAGCGATATGCTACGGTCAATTCTGCTGGAGAAACCATTATCCCCAACGGTAGGATTATTAAACCATTAGGTAAAACTTACCGCATTGCTCCGCATCCTTACGGTATGGCGATGAGTCACGACGGCAAAACAATCATTACTGCCAACTCTGGAACTAACCCATTCTCTATCAGTATTTTGCAAAATATTTTTACGACTAACCCAACCATTACTCAGATACCTAACTCCCCCAAAACGGACGATAATTTATTGGCTGCCGTGTTTATGGGCTTGGCTATTTCTCCTGATAACAAATTGGTTTACGTAGCGGGTGGACAGACGAATAAGGTCTTTATTTTTGACATAAAATCAGGGAAAAAAGTAGGAGAAATCAACTGTAATATTTCTTTCGACAATCAGGATTATTCCGATGGATACATGGGCGACATGACGATGTCGGCGGATGGTTCAAAACTATATGTTGTTGACCAAATTGGTTTTAGAATTGCTATTATTGATACCAAGAAAAAAGCGGTCATTGAAAACGTAAAAACGGGTCGTTATCCTTTTGGAATTACACTTTCACCCGATGAAAAATCGCTTTACGTTGCCAATGTCGGAATGTTTGAATACAGTTTAGTCAAAAACCTTGACCCTAAAAACAAAGAAACGTATTTGAAAAAACCAGCTTTCGGGTTCAATACCAAAGAAATGCGTGAAGGTGTAAGAGTTGAAGATAAAGACGTGGCAGGTTTAGGCGACCCAAATGTACCAGAATCGTTTTCTGTTTGGGCGTATGATTTGACAGGAAAACCCAAAGTAAAGTCCAAAATCAAAACGGGTGTTATGGTTGGTGAAATGATTGAGGGCATTCCTGCGGTGGGCGGTTCAAGTCCAAACTCATTGGTGGCGACTGATAAATTCGTTTTTGTGAGCAATGGAAACAACGATAATATTTCTGTCATTGACCCGAAGGAAGGCAAAATAATCAATACTATCAAGTTGCAATTGGATAAAAGATTAGGTCGATTTAAAGGCGTTATTCCATTTGGTTTAGCCATTTCTCCAGACCAAAAACGCCTTTACGTAGCAGAATCTGGCATTAATGCAGTTGCCGTTATTGACATTCCCAAAATGCAAACCATTGGACATTTGCCTGTGGGTTGGTTTCCTTCAAAATTGAAAGTCAGCAAAGACAATCAAAAATTAGTAGTTGCCAATGCCAAAGGTTTTGGTTCTGGACCAAATGGCGGTTCAAAATTTAAAATTGGTGCAGAAGGTAGTTACATCGGAAGTTTAATGAAAGGTTCGGTTTCTGTGTTGGATATTCCGAAAGACGAAAATTTAAAGACCGAAACGGATAAAGTTGTGGCTTATAATTTCAAGTTTGAAGCAACAAAAAAGAGTGAAAATAATCCTATTCCAAGTTTCCCGAAAGAGAAAGAATCACCCATTAAATACATCGTTTATATCTCAAAAGAAAACCGAACTTATGACGAAATTTTTGGGCAATTAAAACAAGGAAATGGCGACCCTTCAATTGCTCGTTATGGCATCAATGCAAGTTTTGCTAATAAATCTGGCTCTCAAAAAATCAGCAATTGTACCGTGATGCCCAACCATTTAGCCTTAGCAAAACGATTTGGAACGGCAGATAATTTCTATGTTGACTCCGACCACTCCGCTGACGGACACCGCTGGCTTTCAGGCGTTTACCCAAATGAATGGATGGAAACTCATGTATCTGCTGCTTATGGTGGCAAACGTGAATACAAACAAGAATCTACTGCTCCAGGTCATTTTGCATTTGTGGGTTCATCGGGCAGTTTTTATCCTGAAGATTATAATCAGGACGGCTCAATGTGGGAGCATTTTGAACGCAATAATATCTCATTTCACAACTACGGATTTACGACTGAGCAAGAAGGAAATTACAATGACTCAACCATGAAAATTAGCGGTGAAAAATATGGTGTAAATTATCCACTGCCTAATGCTATGTACAAAAATACGGAATGGGAGTTTCCAACCTATAATATGGCAATTCCAGACCAATTTCGGGCAGATGTTTTCATCAAAGATTTTCAAAAGAAATTTATAGGTGAAGGCAAAACCATGCCTCAAGTTGTGCCTTTGATGTTGCCAAATGACCACGGAGCGGGCGAAAGACCAAAAGCAGGTTTTCCGTTCAGAGAAAGTTATATGGCAGATAATGACTTGGCGGTTGGGCGAGTTGTGGAATTTTTGAGCCATACGCCTTACTGGAAAAACATGGCGATTATTGTTACCGAAGATGATTCGCAAGGGGGAATTGACCACGTGGATGCACACCGCAGTATTTTGCAAATTTATTCCCCTTATGCCAAGAAAAATTTCGTCGGACATCAGCATTATAGTTTCGGCAGTATTTTCAAAACGATGTGGAACATTTTGGGCATTCCGTACTTAAATCAATACGACGCAGGAGCAACTGACCTTTCAGATTTTTTTACTGATCAAGCAGATTTTACGCCTTACGATGCCCTAAATGTGGATAAACGCATTTTTGACCCTATCAAAGCACTCACTCCAATCGATGAAAAATTTGATTGGAAAGCCTTAAAGGAATCTCCCATTATGGATGATGATGATTACCTTTTTAAAACTCGTGAAGAAGAAGACAAAAAGGAATTAGAAGAAAAAGAATTTCAAGCAAATCCAAGATTATATAAGACAAAAAAGAAGAAGAAAAACTGATTTTAATGGTGATTTAGTGAATTGTGATTATTAAAAAATATTAAAACACAATTCACTAAAACACAAATCACTAATTCACCATTCATTAAATCACTCAATCACAATTAAATAATCCTCCTTTTATCATAAATTAATTGCGTTTATCGTTTTGTGTTCAGAAATTTGACAAAATTAACTCTAACGCTTTTAATCCCCATTCTACCAAAACATGATTCGTAAACTTTACGCCTTTTTGGCGATTACCCTATTTACTGCTACTGCCTTTACATTTACCGAAGAAGGAGAAAATCTCACTGAAAAAATTGCTCTAAAACTCGAACAGTATCGACTAACAACTCCCCAAGAAAAAGTCTATCTTCATTTCGACAAACCGTACTATATGGCAGGAGAAACGATGTGGTTTCAAGGTTATCTTTTTGATGGCATGATTCATAAAGTAGATTCAGTGAGCCGTGTCTTGTATGTTGACTTAATTGATGAAACAAAAGGTAAAGTCATTGCCAGTAGAATCTTGAAATGCGATGGTTCAACACACGGAGATTTCGTTTTACCTGATAGTTTAGCAGAAGGTATTTATCACATTCGAGCGTACACCAATTACATGAAAAATTATTCAGAAGAATTCTTTTTTCACCAAAATTTTAAAATTTGGCAAGGCTCAATTAAGAATCGTTTATCTGATGAAAATGCCTTAAAATTAACGCAAGCGGCTGATATTCAATTTTTTCCAGAAGGAGGAAACACGGTCATTGGCATCACCTCTCGTATCGGGTTCAAAGCCATTAATGTTGCAGGCAAAGGCGTTGATGTTCAAGGATTTGTGTTGGACAATATGAAAGATACCGTAGCGGCATTTCAGTCTGAGCATTTGGGAATGGGTTATTTCAGTTTCACACCCGAAGAACAAAAAACTTATACTGCCTACATCAAGCAAAATGACGGAAAAGTTCTTCCGTTTGCTATGCCAGCAACCTATGCACAGGGCTATACAATAGCGGTTGACAATTTAAGTAACAAAGAGAAAGTCAAAATATTTGTCTCTAATAGTTCTCCTGTCTCTGCTGACAAATCAAAAGAATTAATCATTGTGGCACATCAAAGAGGTCAACTTTGTTTTATAGCAAAAGGCAACGAAACACAAAAAACATTCGGGATTTCAATACCTAAAACTAAAATTCCTGATGATGGAATCGTACAAGTTACCTTGATGAATGCTCAAGGCGAACCAATATGTGAGCGTGTGTTTTTTCATAGTCAACAGCAAAAACAACTAACGCTAAAAGTCACTCCTGACAAAGCCAGTTACAAACATCGTGAAAAAGTTACGGTAAATATAGAAGCTACCAATCCTGACGGAAAACCCGTTATTGGTAATTTTTCGGTAGCCGTAACCGATGCCAAGCAAGTATTAACCGAGCCATATCAAGAAAATTTATTGTCTTATCTTCTCATCAGTTCAGATGTGAGTAGTCTATCGAGTAATGAATATTATTCAACTTTAAGAGGAAATATTGAACAACCCGCTTATTATTTCAACAAAGAAAATCCAGAAGCTAATCGTCATTTGGATATGTTGATGATGACACAAGGTTGGCGAAGATTTATCTGGAAAGACTTAATGTCAGATAAACAACCCAAATTAGCGAATTTCTTGGAAACAGGTTTAGAAGTAACAGGCAAAGCATTAAGACCCAATGGAAAAGTTGCCGACAATGTAACCCTAACATTGATGGTAAAAAACCCAAAACAAGACCCTATTTTTCAGATGGGCATCACTGATTCATTGGGGCGATATGGATTTTATGGTTTAGATTTTAATGACTCCACTCAAATTTTTGTACAGGGTATGAAAAAAGGAGGAAGCAAAAATCTTGATGTTTCGATTGATGGTTTAAAACCTACTCCAACCGTCAGAATCATTAAAACACCTTACAAAGCCATCGAATTTAACACACAAGAATTAGCGATTTTTCTTAAAAAAACCAATGAAGCCATTGAGTTAGACAAGAAAATGAGATTAAGTAAAGACTCCCAATTATTAGAAGGCGTAACAGTAAAAGCAAAAAAAATTGAAGAACACGACTCTCGAAAAATTTACTCGAATCCTCAAAGTTCTATTCAAGTAAATCAACAACTTTGTGCTGGAGCAAACAGTATTTTCCAAATTATTCAAGGCAGAGTCGCTGGCGTTCAGGTATCTTCTAATGGTCAAGGTGGTTACACCGTTTTGATAAGAGGAATAAGTAGTATATCGGCAAGTAATGAACCTCTTTATTTATTGGATGGTATGCCCGTTGATGCCGACGCACTTTCTTCAATCACTCCTTGTGATGTAGATAAAATTGACATCTTAAAAGGAGCAGAAGCCGCTATGTTTGGGTCAAGAGGTGCAACAGGGGTAATTTCTGTTTTAACTAAAAGAGGTTCTGGAAATTATGACTACTCAAAAGACCCTGTTTTGGGGATTAGTGTTCAAAAACGGATGGGGTATAACGTTGCTCGTGAATTTTATGCTCCAAAATATGATGTGGACATTCCAGACCATGTTCGACCAGATTTTCGCTCTACTTTACATTGGCAGCCCAACGTAAGAACCGATGCCAATGGCAAAGCAAGCATTACCTACTGGAATACTGATGCCTCGACAGATGTACGCATCATGATTGAAGGAGTTTCTGCACAAGGAAATATTGGCATCGCAAAAATTGAATACGGAGTGAAGTAATTCAAATGGGGAAAGACATTCATAGTTTGAGATGTTGAAATATAAAGAAACTATTGCTAAGATAATTTCCATATTTTAACATCTCAAACTATTCAACTTTAATCAACTATCTTTGCAGAAAAAACAGAAAAGATGACTCGTATCATTTTACTCACGCTTGTTATTGGAATTATTATTTATTTCTCCCCTCAAATTGGACTTTTCCAATATATCCACCCACAGAAGTGGATTATCCTATCCTTCTTTTTTGCTATTGCATATTTCAACCATATTTTGATGCAATTTGGCTTTGCCAAAAACCGTGAAAACTTCGTCCAATTCTATCTGGGGAGCATTGTAAGCCGCCTTGTCCTCAGCCTTGTGTTCATTGGCACATTCGCATATTTGGGTACTCCAGACATCAATCTTTTCATCATTAACTTTTTTGTACTCTATTTATGTTACACAGGTTTTGAAATATTCGGATTGTATCGTAACTTGCGACACTTTTCATAGGGAATGCAACCATTTTAATTATAAGTAGTTGACAATCAATACGAAGACACAAAACCACCAGTAAGACAAATTTCAATAATCAACCATATACTTCCAAGAAGCCGTGATGAAGAAAGTGTATTTTTCAAATATTTTTGCTTTTTTATTTTTAATTTCAAGCACCCTTTTTGCTCAGGAACACCATGCAGATTCAACTGCTGAACACGTTACTACTGAAGCTATTTCGACAGAAATTACCGCTCATGCAGAAGGAGAAGGACACGGCGAAGAAGCCGAACCTTTCAACCCTGGCAAGATGATGTTGGAACACATCGCTGATGAACACGAATGGCATTTTGCTACTGCTGGACATACACATTATTCTATTCCTCTACCTTGTATTGTTTGGAATAAAGGAGGATTAAAATTTTTCTCTTCAAATAGATTTAAGAACGAACACCACGAAAATACTGCTTCTTATGAAGGTTTAAAATTAGAAGAAGGTAAAATTATTGCAGAAGATGGTTCATTTGTTTTAGACTTATCTATCACTAAAAACGTAGCATCACTATTAATTAGCCTTGTTCTTTTGCTTAGTATTTTCTTTACAATCGCCAAATCATACAAAGAGCGTTCTGGTAAAGCTCCTAAAGGATTACAATCTTTATTTGAGCCAATCATCGTTTTTATTCGTGATGAAGTAGCCAAGCAAAATATTGGCGAAAAACACTACAAACGCTTTACTCCATATTTGCTTACAGTATTCTTCTTTATCTGGTTTAACAATATGTTAGGCTTATTACCAGGTAGTGCAAACGTTACAGGTAATATCGCTGTTACTTTAGTATTAGCACTTATTGCGTTCTTCGTAACTAACTTAAATGGTAGAAGTACCTATTGGGGACACATTTTCGCTATGCCAGGTGTTCCAAAATGGTTATTGATTCTTTTAACACCAGTAGAAATTATAGGCGTATTCATGAAGCCGATTTCATTAATGATTCGTCTTTTTGCAAATATCACTGCTGGTCACTTAATTCTTTTGAGTTTAATTGCTATCATCTTTATTTTCAAAAGCTTAGGTGTTGCTGCTATTGCAGTTCCATTCTCAGTTTTCATGAATTTAATTGAGATATTAGTAGCATTTTTACAAGCGTTCATCTTTACTGTATTGACTTCAACTTATATTGGTTCAGCAGTAGAAGAAGGACATCACTAAGATTTTTTGCCTGAGGATATTCACTCATTCAAAACAATCAAAATTTCATTCGTATTTTTCAAATTAATAAATATAAACAATTATGTCAATGTTATTAGAAGTTTCTCAAGCTTTAGGTTTAGCTGGTATTGGTGCAGGTTTAACAGCAATCGGTGCAGGTTTAGGTATCGGTAAAATCGGTGGTTCTGCTATGGAAGCAATCGCTCGTCAACCTGAAGCATCAGGAAAAATTCAAGGTGCGATGTTAATCGTTGCTGCATTCGTTGAAGCCGTTGCTCTTTTCTCAGCAGTAATCTGTTTGTTAGTAACTACAAAAGCGTAATTATTAACACCAATTAATCATTGTGGAGGTATTTAAACTTGCAAAAGAAATAGTCTCTGTAACATTTATCTCAAAAATGATTAATCAAAGTCATTACAATCAGCATACTACGCATTAGGCAGGTATGCTGATTTTTCAGTAAAAATTACTCTAATTTGAAAATTTGTAAAAGCTTTAATCAATATCCTTGATTCATTTTCACGTTTTCAAATTTTCAAATTGTTAAAATAATAAAACCATGTTAGTATCCATCTTAGAACCAGCCCTTGGTCTGATAATCTGGCAATTAGTAATTTTCGGAATATTGTTTTTCCTTTTAGCAAAATTTGCTTGGAAGCCAATCATGGGTGCATTACAAGAACGTGAAGCATCAATTGAAGATGCTTTATCTTTAGCAGCAAAAACTCGTCAAGAAATAACGGATTTAAAAGCTGGTAATGAACAACTTATTGCTGAAGCACGTGCTGAACGTGATAGAGTTTTGAAAGAAGCAAAAGATGCAGGAGATGCAATGATTGCCCAAGCAAAAGCTGACGCTCAAAAAGCAGGTGCTGAAGAAATTGAAAAAGCTCGTGCAGCTTTCAACCAAGAAAGAGCAAATGCAGTGGCAGCTTTGAGAAAAGAAACAGCAGCATTGTCGTTAGAAATCGCAGAAAAAGTTTTGCGTAACCAATTGTCAGACCGTACAGCTCAAGAAAACTTAGTTACAAGCCTTTTAGCTGACGCTAAGTTGAATTAGTGATTGGTTAATAGTTATTGACCACATTAATGATTGACAAATAAATACTCTGATGCTTTAAAGTTTAGTTAAAAATTGACTGTTGTTATTATTCGTGCTTTGACCTTATTTGTCGTTTATTAATTAGATGTACTGTCTAATAACCATTCACTAATAACCAATAACTTATAAAAACAACTGATAACTGTAAAAAAATGTCCCAACAAACAGTTGCCTTCAGATATGCTAAATCATTGTTAGACTTAGCAAAAGAAAGAAAAGTTGAAGATAAAGTATATGAAGATATGAAATTCTTCGGTCAAGTCTGCGATGATAATCATGATTTTTACCTGTTGTTGAAAAGTCCAATTGTATCACACTTTGATAAATTGACTATTCTACAAAAAATATTTACGGGTAAAGTTGATACTTCATCAATGTCTATCTTTGAAATTATTACAAAGAAGAATCGTGAAGAAATGCTTCCACATATTGCAGAAGATTATTTACGTCAATACGAACTATTGAAGGGTATTCAGAAAGCTTATGTTACTACTGCAACTCCTTTGACTGCTACTCAAAAAATTGAATTTCAGAAAATTGTAGCAGATGCTACTGGTAAAACAGTAGAAGTTGTAGAGAAAATTGACGAAAGCCTTATTGGTGGATACGTATTAACCGTAAATGACCGTCAAATTGATACTTCAGTGAAAACAAAATTGAATGAGTTGAAAATTAAGTTTTTAAACTAATTTTTATTCTTATCCTTTCGGTTTAGAACCCCACAAAAGAACTTGACTTTTGTGGGGTTTTTGGTTTATTTTACCCAAAAAAAGCATGAACATTCTTGACGAACTCAATCAAGTTTCCATTTTACAAGTTGCTGAAGACTTGGGCTTAGAAGTTCAGCGTCATCGCATGAAATGCCCATTCCATGAAGACGATACACCGTCGTTGGTGTTATATCCACACACCAATAGCTTCTATTGTTTTGGATGTGCAAAAACGGGAAACTCAATTACGTTATATTCTGAAATTAAGCATTTAGATATCAAAACTACCATCAATGAAATGGCAAGTGAATACGTGGTAGGTTTTCAGAAATACAAAACAAATAGTTATAAATCTCTTCCTAAAATTAATGTATTGAATGTTCCCGAAATACGGAATATTCAGGCAAAAGAAAAACCTATTGCAGAAATTCATTCGCAAATTTATGAAGCATTTAGGGATTTTTGTCTTCAACAAAAATCTAATGAAAACTCGCAAAAAGCACTCGAATACTTAAAACATAGAGGATTTACGGAGAAAACAATTAAAGATTTTAGATTATTTGCCATTAAAGATTATACCGAAGTGACATGGTATTTGAAACAGCGATTTTCTTATTTAGACTTACAAGAATCTGGGCTATATAATATCAAAAATAACCTCATTTTTTATGCTCACTCTTTAATTATTCCTTACTATCGAGGTGGGAGAATTGTCTATTTGCAGGGCAGAGTGATTGGAAAACCCGCAGAAGGTACAAACCGCTATTGTTTTTTGAATAATCAACCTTTAACACTTTTTAATTCTGACTCCTTATTGAAAGTCCGCATGGGAGAAACAGTATATGTGACGGAAGGAGCTTTTGATTGTATCAGACTTGTACAAGAAGGAAAAGTTGCCGTAAGTTTGGGAACAGCCAATATTTTCAAAAAAGAATGGGCAAAACTCTTCAAAAGAGTAAATGTTGTTTTCTATTTAGATAACGACAAAGCTGGACATAAAGCTGCCGACGAATTAGAAAAGATATTTAGTCACTTTAATATCTCTTGTTCACGAAAAAACCTACCCGATGAATATAAAGATGTAAACGATTATTACACAGGAAAATTAGGCAGTAATGAGCAATTAGGGCTTTTTTAGTAGCACACTTTCAATCTATTATAGACTAAAGTCTGTGTACTAATCAATCTAAATTTTTATAATATCGCATCATTTCATTATAGTTCATACCCATGGCTAAACCATGAACGGTCATCGTAATTCGTTTGGTTTTTGTTTCAATAGTTTTGGCTGATTCAATCCATTTTGAATAATAGTTTTGGTGACCTTTGGGCATTTTCAAGAAGATTTCTAAAGCTTTCGGTTCGTCTTCAAGGCAAATCATTAACTCCTCCGATTGTGGTAATTCATCGGTATCTTCTTCCAAATTTAGCGAAACCATTGCTCCTTCTTCTTTACAAATTCCCTTACGCATTCGTGCATTAATGGGAATAACAAAATCGCCTTCACCGATTGGAATTAATGCTACTAACTTTATACTAAAATTATCAATTGTTCCTTTAACACGATACCCTTTTTTAGTATTCGGTTTGATTTCTTGGGCAATATCGGCAGGAATATGAACATGAGTCCAACCCGTTTTTTCGCCTTTTTCGCCAAATTTTTGTAAGATTGTTTGAAACGCTACCATATTCTAATTTTTAATTGCTCTTCTGATGTTTTTTGTAGTATCGGCTTTATTTTTCTTGAAAAGTCCATCTAAAACGCTCTTTTTCTGCTCTTCTAAAATCTTCTTTGCTCGGTCGGCAGCCGCTTTTTTGATGCTATCTACGGTAGTTTTTGCTTTCGCCTCAATAGCCACTTTTTCTTTTTGTATTCTTGCCTCAATTTCTGCTTTCTTGGCATTGGCTTCATGTAGCAAACGTTCCTTTTCAACTTGTAATTTGGCTTCAGCTTCCTTTTTTAAACGGTCAGCTTCTTCTAAAGCTTTTGTTTTGGCAGCATCAATCTGTGCTTTTGCTTCGGCAACAACGGCATCTTTTAGTGAATTGGCGGTGCTACTACCTTTAAAACCAAAAATAGGATTTTTCACCGTTCCAGCTAATGATAAATCAAACTTTACACGGTCGGTTCCTTGTAAAGTTTTACCCGTCCATTTCTGAAAAATATTACTAAATGCTTCGCCAGTTTTACCAGCTGGAACATCTAATACCAAAGCATAATTCATTGACCCAACCAAGCCATGACGACCCGATGCAGTGATTTTATAATCATCGAATTTAATATCGAAAGGTTTCACGCCAAATGTCCCATCAACGATTTCAAATTGCATTAAAAGATTATTTAATTTGGTATCTTTCAACTTGGATAATTTCGTGGTTTCTACTAATTTTTGCACCAATGGATTATCCTGTGAGATTTCTCCTTTCAATATTTTCATCAATCCATCACCACTCAATGTATTGATTTTGGGCATCATATCCTGTCCTAATTCACCATTAATTTTAAATTTTGAATTTACTCCACCAATCAAATATTGAGCTACTGGCATTAAGTATTTAACAATATTGAGGTGTTGATAGGCTTGTGTAATTTCTACGTTTTCAAGGTTAAGAGCAAAGTCAAATTTTGGATGTGCTAAATCAGCAGAATTATATGTCCCATTCGTAATAAAATTGCCTCCAAGCGATTGAAACGCCACATTTTGCATTTTAACTGCTCCACTCCCAACGGTTAATAAACCCTTAATATTATTCATTTTCATATCATCATATAGCACCTCTCCTATTTCGGAATCCATTACAAAATCAATATTTTTAGGAATTTCTACGACTTCCAAATTACTCGAATTTGTACCGCCTGATGTAGGAGTTGGACTACTTTTCATCCACTCATTTACATTGAATTTCTGTGATTTCAATTTCATTTTTCCTTTCAACGATTCATCATTAAGCACATAAGCAATATAATTTGAGAATGTTCCAGAAGCATTAAAATCACTCGTCCCTAAATATCCACTCGAATTACTTACATTAATACTTTGTGGAGTAAAAGTCATATCAGCCGAAGTAACTTTAATGCCTTGTGGATAGGCTTTTGAAGCAAATTCTATTCCTTGAACTTTGGCTTTGCCATTGGTTGGCAGGTTGGTATAACGCTTCGCTTTTACGTCAGACATGGCTCCTTTCGTCGTGATATCGGCATCAATAATTCCCTTCAAAGTCATATCGGTTAAAGGATATATTTTGGTAATTTTTGTTAAATCAAGTTTGCCTTTTGCTCTAATGTCCCAATTGTAATTTTCAAAGTTTTGAATTATTCCATTTGCCGTAAAAGGCTCGCCATCAAGTACCATTCGGAGGTCTGCAATATTCAGTTTTGTAGAAGCCAAAGCTCCGTCTGTATTTAACAAGGTAGCTTTTACATTCAAATTCTGAATTGGTTCTGGAAATTTATCAGATTTGATAAACCCATTTGCCAAAGACATCACCGCATTTACTTGCGGAAATTGCTTCGTGAGGGTGTCATACGTTCCTTTCGCTTTTAAATTAATATCATACAAACCTCTCATTTCCAAGCCTTTCATCGGGAAAATCTGACTAATTTGGTGTAAATCTAATTTTGCCACAAGGTCAGCATCGATGAGTGATTTTTGTAGTCCTTTTATCAATATTTGCCCTTTAATTGGATTTGCTCCAAACTTTAAATCAATATTTCTAAAGTCTATTACGGTATTGTTTAGGTCATCCGTCATATTTTGGATATTCAAAGTAATATTAATATCTTTTACCGAAGTAGGCATTTCAGCATATTGAAACATTCCATTACGTATCTCTATTCCATTTGAAAATGAAGGAAATTTTGTGGCGTTTTTTGTTCCTTTTATTATTCCGCCTAAAACCACATTTCCATCCGCTTTTAAGTCTTTAAACTTATCCGTATAAATATTTGGCACTAAGGAAAGCAGATTTTTGAAGGTATTTTCGGGAGAAGAATACGTTAAATCCATGACAATATTAGAAGTGTCAGGTGTGGCTATTGAACCTGCAAAATTTAAAATCAAGTCATTGATTTTAAATACATTATCTTTAAATATATACGTTTTATGAACTTGGTCAATATGTATATTTATATCTGCGGATAGTTTTTTATCGTTTAAATAATTCGTTCCACCATACTCAATTATTGCGTTTTCAATTTCTGTTTTGGTCACTAAATCATAAACATTGGCACTTATATCGCCAGAGCCTTCGTGAATAATATTTTTTAATGAAACATAAGCATCTTTCAAACGGTCATCATATACAATTTGTCCATTATTTATCTTCCAAGATTGAACGTTTACCTTAAAATTACTATTCTCCTTACTTTCTTCTTTTTGAACTTCCAATGAATCCGTTTTATAAATATCATAGTTTGAAGAACCATCTCGAAGCGTTTTTATCAGGATTTTGGGAGATTCTAATGCAATGGCATGAACGTCTATTTTATCGCCCGAAAGAATGGATTTCACATCAACGGAAACTAAAAACTCCTTTGCTTGAACAAGTGTATCTGCTCTAAATGGAGCATGACCAACTACTCCAAAATCAGATAATGAAAGGGTTAATTCTGGAAAATGTTTAATTAACGAAATGTCAAAATTATTATAATAAACCTTCGCATTTATCTTCTTCGCAATCTCCTGATTAACTTTTGCTTGGATTTTATCTTTGAAAAAGTAAGGTACAGCAAGGACAATTCCTGCCATTAAAGCAATAATAGAGACGATAAGGATTAAGACTTTTTTCATTTATATTCTGAGGTTTGGCTATTGTAAGTAACGCTAAAGTTATATAAATTTTTGGTTCGATTATCGGATAAATTACATTTTTCAATATTCTGTATCTTAGTGTATTTTCACTTCTAAAATACTAAAAACAAAAAGGTACATACCAAAAATATGTACCTTCTAATGATTTTTTTTATTGACATGGCCTTAAGGGCTGATAACCTCAGTAGATAAGTTTACTGGATTTTGCGTTTTTTTCCTTTCTGAAAACAAGTAATTAAAGCTTTTTGTGTAAAGAATACTTGCTCCACCCGCCGTAAAAGTTTGGCTGTTACTCAACGAACCAAGCCCTAAAGTGGTTTGTAAATTTCGGTTATACGTTTTCAATCGGAGGCTACCATCTCGGGTAATGTACCACTCCAAAGCCCAGTCTCCAATGAGTGATTGGGCGTTTGTTTGATTAGTCAAAGTAGTAAATCCGCCACTTCGAGTAATTCTGAAACGGTCATTGAAATTATAGGAAAGTCGAAGCTGGAGATTATTGATTAAGTCCTGATTCAAAGCCGTTCCATTCACTGAAAAATCGACATTTAGATTTGGGTCAATCTGTGAGAAAACGTTACTAATTTGATTAGAAAGTAATTCAGAAAGGCTACTAACCAAGTTTATAGAAGCAAATGCCCCTGCGTTTTGTGGCAACATTGAGTTCAATAATAATACATTACTCACCTGACGATTTAGCTCTTGTTCGTCCGTTCTAATTCTATTTTCAAAGGCAGTCACTCCCGAATTAAAATCTGGATTTTGAGGATAATCGTGCATTTTCATGTTGAAACTAATGGTAGGTTGCAACAATCTATCCTTTAAATTTATGGTCACATCCACAGGGTAACGACGCAAATATTCGGCTTTATTTCTGAACTCATTTCCTCTTCGAGAAGTATCAATCACCGAACCCAAATAACTAAGATTTTGTGTATAAGTAGCCTGAATATCCACAATGGCTTCGTAAGGACTGCCAGACCACGAAATTTTACTTCCTCGGTTGATATTAAACTTTTTGTTTAGGATATTTTGGAAGGTAAAAGTATAATCTCCACGCTCAATATTATAGTCGCCTGTCATGTCAAAACCTCCACGAGTATCTACTTTTAGGTTAATTTTCCCCGACCCATTGGCACGCATAATATCGCCAGTCTGTTTATCAAATTGAACTTCTCCATAAGCATCAGGAGTCAATTCAAAATTGAAATCCATTTTAATTCCACTCGTGCTTACTTGTGAAACCGCCTGTTTTTTATCGACTGAATCTTTCTTAACAATCGCACTCAAAAACTCTATATCTTCTTGATTTCCAGCATCCTGAGCCTTATCAAGTGGAATATACAAACGTGTTCCTCTATCACTTCTCACGTCAGCATCAATGCTCAAATTATCAAATGTCCCGCCTAAATTCAATCTTCCTGTTGCGTAAGCGGTTCCATAATACAAATCGTTGTCACGACGAACAGTGTTTAATATTTTAAAACGATTTAAGTCAGCCGCCAACTGAACGCTAAAAGTTTTGTCACCATCATAAAAAACGCTTCCTTTCAACGTTCCTTTATTTCCTTCGTCATCGGTAAGACGCAAAGCTTTCGCTCTAATTTCGTCAGGTTCAAAGGTGATTTTATCTTCAAAATTCAAGACCGCTTTTAAATAATCGAAGAATAAAGTCCCTCTTCTAATATCAATTGCTCCTTCAACAATTGGGTGCGAAGGTTTACCCGAAATTTTAAGTGTACCATCGGCAGTTCCACCCAATTTAGAGAATAATCCTTTGGTAAATGGCTCTAAAATCTGAAGATTGGTTTGGCTCAAAGTAGCTAATAACCCTAGAGAGTTATCGACATTTTTGGGGTCATAAATCCCCTGAACGGTCAAAATTTTGGTGTTTAGACGTTCCAAAGAATAATCCAGATTTAAGAGTTGCCTTTCATTGTCAAAAACGCCATTTCCTGAGATATTTCCAATTAAAAAATCATCAACCGACAAGCCTTCTATCTTCAAATTACTCTCAGCATTGACATTTTTATAGATATTTTTCAATTCAACTTCTCCATTTACTAATCCCTTCAAATTCAAGGAAATTAGTGGTGCAAGGGTTTCTAATTTAAAGTTTTTTGCTCTAAATTTTAACGGTTTTAGAGAATCTTGAGAAACAACTCCATCCAATGAAACAAATTGCTCTAAATTATTGATAATCAAACCTTTTGAGGTCAATTCATTACCAACAATTGTCAATAAATTATCAGGGTTTACTGTCCAATTTTGGTCAAGCAATTTGAATTTTGAGCGTTTAAATTGCAATTCTAAACCATCTTGAATAAAACGTAAAGTTCCGTTCAAATTAGCTTTATTGGTTGTTCCAGACTGCTTTAATCCACTCGTGAAAGCAATGCGGTCTTTCTCCCAAGAAGCTTCTGCTTCAAGGTCTTCAGTGGGAGCAAGAATATTCATTTTTTGATTTTTAGAATTCAAAATCAAGGATGCTAAAACTTCTGGATTATTGTAGAATTTAGAAGAATTGAGGTCAATTTCGGATTTATAAAAACGGTATTTATCACTCAATAAAAGCGTATCTACTTTAGAACTGAGCGAGAAAACGGAGGTATTTCCGATGCCAAAAGAACCTTCAATTAAAGTCTTTTTAGAAACGTGTCCTTCGGGATAAACGAAAGCTAAAACTGGGTCAAAATTCTTCAAAAAGAACTGATAATCAATGCTATAATTTGACGGAACGATTGGAGATTTCTTGGCATAATAAGCATTTCGAGTTGCTTCGTCACCTGTGAAGTAAATTTTATATTCTTCCACCAACGTTTTCAAATCTTTGATAGCTTGCGAGGGTTGAAATTTACCTGTAAAATTGACATTCACTAAATCGGATAAAAGTGCCAAACGACGTGCATTTTCATTGATTTCAGAAATAAGTTGCAAGGAATCAAGAACGATATTTTTCTTATCAAGTGTCAGATAAAAATTCAAGAAATTGGCTCTTCCAATCAAATTATCCAATTGTTTTCCTCTGAATTGTACGTCAAGAATGGTAGAAACTCGTAAATCTTCTTTAGAAAAATTAAGGTTTTTCAGATTGGCTTTTGAAAGTTTCCCCAATAAATCAACTTGGTCTTTTCCTTCTCGTAAATCCACTTTTCCGAACAAATCAAAAGTCAAATTGGTGTCTTTTACGGCTACTCTCCCATCAAATAACTCCTTTGAAAGCTTTCCATTAATATAAATATTTTTATAATTATAGCTGTTATAAGCAATTTGTTTTACCGTTCCATCAAAATCTAAAATTGCATCTTTGATTGATAAACCTTGTCCTTTTACTTTGCCAGAAAGCGTCAAATCGCCCAAAGTTCCAGCATCTTCAATGAGTTTTCCGAGTTTAAAATTATCTAATTTCAACGAGCCATCATACGAAGAGTTAGCAGAATTAGGTTTCAAAATCATGGCTAAATCGACATCGACTTTTCCTAAGTCTGACTCCATCAGACCTGTCGTTTTGAAATTGGAAGTCGTGCCTTTAAACGTTCCATCAAACATTACATGACCAAATTTTGCCAAAGTTGCCGTTGGCTCTTTTCCTATATACTTCTCTAAATCAGCCACTTGCACATACGATTTTCGCATTTTCAAGTCCATCATTGTTTTAGGAATATTCGGTAAACCTTTAAATGCAAAATCTCCTTTCAGCTTAGATTTTGTGCCAAAATACAAATCAAAATTTTGGAGTTTAAAGTCATTAACCGTTCCGTCAAATTTACCGTTGAGATAGTACGTGTCTTTGTAATTGTACATATCATTCACGATACGAGCAATGTCACTCGCCACCACTACCGACGAATCGAAATCGGCTTGCATTCGTACTTTTGAATTCCAATATTTAAAATCCTTCTGACTTTTAAAGGACATTCTAATTTTATTTCTAACAACGGTATTATTGACTTTTAGCAATAAATCATCAAAACGCATTTGCGTATCTGAGATTAAGAAATTGGTTTTCAGCGTTTTAATTCTAAAATCAGAAAAACGGTCATACGCCCGCAAAACGGTATAAAATGCTACGGTATCACGAATCAAGGTAAAATCTTTGAGGTGGGCGTTGAGGTCGTTTAGCGTAAAATGATAATGGTCGAAAGAACGGCGGTCGTTCATGTACGGCTCAGTTTCATCGTCCATACGTAAAGTTCCATCTACAATATCAGCTTCTGAAATGATAAAAGGTGTTGGGGTAGATTTAGGTTTGGGTGTTGGCGAAGCAGCTAATTTATTAATTCTTCGGATAAATTCATCAATATTCAAATCACCGTTTTTATCAGTAACTAACTTAACCACAGGATGATACAAACGAACATAGTCTAAGCGAGTTTTGGTAGAATCACCTTCTACTCCCAACAATGGAACGGTTAAATTCAACAATCTCCCAGCATCAAAATCAACATCAAGTTTTTCAATATCAAGCATTTGATGTCCTTGATAATCCTTCACACGCACACCTTCGAGGGTGGCTTCATCAAAAAAACGAATGGTTACTTTATCAATTTCGATGGGATAACCCAGTTTTTGGGAAATAATTGGGGCATAATATTGAGCTAAACGAGTCTGAACGTAAGAATTACGAGCTAAAAAAACTACCAAAACTGCAAACAAAAGCAATCCTATAATTGAATATAAGACAGTTTTTGTGAATATTTTGGATATTTTTATGAGCATTTTTTTGGTTTTGGCACGCAGATGACGATTTAGACCACAGATTTAACAGATTATACTGATTATCACTGATTTTTTAAAAGTGATTCTGATAAAGATTTTTTGTGGTCATTTGTAAAAATTTCATTCTGCTGATTTATGATAAGTCTACATTTCAAATCTTAATCAGCGAAAATCTGTTCAATCCGTAACATCAGTGGTCTATTTCATAAAGGTTAACAGATTGTGTCAAGATGATTTTGATAACGATTTTTTTCGGTCATTTGTAAATATTTTTCTTCTTATCTGAGGTTTTAACCCAAAGTTTAATAGTAATCCAACTTCCATAGCCGTTGCTTTCAAATAATTTAGTAGTTGAGCTTCATGTTTTTCCTCAAGTCCATTTGAAGATTTCAGTTCCAAAATTACTAACTCATTAACAACCATATCTGCATAATAATCGCCTACCTGTTTTCCTTGAAAAAATACCTTTATTTGCTTTTGTGGTTCTACTTTAAACCCTCTTGACATTAATTCAAGGTAAAGCGAGTTTTGATATACCTTTTCAAGAAAACCATAACCTAACTCATTATAAACAAAGTAAAAGGCATTGATAATTTCATCTGTTATTTCTTGATGTAGTAAGTCTGTATTTTCCATTTTCAAATCTTAATCGGTGAAAATCTGTTTAATCCGTAACATCAGTGGTCTATTTTGTGAAGCCATTAATTATCTTTGCACCATGACTATTTTAGCAATCGAATCTTCTTGTGATGACAGCTCAGCAGCTGTAATTATCAACGGCAAACTTTGTTCCAACATTGTGGCAAGTCAGGCTATTCACACAAAATGGGGAGGTGTTGTTCCCGAATTAGCAAGTCGGGCTCATCAGCAACATATTGTCCCTGTTGTGGCAGAAGCCCTCGAAAAAGCAAATATAACCAAAAACGACCTAAACGCCATTGCTTTTACTCGTGGCCCTGGTCTTTTAGGCTCTCTTTTGGTAGGAACTTCCTTTGCCAAAGCTCTTGCGATGGGGTTGAATATTCCTTTGATTGATGTTCACCACATGCAAGCCCACGTTTTGGCTCATTTTATTGATGAACCAAAACCAAATTTCCCATTTTTATGTCTCACCGTTAGTGGTGGACATACACAAATTGTTTTTGTTCGTTCAGCTTTAGATATGGAAATTATCGGCGAAACCCAAGATGATGCCGTAGGTGAAGCGTTTGACAAAACAGCGAAATTGCTCAATCTTCCGTACCCTGGAGGACCTCTAATTGATAAATATGCCAAAGAAGGAAATCCAAATCGCTTTGAATTTCCGATGGTAGAAATGCCCGCTTTAAACTTTTCTTTCTCTGGAATCAAAACGGCATTTTTATATTTCTTGCAAAAGGAAACGAAGAAAAATGCAAATTTCATTGAAGAAAACTTAGCCGATATTTGTGCTTCGATGCAAAATACTTTGATAAAAATCCTATTACAAAAACTAAGAAAAGCTTCAAGACAATATAAAATCAAGGAAATTGCTATTGCAGGTGGTGTTTCTGCCAATTCTGGATTAAGGGCTGAATTACAAAAATTAGGCGAAACCGAAAATTGGAATGTTTATATTCCTGCTTTTCAATATTGCACCGACAATGCAGGTATGATTGCGATGGCGGCACATTTCAAAGCTGAGGAAAAAATATTTTGTACTCAAGATGTCAGTCCATTGCCAAGAATGGCTTGGTAGTTTTTACATGATGAATTTCTGGTTGTCTGTACCATGACTTCAGGATTAAAATATTTTAAGATTGTTTATCAGAAAAACTCATTTCCCAAATCATAAAATGCTTCAATCCTAAAAATCACGGTTCAGATAAGACCATAAGTAATACCATAAAATAAAAAATGCCTAAATAATTCTTCTCTCATTGAATTTTATCGTAAGAACTCACGTTTTTTAATTAACTTTAATACTATTTCTCAATAATTTTATTGTTCGATTATCAGTAAATATCATATCAGTAACAACAAATTGATAATCCCTTACAAACTATAACTCATAATAAATTGACACTCATTAAATCTATTTCGGGCATCAGAGGAACAATCGGTGGAAAAGTTGGCGAAGGTCTAACTCCCCTTGATGTTGTAAAATTTACCGCTGCGTATGGCACTTGGCTAAAACGCCAAAACCCTGTCAATCAACTAATTATATTAGGAAGAGACGCACGTTTATCGGGTGACATGGTTTCTAAACTGGTGGCAGGTACACTACAAAGTTTAGGCCTAAATGTCCTTGATTTAGGGCTTTCTACCACACCAACTGTTGAAGTAGCCGTTCCCGAAGAAAATGCAGCGGGTGGCATCATTCTTACCGCAAGTCATAATCCAATTCAATGGAATGCCTTGAAACTCTTGAACGCTAAAGGTGAATTCATCTCTGGACAAGATGGTGAAGATATGCTTAAAATTGCAGATGATGAGGACTTCGATTTTGTCGATGTCAAAAAATTAGGCTCATACAAAACCGACGATACTTGGCTTCAAAAACATATTGATATGATTTTGAAATTGCCTTTAGTGGATGTTGAAGCCATCAAAAATCGCAACTTCAAAGTTATTGTTGATGCCGTAAATTCAACGGGAGGAATTGCCGTTCCGATGATGTTGAATGCTTTGGGCGTAACGCAAATCACAAAATTACACTGCGAACCAACAGGACATTTTGCCCATAATCCTGAACCATTACCCGAAAACCTTACTGATATAACGAAGGCAATCGAAAAGGAAAAATTTGATTTAGGAATTGTCGTTGACCCAGACGTGGACAGACTTTGCTTTATGTGTGAAGATGGTTCACCTTTTGGCGAAGAATATACCCTTGTTGCAGTTGCCGATTATATTTTGCAAAATGTAAAAGGAAATTCAGTTTCAAATCTTTCTTCAACTCGTGCTTTGCGTGATGTTACCGAGAAATCAGGTGGAAAATATTATGCTTCGGCAGTTGGTGAAGTAAATGTGGTGTCTTTGATGAAATCGTCGAAAGCCATCATCGGTGGAGAAGGAAATGGAGGCATTATTTATCCAGAACTACACTACGGTCGTGATGCTTTAGTGGGAATTGCCTTATTTTTAACTCATTTGGCAAAATCAGGCAAGAAAATCTCGGTCATGCGTAAAGGTTTTCCAGAATATTATATTTCTAAAAACAAAATCGAACTCACTGCCGATATTGATGTTGACGGAGTATTGGATGCCATGAAAAAGAAATATGCCAAAAACCCTATCAATGCCATTGACGGTGTGAAAATTGAGTTTGATAAAGAATGGGTGCACCTTCGGAAATCAAACACAGAGCCAATTATTAGAATTTACTCAGAGTCAGATTCTATCACCAAAGCAGATACTTTGGCGAAGAAATTAATTAGCGATATTAAAGAATTTGTGGCAGGGAAGTAATCGACTTCTGTTATTAACTATTTTACAGAATAAGACTAAATATTTGGATTCAAAATATAGAACAAGAAAAAATTACTTTAAAATATTCCTAAAAAGCCATTTCACAGTAATAATTTCTAAGAATTGGAAAATTATATTACCCAATTTCTTATTATTCTCTCTTCTGCAAAAGTATTTTCTGTTTTATTAACTTTGTTATAAAACAATTAAAGGCCAATGCTTTAATAGGCGAAAATCAATAAAATAGATTTCAAGATAAGAATGTCAGGCTAATGGTCTGACATTCTGCATTTTATATAAAACTCAATTAAACAGACAGAAGTAATAGACTTCATCAAAATCAATGAATAGAATTTATTTAGATAATGCTGCCACTACTCCCATCGACAGAGCCGTAATTGATGCCATGCTTCCATTGATGGAAACAAATTTCGGAAACCCCTCATCTATTCACGGACACGGGCGTGAAGTTCGTAGTGCCATTGAGCGTGCCAGAAAAACCATTGCAGGACTTTTAAATACTTCTCCCGCTGAAATTACATTTACTTCTGGAGGAACAGAAGCCGATAATATGGCAATTGTTCGCTCGATTGAGAAATTTGAAATCACCCATGCCATTACCTCAAGATTAGAACACCATGCCGTTTTGCATACTTTAGAATATTTGGCTGGCAAAGGAAAAATAAAACTCAGTTTTGTAGCATTAGATGAAAAAGGACACATTGATTTAACCCATTTAGAAGAATTATTACGTGACAATCCCAAAACGTTAGTGTCGTTGATGCACGGAAATAACGAAATTGGCAACTTATTAAACATGGATAAAGTAGGGCAACTTTGTGAAGATTACGGAGCAATTTTCCACTCTGATACAGTCCAGACGATGGGACATTATCGCCATGATTTACAACAACTAAAAGTAGATTTTTTGGTGGGTGCAGCTCATAAATTTCATGGGCCAAAAGGCGTTGGTTTTTTATATATCAATGCTAAAAACAAAATTCAACCTTTGATTCACGGTGGTTCACAAGAGCGTAATATGCGTGGCGGCACTGAAAATGTTTACGGAGTTGTAGGCATGGCTAAGGCTCTGGAAATTGCTTATGCAGGTATGGACGAACACCGTAAACACGTAGAAGGCTTGAAAGAAAGAATGATTACTAAATTACGACAAAACATAGAAGGCATTGAATTCAATGGAGACTCTGATAACTTAGAAAAAAGCCTCTATACCGTTTTAAACGTAAGTTTCCCACGGTCTGACGAAGGAGATATGTTTTTATTCAATTTAGACATTAACAAGATTTCTGCATCTGGTGGAAGTGCTTGTACAAGTGGAACAGACATTGGCTCGCACGTTTTATCAGCCCTAAATGTTTCCCCAGAACGCCCATCAGTTCGTTTCTCTTTCTCAAAATATAATACTACCGAAGAAATTGATTTCGTGGTAGAAAAATTATCAGAATTGGTTACTGGTTAATTGGTTACCGTGTAATTGGTTACTGGTTACTGGTTAATTGGTTACTGGTTAATTGGTTACTGGTTAATTGGAAAAAGCCCACTGATAAATTTTATCAGTGGGCTTTTTTATGAATGAACCAATTTTTAGTAACCAATTACCAATCAACCAGTAACCAATTACCAATCAACCAGTAACCAATCAACCAGTAACCAATCAACCAGTAACCAATTACTGAAAATACTCGCTGAAAAGGTAAAACAGTAAAATCATCAATCCTAAATTAGCCACTACGAGCCAATATAATTGCCGCCAAGATTTGACGAAGGGAGGAAGTGATTTATCTTTGTCTTTCATTATAAATATTTTTAATTTCTATCAAAATTAATTCAATTTAGAAAATTATAATTCGAAAATAGATTTATTTTTACGCAACAATCACACAACAATATGGAACAAACACCAGAACATTATCGCCGAGTACATAAGCCACGTGCCAAACTCAAAATGCCTCTTTTCGGGAATATGTTTGGTGGTAGTGGAGGTAATCAAAAACCAGCAAGTAGCCGAGATGATACTTCGCTTTATAACAAACTTACCCCCATCATTATTGCCATCGCTGTGATTGCCTTTGGAATTGACTATTTTAGAACAAAAAACGATACCAAACGTACTTACAGAGGAGCAGAGGAAATACAAGCCATGCAGTTTAATGGTAAAATCATGAGAAAATGGTACAACGTAATTCCTCCAAATAGTGAAATTGAATATGTTGTAGAACTTTTCAATGATAAAAACGAAAAGCGGATTATCAGTTTCAAAGATGAAAAAACAAATTTTGGAGATTTAATCCTTCCTAAAAATACAATTATCAAAAAAGAAGGAAGTTTAGACGTAACGCTAAAACGTTACCACAAAGCAGATACCGTTTTGACACTAAAATATTAATCAAGAATCCGTTTGAACTTATTTCTTTTGTTGTAAATCGTTTTATTTTCCTATGCATATACACTTTGTTCAATGTAGCTCTGGTGAGTTTTAAATTCACAGGCAAAAGTCAATTCAGAACGAAAAGTTTAAACAGAAACGAAATAAATGCAAGAACGAAGAAAATAAAGGAGCATTATTTGTTTGTTTTGGAAGGAAAGCGTCTAATTCTTTTCGAAACAAACAAATGTCATAAAATATGTGATTTTTTTATAAAAAAGTAATAAATTTGATTAGTCATTTCAAAAGCTTGCCGCCATTCGCTTAATGACCCCTTTGAGCGTGTAATATTTACTGTCCTTTCTCTCTTTTGGCGGCAGTATAGCAATTAAGTAGTTTAATTCTGAAAATTCATTGATGCTTAGCTCGTATTGGCATAAGATTTGTGTTTGTTTCGTTTAACTATTCCCATGTTTATTATCCTTACAACCCATGAAAAAATTATTGTTTTTAAGCATACTTATGTCAATTACTGGCGTAATATCCTTTGCTCAACCTGTCCAAAAATCTTCTGTGGGTTCAGTTAAAACTGACAGTTCAGCAGTAGTAACTTCCAAAAAAAATACAGAGAGTCAAACATCACCAATGACTGGTGCAAGCAAACCTGAAAAAGTAATTGCGACCTCCACAACTAATGATGAAGATGATTTTGACGAGCAAGAGTTAGACGAACTTGAAATTAGTATCGCAAAAGCAAAAGCAGCTTTAGGACTAAAAAATGTTTCCACTACTACTTCATCAAAAAGTGTTTCTTCAAGAAGCAAAGAAGTTGTTAGTAAGGTCGAAGAACCTCGTCAGGTTGCTCCAACAACAACTTACCAATCCCCAACTTTATTGCTGAATGGTCGTGCATCAGAATCGTCATCTACTCCAAAAACTGATTTCAAGCAAGTTGCTTTAACCGACGAAGAGAAACAATTATATAATGTAGGAGGTTTAAAGGTAAATGAAATTGATGAAATTGACAGAGATTCAATTTATATTAACCCAAGTATTCCACCAAGTTTTTCAGGAGGAATTGAAGCGATGAAGGCATTCTTTGCTCAAAACTTGAAAGTCCCACAAGTATTAGAAGGACAAGAAATTAAAGGAAGAGTTTTCATTCGATTTGTCGTTAGAAAAGATGGAAGAATAGATAAAGTACATTTGGTAAAAGGACCCAATGACGATTGTAATGCCGAAGCGATTAGAGTAATTAAAATGATGCCAAATTGGCTTCCTGCTTCCGACAAAGGTGATAATGTAAGTGCTTATCATGTGTTACCAATATCGTTCATGACTAAGAAATAAAACATATTATAACTCGTTGAAAGGTTTCTCAAGTATATTGAGAAGCCTTTTTTTGTGGACTTCTCCCAAAAATTAAAACACAATCATCATTTAATCACAGTCCCCAAACAACAAGTCGTTACAATTTCAGGTTATTTAATTAAATTGTAAACAAATTATTTACCAACATTCTCTACATAACTTTGTTCATGTGGTCTAAATCAAGAAGATGAAAAAAATATTGTTCGGAGCATTCGCCCTTATGAGTACATTCGGGACAATGGCTCAACAAGCTCCTCAGAAGTCAAATTACAGCCAGTATGATTTGTTCAATCCGTTGTTCAATTATACCCTTTCAACACCTACTCGAAGTGGTACAGGCTCGGCAGGTTCAACGTATTGGCAAAATTCTGCCGATTATAAAATCAATATTTCCTTGGATGATGTAAAAAACATAGTGGACGGAGACGTTGAAATTACCTACAAAAACGCTTCTCCCGATAAGTTAAACTTCCTTTGGTTGCAATTAGACCAAAATCAATTTAATACAAAATCTCGTGGTGGACTTACTACGCCAATTAATGGTGGAAGATACGGCAATGTTGGATTTGAGGGTGGTTATCAAGTAAAATCTGTCATAATTGATGGGAAACCTACTGATTTTTATGTGACCGATACTCGGATGCAAATTAAATTGGCAACGCCATTGTTGGAACGTACAGGCTCTGCAAAAATCAAAATTACTTTTTCTTTCAATATTCCTAAGTATGGTTCTGACCGTATGGGAATGCAAGAAGCCAAAAACGGGACTATTTTTGAACTTGCCCAATGGTATCCACGTATGTGCGTATATGACGATATTGAAGGTTGGAATGTACTTCCATACTTAGGAGCAGGTGAATTTTATTTAGAATATGGAAATTTTGAATATGCCGTAACCGTTCCATCTTCGCATATTGTAGTGGGTTCGGGAGAATTGACAAACCCTACTGAATGTTGGACTTCTGAGCAACAAAAACGCTTAACTGAAGCTTCTAATAGTGATAAAACTGTGATGGTTTTGGGGAAAGATGAAGTTGGAAAAGATGAGTCTCGCCCTAAAAAAGATGGAAAAATTACATGGAAATTCCGTTGTAATATGGCTCGTGATGTGGCATTTGCAACGTCAAAAGCATTTATTATTGATGCTGCTAAGATTAATCTTCCAAGTGGTAAAAAATGTCTGGCAATGTCTGCCTATCCAGTAGAATCAGCAGGAGAAAAAGCATGGAGCCGTTCAACTGAATATGTTAAAAATAGTATCGAATATTACTCAAAATGGTTGTATGAATATACTTATCCAGTGGCAACAAATGTAGCTGGAGTGGTAGGCGGAATGGAATATCCAGGAATTGTTTTTTGTGGAAATAGTAGTCAAGGAGAAGGACTCTGGGGCGTAACCGACCACGAATTTGGACATAACTGGTTTCCAATGATTGTTGGGTCAAATGAACGCAAATTCGCTTGGATGGATGAAGGCTTTAATACATTCATCAATTTTTATTCAACCGATGAATTTAATAAGGGTGAATATAAAAGTTCTAAAATGGATATGCACCAAATGTCTAAACAATTATTTCGTGAAGGTGCTGAACCAATTATGAATATCCCTGATGTCATTCAAGCGAATGGATTGGGATATGAAGCGTATTTTAAACCAGGTTTAGGACTAAAAATGCTACGTGAGCAAATTCTTGGAGCTGAACGTTTTGACTATGCCTTCCGTGAGTATATTAAGCGTTGGGCGTTCAAGCACCCAACTCCTTACGATTTTTTCAAGACAATGGAGGATGCCGCTGGAGAAGATTTATCGTGGTTTTGGAGAGGTTGGTTTTATGAAACATGGAAACTTGACCAATCTGTGAAGGACGTTCAATACATTGAGCAAGATCCGAAAAATGGGGCAATTATCACAATTGAAAATTTAGAAAAATTAGCGATGCCAGCCATCGTAGATATAGAAATGGTGGGCGGAACAAAAGAACGTGTAACGCTACCTGTTGAAATTTGGCAAAGAGGTGGTTCTTGGACTTTCAAAAGTACCACAACTTTACCTTTAAAATCGGTAACAATTGACCCAGACCATGTTTTCCCTGATTTTAATTCTAAAAATAATACTTGGAAGCCTTTGAATTACAAAACTCCAAAGGCGAATTAAGAATTTAGTTATTGGGAATTAGAAAATGGGGAAAGTGTTTACTTTCTTTCAAAAAAAATACATTTTCGGAATTAGCCAATTACTTTAAAACTATTAAACAGGTTTCCAAACGCCGTCAAAATTTAAAATTTTGACGGCGTTATTGTTTTAGAAGCTGTTTAGGTTAATTTATTCGAGTTAAAAAAAGTAATTTTTAGGCTACAAATCATTCAAAAACTTATCATTTTCACGTTCAAAAAATTAACCTAAACAGCTTCTTAATCAAATTCAATAATAAATTTATCGAAATTATCTATCTCTGGATTACCAATGTGGAATCTCTCAAACTCGCTTTTATTGCCAAACCATTGTAAAACCTCATCACGCTTCAACTTGGTCAATGCTTTACTTAAATGTGCATGGTAAGAGGAATGAGGATAGGCTCTAAAATCATTGACAAAGCCATGTTTTTGTGGGTTATGATGGATGTAGTAAATCAATTCGGTGAAATACGCATCGTTATTTACTAAAATTCTGCGGAAAGGTTCTTCAAAAAGCTTTCCTGTTCTATTATTAGCTTTATTGATAGCTTGAGCATACGAGTTAAAGAAATCCGAAAATTGTTTGCTGATAATAAGCTGAACGGAGGGGATTTTAATATCAATTAGTGTTTCAACGCAGACAGGGTTTTGAACCCTGTCTGCGTTAGACATAGCATTTTCAACTTCCTTATACTGACTCTCTTTCATCTTTCTCTTCACATAAAAATCAACTATCTCAGCTTCGCTTTTTGTCCTAATTGCTATATGAAAATGATTTTTAAGTAAACAATAAGCAAAAGTATCAGCTATTGGCTCCATATATTGAGCGTATTTTTGTAGGAAATATTTATAATTTCGTTCTTCTTTAAAGATATTTTCGCCATTAATTCCACGATTATATAGGTGATAAACACACATTGGCTCTAATAATTCTATATTCTTTTTCATTTTGTAGTATTTTAATTCGTTTAAAATTGGGTGTAAATGCCTCTTAAAGCTAAAACTCAAATAAATTTGCACAAAATAACATTCTCATGCAAAACAACACACTCCTAACCGTTGCCAAACGCCTACAATCTATTGCTCAAGCAGGGATTTTTTATAGTGACGACAAACCCTTCGACCGTGAGCGATACGAAGAAATTTCAGAACTTAGTGTTCAGATTTTAAGTCAATTAACGGATGAACCTATCGAAAAAATTGGCAACTTATTTACCCAAGAAAGAGACGGATACCAAACACCTAAAGTCGATATTAGAGCCGTCGTTTTTAATGAATCAGGTGAAATTTTGATGGTAAAAGAAAAAGTAGATGGTTGTTGGTCTTTACCTGGAGGCTGGGCAGATGTTGGCTATACTCCTGCGGAAGTTGCCGTGAAAGAAGTCCGTGAAGAAACAGGACTGGATGTTAAAACGATAAGAGTATTGGGTATTTTTGACAAGAGAAATCATCCACATCCACCTGAAGGTTGGTATGTTTATAAAATTTTCATTTTATGCGAAAAAATCGGAGGAGAAATTTCAAAAGATACCACTGAAACTTCTGACATTCAATATTTTGACTTGAAAAACTTACCTCCACTTTCTGAACCTCGAAATGTATATAATCAAATAAAAATGATGTTTGAGTATCGGGACAATCCAGCAAAAGAAGTGTATTTTGATTAAGAAATCGGTATAAACAAAAATTGCCAACTTTTACAAGTTGGCAATTTTACTACTTCTAATTAAAATAATTTATTTCTTAAATTTCAAAGTCAAAACATTTGCTCCGATTTTGCGACCTTCCGCCAAACCTGTTTCATTATCTTGGCGAGTATGTATTCCTCCATAAAAACGAGAATTTGCTGATTCAATCGCAAATTGATTGAAGTTTTTGAACGAACGAGCTTTAAGTTCAACTCCTGTACTCGCATCCTTTGCACGACCTACGTGTGAGTTATCAACAAAGGCAAAGTTATCTCCAAAGAAATCTGTTAAAACTGCCGAAACCGCTCCCGATTGAGTAGCATGACCCGAAGGAAAACCAGGAAATGGAGGTGCTGGCCAAAAAGGTTTCCAGTTGGCATCTACCGTTCTTCTCAACATTGTATATGGACGCTCATTATTGTACTGATATTTACATTTCCAACAATTAATGAAGGCATCATTAACTGTAATTCCTATACGAGCAAATGCTTCTGCTGACTTTCCTAATGCTGATTTCGTTTGTTTCACGGCGATATTAGCAATATTATAAGAGTGTCCTGGAGGCGTAAATGTTTCTACTGGATTGTCTGCCCACCAAACTGCAATTTCCTTTTCTTCAGCCGTTAAAGATTTGCTTTTTGTATAAACTTCAAAGTAAGTTGAAAAATACGGTGATATCAAAGAGGAAGAAAAAGAAATTGGCTTAGGCATTGTCATATTCTGATTGGCAACAACAAATGTACGGTTGTTTCCCCAAGTTGGTTGCATTGGTATTTTTTGTCCGTTTTCAGTAGTCTGCCATGCTCCATCAAATACTGGAACTACATAACTTGCAGGAAAATTGCGTTTATACCCTTCATGACCTCCATCTGTTTTTGACCACTCAAAAATAGCATTGGCAATATCTTGACCTAATTTTTCAGAACGGTCAACAACGTCTTGAGCAATACTTACTTTATAGGACGTTTTCAAAACAGTTTCGAGTGAGTCAATTATTCTTTTATTGGCAACTGCTTGTGGACGAGACGCTTCAGCATATAATGCTCTTAATATTGTAGCTTCTGCGGCATTCGCACTTAAAGCCCAATGATAATCTTTTCCAGATTCTGGTTTTGGCAATGTTGCTAAACCAGCCAATTGTCCTGCTAATGATTGGTTATTAGTTAATCCTCCAACAATGGACTCATACATTGTTAAGCCACCATACGCATAGGCACGTGCCGCAACGGGTGGTGTGTATCCTGCCGTTTGTTTGGTAAGTTTCAACTGTAAATCTGCCCATAAAGTAGCGACTTCTCCAGAAAATTTATTGGCAGGAGACGAATCAACTACTGGCTCTGGCGTAACTGCGTCCTCTTTTACTTTACAAGAATCTATAAATAGAGCTAAAGCAATTAAAGTAAGCCAATGCGATGTTTTTTTAATAATACTCCCAGAAGAAGGAATGAGTCTATGTGATTTCATACGTAAGAAATATAATGGTTTGAATTATTACGACATGACTATTATAATAAATTCTTAACAGTCGTTCTGCAAATTTCTTGCCATAACTTTAGATTGTCGATTATACAAATTTGAGTGTCAAGTAAATGACTGAATAATTAGAATTATCAATACTCAAGAATTAATAGAAGTTAAAAAAGGAAGGAATAAGAAGTGCAAAAATAAATACTCCTCACAATGATTGCAAGGAGTATATTTTTTATTTAATAGCAAGAAACTTCAGCTTGAGTGTTTAGGTACTTTATGTAGTTATGACTACATTTAAGAGGAAAGTCACAAATCTTTGCTATTTTTTTCAGACAAAGTAAATATTTCTACTTTTTTCTGACCATTCTGTAAACCAAAGTAGGTAAAAATCGCTTGAGATATACGCCCATTACTTCGTAAATTCCACCGATATAAACTTCTTTTTTATTGTTTTTTATGGCTCTTAAAGCTTTTTGAGCAAATACATCTGGCATCATTCCATTGGCTTGATTATCGTCCATCTTACCGTGTTTATTACCCGAAGAATCTAAAGCATTAAAGGATATTTGAGTTTTGATATACCCTGGGCAAATGGTAGTTACATTGATATTATCTTGCCAAACCTCCGCTCGTAAAGAATCAAAAAAGGCAATAATAGCGTGTTTGGCAGCCCCATATCCTCCACGTAAAGGCACGCCGATCTTACCTGCAATGCTACTGATTACGATAAAATGTCCCGATTTTCTTTCGGTTAAATGCGGTAAAAGTGCTTGTGTAAAAGAGACGACACTAAAGAAATCCAATTCCATCAAATCACGATACACCTGAAATTTTGTATCTTTCACATACGAACGTTGTGACACACCCGCATTCTGAACAATAAAATCTATTTGTCCGAAATAATCCAAAACAGTATGAACTTTTGCAGGGAATTTATCAAATTCCATCATATCCATCGGTAAAACCAATACATCACTCTCAGCTAAACCTGTGGCTTCAGCAACTCGTTGCAACTCATTTTCACGTCTTGCAGAAAGGATAAGTTTTGCACCTTCCTTCGCAAATTGATACGCAAGAGCTTCGCCAATACCTGACGAAGCTCCTGTTATCCAAACGATTTTGTTTTTAAGATTAATCATGTTTATTCTTCTGATGGCGGATGTTCACCAATAGAAATCAATGCACGTCTAAGGTTTTTGACAGGAGTACGATTTAACTTTAAACCTTCGGTAGTTGCACGACCAATGGCAGTTTTACCAATGATTATCGTTAAAGATTCATCCCAAATGAAATGGTCTGTCCAATTCATTTTTCGAGGATTGTAGAGGATAGAGATTGCTTGGGAAACAACATCTATAAATTCTGTTTTGTCAGATTTATAGATGTTGCATCCAATACAGGCGTAAGCCAAATTGTCAAGTTCATTTGAACCACTTTTCGACCGAGGTATGATATGTTCAATCGAAAAAAGTTCAGTGGAAAAATCGGAAGGACATTTACAATATTCACAATATCCTTTTGAACGCTTGATAATCAATTGCTTAGAACTGGCAGAAATATGAGTTTTAGCCATTTGCCAAATTGATATCAAGTTGCTTCATTAATTCACGCACAGATACGTTTCTCAAGCGAGCAAGTGCCGCTAAATACTTAACACGATTGGTATTTAATTTTTCTGTTTTTTCAAGTAAAATCAATAATTCATCGTATTCAGAAGCTATGAGAGTTTCGTCCAAACGTTTTTTGTTAAGCATTCTAAAACGTTCTACCTGCTTTAAGGGTAAACTTTTATTTATTTTCTCTAACAATAAAGCCTCTTGTCGTTGTTGATTAGATACTTCACGACGAACCCTCAAAGACATTACATTGTCTATAAAAATATCAAGAGAACGATTATCTAAACGCTCTACTTCATGAAAAAGGGTACTCATTGTTGTACTCATTTGCTTTAGTTTTAAACAAAAATAAACTTTTAAAGAATACTACCAAAATCGTTTTAAAGAACTACTCCCCTACCCCAACCAAATTCAACATAAACGCATATTCTCTTGCCACTTCATGAAAACGCTTGAAACGTCCCGAAGCACCACCGTGTCCTGCATCCATATCGCAATGAAAAAGGAGAATATTTTTATCCGTTTTCAAAGCTCTGAGTTTAGCAACCCATTTGGCTGGCTCAAAATACTGCACTTGCGAATCATGAAAACCTGTGGTTATCAACATATTAGGATAATCTTTTTTCACGACATTATCAATCGGAGAATACGATTTCATATAGTCGTAATAAACTTTATCTTTCGGATTTCCCCACTCTTCCCACTCGCCCGTTGTCAACGGAATTGTTTCGTCTAACATCGTCGTAACTACGTCCACAAACGGCACGCCCGCCAAAATGCCTTTGTATAAATCTGGACGTAAATTGGTAATTGCTCCCATCAATAAACCACCCGCAGAACCTCCATTGGCAAATAATTTATCTTTTGAAGTCCATTTTTCTTTGATTAAAAATTCCGAAACGTCGATGAAGTCATTAAACGTATTCATCTTTTTCAACAATTTTCCATCTTCATACCATTGGCGACCCATTTCTTGTCCTCCACGAATATGAGCAATGGCAAAAGCAAAACCACGATTCATCAAACTCAAACGAGCCGCCGAGAAATATGGGTCAGTAGAATAACCATACGAACCATAAGCGTATTGCAAAAGTGGCTGCGAGCCGTCTTTCTTAAACCCTTTTTTGTAAACAATTGATATTGGCACTTTTACACCGTCACGAGCCGTAGCAAAAAGGCGTTCAGTTACGTAATTCTCTTTGTCAAATTCGCCTAAAACGTCCTGTTCTTTCATCAATTTTTCTTCTTTCGTATCCATATTATAGTCGAAAGTAGAACTTGGCGTAGTCATTGAAGTATAAAAAAAACGAAGCGTATTTGTCTCAAAATCAGGGTTTGCACTCACACCTGCATCATAAGCAGGTTCATCAAATTTTACGTAATGTTCTTTTTTATCGGTCTGATTAATGATTCTCAAATGCAAAAGAGCGTTACTTCTTTCTTGCAAAACCAGATGATTTTTGAAAACTTCCATACCGTCCAAATACGTATCAGCACGATGCGGAATTACTTCTTTCCAGTTTTTCATATCCGCAGTTTTGCCTTCTTCTACTTCCATCAATTTGAAATTTGAAGCTCCATCTGCATTAGTACGAATATAAAATTTACTACCAAAATGTTCAATATAATACTGTAAACCGTGTTTTCTTGGAAAGAATGTTACAAATTCGCCCGTAGGATTTGAAGCATCCAATAAACGATATTCCGATGAAATTCCGTTATGGTCAGACACCGAAATGATGTATTTCTTAGATTTTGTTCTACCAATTCCCGTATAAAATTGTGGGTCTTTTTCGGTATAAACCAAGACATCGGTTTTAGGGTCAGTTCCCAACACGTGGCGATACGCTTTGGTAGCAAGCAAAGTCTGTTGGTCACGAATCATGTAAAAAATCGTCTTGTTATCTGCCGCCCACGCATACGAACCACCTTCAGTATTTTTGATTTCGTCTTTGAGAATTTTTCCTGTTTTTAAATCTTTAAATTTCAAGGTATAATTTCTACGGCTAACATCATCAACACCATAAGCCATAATTTCTTCATTATCCGTAATTTCGTAACCGCCAATATTGAAATAACTTTTGCCTTTTCCCATCGCATTGCCATCCAAAAGGATTTCTTCAGTTCCTTCCAAAGAACCTTTTTTACGACAATAAACTGGATATTCTCCGCCTTCTACGTATTTTGAGTAGTAGTAATAATCACCATCTTTTACGGGTACAGATTCGTCTTGCTCTTTCACACGCCCTTTCATTTCATTGAAAAGTTTTTCTTGTAAGCTCTTTGTTGGAGCCATTACAGTATCAGTGTAGGCATTTTCTGCTTCGAGGTATTTGATAACTTCTGGGTTTTCGGGGTCGTTCAACCAATAATAATTGTCTTCACGAGTATCTCCGTGCAGCGTCATCGGGTGTGGCTTAATAGCTGCCACAGGAGCTTTAATTACGTCTGGATTCATTATAACTGCTTTTTTTTCTTCTTTACACGATGCTAATAATAAAGCAACGCCAATCGTTAAAGATAAGTTTTTCATTAGAAATAGTTTTGATGATGAGATAATATTGCTTTAAAATTAACCAAAATTTAAGAACATTGTTGATATATTTACACCTGTAATTCGGACAGCCTTGTCCGTAGTCAATATTTACATTCGTCTATTACCAACATTTATATTTAAGCGGACACGGCTGTCCGTATTACAAATGAATAAAGAAGCCCTCGTAAAAGCTGCCAATTTTTGTGCATATCAAGAACGTACCCAAAAAGAAGTTCGTAGTAGATTAGCAGAATTAGACATACTTGGCGATGAAACTGAGGAGATTATCGTGTGGTTGATTGAAAATAATTACCTCAATGAAGAACGTTTTTCCAGAATATTTGCAGGAAGCAAATTTCGACAAAAACAGTGGGGACGCATCAAAATTCGGCAAGAATTAAAAATGCGTGGCGTTTCGGATTATTGTCTTCGGGCAGGAATGAGTGAAATTGATGACGATGATTATATGAATACTTTACAAGAAATTATCGAAAAAAAATCTCGTGAAATTAAAGACAGTGATAAATTAGTCAGAAAGCAAAAATTAGTCAGATTTGCCCTTAGTAGAGGTTTTGAACAAGATTTAGTATTTGATACGGTAAATAGATTTTTGAAATAAAATTCAAAATCATCTACAATGTGTCGCAGAAAAACAGACCACAGATTTTACTGATTCTACAGATTTACGTCCACAATGGAATTGAGAAAATTAAAGTAAATCAGCGAAAATCTGTCAAATCTGTTTTATCAGTGGTCTAAATTATTTTTGCTACTTTTTGTCAAAACAAAATTTCAGATTACCTTTGTCCCATGCAAAACGCAAACAACACATATCCAAACTACTATTACTACTACGGTCAGTAAGAGTCGGGTGTGTTCAAACAGAAATAAAGAACTAATTATACACAAGCCGACTCCGCAAGAGTTGGCTTTTTTTATTTATTTGAGTTATTAGTTACTGGTTATTAGTTATTAGAAAATTCTGATGGCGTACACCAATCTCTAATAACCAATAACCAATAACTAATGACTGTTTCTCCCGCTTCCCGAATGAATTTGGTTCAAGAATATTACTTCTCGACCAAGCTAAAACAAATTGCCGAAATGCGTGCATCGGGCATTGATGTCTTGAATTTAGGCATTGGTAGCCCCGACCTCCCTCCTTCTGCTGAAACCATTGCAGCACTTTCAACGTCTGCTCTGAATCCTAAAAATCATGCTTATCAAAGCTACGTGGGGATTCCTGCTTTGCGTGAGGCAATGGCTGATTTTTATCAAACGGCTTATGGTGTTTCTTTAAATCCTGTTAATGAAATTCTACCTTTGATTGGCTCAAAAGAAGGCGTAATGCACATTTCAATGGCATATTTAGAAACTGGCGATGAAGTTTTAGTACCCAATCCAGGCTATCCAACTTATCGTGCTGCCTCTTTATTGACAGGTGCAACGGTGGTTAATTATGACCTTTCGGAAGCAAATGGGTGGTTGCCAGATTTGAAGGAATTGGCGAAAAAAGATTTATCAAAAGTGAAATTAATGTGGGTCAATTATCCTCACATGCCAACGGGTGCAAAGGCGAATAAAGGCTTTTTTGAGGAATTAAGGGATTTCGCATTGGCTCATAACATTCTGATTGTCAATGATAATCCATATAGTTTTATTCTGAATGATGACCCGCAAAGTATTTTGTCGGTTGAAGGAATGAAAGATGTGGCGTTGGAATTGAACTCGCTTTCAAAATCGCACAATATGGCGGGTTGGCGTGTAGGAATGGTGGCAGGGAAAGCGGAGTTTATCAATCCTGTTTTACGTTTTAAATCTAATATGGATTCTGGAATGTTTTTACCTTTACAAATGGCGGCGGTTCAAGCTTTGAAAAATGACAAAACTTGGTTTGATGAGTTGAACCGTGTTTATAGAGAACGTCAGCAAAAAGTTTTTGAAATGATGGATTTACTTGACTGCCAATACGATAAGAATCAGTCGGGAATGTTTGTTTGGGCAAAAATTCCTACAAAATATACAACTGGCTACGAATTATCGGATGAAATTTTAGAAAAAGCAGCGGTATTTATTACTCCAGGTGGAATTTTCGGAACGGCAGGAGATGGCTATATTCGTACTTCGCTTTGTGCTGAAATTTCTCTTTTTGAAGAATCAATTTTGAGAATTCGGAAAGCTTTGGGGATTTGCTAATAAAAAAAGAGACAAGGCAATGCCTTGTCTCTACTGATTTTAAACCACTAATTTCTCAATCAACAATATCAAAATATGTATTACTTTGATATGAACTTCTTGAATACGGTCGGCATAACCAAAATGTGGCACTCTGATTTCTACGTCGGCTTTATCGGCTAATTTTCCACCGTCTTTTCCCGAAAGAATAATTACTTTCATTCCTTTTGCACGAGCAGTTTCTACGGCTTTGATGATATTTCCAGAATTTCCACTTGTTGAAATTCCTAACAAAACGTCTCCTTGATTGCCAAGTCCTTCGATAAATCGAGAGAAAATAAATTCATATCCATAGTCATTACTTACGCACGATATATGAGATACGTCTGAAATGGCAATGGCTGGCAATGCTCTGCGGTCGTCACGATAACGCCCTGAAAGTTCCTCTGCAAAGTGCATAGCGTCACAATGTGAGCCACCGTTTCCGCAAGAGATAATTTTATTTCCTGACTGAATAGCCGTTGCCATCAAACGGGCAGCCGCTTCTATGTCAGCGATATTTTTTTCGTTTGATAGAAAATTTTGTAGGACAATTTGAGCTTCGTTCAGCTCCTGAGATATGATTTCGAGCATTTCGTAATTCTATATTTTTCCCAAAATTACAAAATGCTGTCTTAGTATTGAGTATTTTGGGTTAAATGATTTAAACCTGAAATATTTCTTAAAAAGGGGCTTAATTCAAAATGAGTGGTGACTTCCACATTTTCGGCAATTTTATAAGATAATACTTTAGGGACTTTCATGTTAAAATCTTCAAGTTTTACCCTAAAATTGGCATCAAGAATCATGGTTCTGTTGTTGGGGTCTATCAATAAACGTCCCTCAATAATTTCCATTTTTGAAACGCCATGAATATTCATCGTTCCAGTGGCACTGATAGAAATATTTGCGTATTTGGTCAAATCAATTTTCTTATTAAAAAAGCCTTTAAAGGTTGCATAAGGATAAAGGGTGCTTTCTGCGTAACTTTCTTTGAAATGCGTTTCCATCAATTTATTAGAGAAAACAAATTTATTCATGGGGATTTTTACAGCAATTTCTTGTTTTTCAAAATCAATAATGATGTTAGATGATTTATTATATGTTGAAATGTCCTCTAAAAGTGCCTCTGAAAACAATTTGACTGATGAACTCTTAGACATATACATTTTTTGTGCGTACACATTTTGTATCGCTGATAAGGTTAGCAGTAGTAATAATATTTTTTTCATTTTGTCATCTTCATTAAGTTGAACATAGACTGATACAGGATAAAACCCCGTATCAGTCGAATTTAAACCCCTAAACTATTCTTATTTAACTGGTACTTTATGTTGTCCTTTATATTTTTTGCCTAAGCCAAAACTACGTCCCAAATTGAACCCAAAGTGAACGCCACCATCTGCCCAAGAATCAACGGTTTCTGCCAAAAATTGCTTGGTTATCATGCCCGTAGAATTGGTAAAATGTAGCGAAAAAACGTGTCCTCCTGTTTCAATATCAAAGCCAAACGATAACGCATCTTTGTATTTTGTTGCAATTTGGTTTGGTAAAACGTAATAATATTCTCCGACCAATGCAGTACGTTTTGTCAATTTATAACGTCCAGCCACACCCATTGAAATCACTTCGTTTGTTTCGCCGTGTACGTTGTTTCTATTTCGGTACAAGAACGTTGGCATTATTTGTAATGATAATTTATCACTGATTTTTCGAGCAATTAATGCCTGAGCCATATAGCTATATTTAGACAAATTAGTCCGTGAATCTTCCGTCGGATACCGTAACATATCTGCATAAGCTTCGCCCATAAGTGTTATTGACACAGGTGTTCCTCCTTCGGTTTTTTGTTTCAAAAGTCTCATTTTAGTAAATACATTAAGCATTTTTTGCTCAGTGCTACGTCCCAAACCTACCATCAAATTATCATTAATGCCGTACTCAAAACCCATATAAATGTACCCTTGGTCAAGTCCGTAAAGTTGATATGAACCCGAATTGATAGGTCCAAATCGGTGTGAAACTCGATATTCTAAATGATGCCCTGCCACCGTTTCGATGGATTGCCCACTGATAATTCTGGTTGCTTTGAATGTTCCTGTTACTGGCTCTGTGGTTTTGTCATCGGGCAACATACTGAGCAAATCATCTTGTGCATAAATATTTAATACACTGACTAACAGAAAGATAATTGTGATTATTTTTTTCATAATAATGGGATTGTGTAATCTATATTGTACAGACCAAAGTCTGGGTTACTTCAAACTAACTTTCAAAAACACGCAATTGCATTGTTGTCATATTAAAACTGGTCTGATACATTTTGAGTGGAGCGGGTGCGGGTGATTGCGTTACCTTACCCATAATGTCATACATTGACCCATGATTGGGACAATAAATATCGTCTGAGTCTTTTTGGTAAACTACCGTTGTACCTTGATGCGTACAAACTTTTGAGAGTGCAATAAAATTGCCCGATTTTACTCTTGCCACAATAATGTCTCCATTGTACAAAAATCCTCCACTGGTAGTAAGCTCTTTATTAGCCGCTAAGGTAAGGTCGAGGATAAAATCTATTTTTCCAGTGGACGGATTTGTAGTTGGCGGATTAATATTTGTTGCAGGTAGCGGAGTGTCTTCTTTTGTACATGAAGTCAAAGTTCCCATACAATAAACAGCCATTAATGCTCCTGAGCCAAGTCCCAAACTGCGTATAAATTCTGAACGTTTCATAATTTGTAGTGAATTAATATTTACACACACTTACGGCATAAAGATTCGCTTGGATTCAACAATTAATAGACTATACGATATATACGACAAGAATTACTTAAAACAAGAAAATTCCTGATACTCGTAAAATTTACGTGCATCAGGAATTCACTAAGTTGTTTATAGAGAGACAGTTATGTAGGCATTAAGAATTAATGAACTGGTGAACTCAATTAGAAATTAGAAAGCCGTAGGCTTGACCCATCTTGTAGCCCCGAAATGAATTTCGGGGTGAAAATGACAAAACAAACCATTAGCTAAATCTCCCATTCCTACTTTCCCCGAAATAAATTTCGAGGCTACAAAATCGCCCGAGCCTACGGCTCTTTTTAGGGCAAGTTTTAAAATGCCAAAGTAGAATTAAATTAACATTCAAATTTATTGGCAATTCAAAAAAAACATAAAAGATTGATAATAAGCACTTTACAAATAACCAATAACTAATAACTAATCACCAATAACCACATCTGCCAAAAGACCATCCATTAAAACATCAATATCATTTTGGTCATTATAAACGTGTGGGGCAATACGTATCGACTCCCCTCTTACAGATACTAATACATTTCTTTGCTTTAAGGCTGTTTGTATTTTTGTAATATCCACTCCCGAAGGCACTCGCAAACCCACTAAATGATATGCTTTGTACGGTTCTTCATCTACCCAAAATCCTTTTTCTTGCAATAATTTCAACGGTTCTGCCATCAAATTTTTACAATATGTCTGAATATTATCTACGCCCCAAGCTAAAATTTGACTCAAAGATGCTTCTAACATCGGATTCAAAATAAAATTACTTCTTTCACCCACGTTGTAGCGGTCTGCTTTGGGGCGATAATGGTCGCTGTAATTTATCAAATTTCTAAATTCTTCTGAACCAACCCGATTTATCCAATTCCGTTCAATGGGTGAACCTGTGTCAAAATATTCACCGAAATAAGCCACTCCCGACGAATATGGGCCTAAAAGCCATTTATAACCCACATTTATTAAAGCATCGGGTCTGAAAGTTTGAATATCAATGGGTAAAGCTCCAACCGACTGCGTTCCGTCTATCACAAATAAAGCTCCGTATAATCTACATTGTTGACCGATGGCTTCTAAGTCAAATAGCGTTCCGTCTGCCCAATGCGTCGGCGAAATCACGACCATACAAGTGTTGGCATTGATAGCATTAATGAGGGTTTCATTCCAAATTTTACCACGATTCACTAAAGTATTAGGCGGTAAAATTGTTTTCATTTTCAAACCTTTGTCCATACAAACGCCTTCCCATGCGTACACATCTGAAGGGAATTCTTCATGAACCATCAAAATTTCTTGTCCCGCCCGAAGATTGGGTTTGAAAGCTAAATTTCGAGCAACAATTGCCATACCGTAAGAGGTGGACGGAATCAAGGCGATTCGGTCGGGGTCAGGACAATTAATTAATTGAGCAAAAAGTTTTTTAACGGGAGCAGTCGTCTCAAAAAACGTTTCTTGTGTAATAAGATGTGGTTTTGATTTACGTAAAATACCCTCAATCCCAGCTTGTTCAACTGATTTTAAATTGGGCGACATAGTGGCACAATTGATATAATGGACGTTTTCGTCGAGACTAAACAATGATTTTTGGCAAGTGAGCATAATTTGTTGATTTCCTAAAAATGATTTTTTTCTAAAAATACGAAAAACTTTTTTGGCGACTATCTCTAATTTCTGTATAAATCATACCGCAAACTAAATACTTCATTTAAACCTTTGATTAACAGCACTTTTATTATATCATTGAATCAAAATATCAAACCTACCTAACCTCAAAATCGTGAAAAAGAGCTTGCTAATATTTTCATTTATTTGTTTCTATACGCAAGGATTTGCTCAATATCCAGAAACGTTGGATTCGCTCAAAATTTTCTTAAAAACACAGAAACAAGATACCATTTACATCTTGGCATTGAATGAATTTGCTTTTTTGACCATTCAAGAAGGAAAATTTGCCGAAGCTGAAAAATCCATCAAGCAAATTGAAGATTTATCCACAAAATATGATTTCGGAACGGGTTTTTATAAAGCCTCAAACCTCAAAGGAGTCATAGAATACACCAAACAAAACCCACAAAAAGCACTTGTTCATTTCACCAAATGCAATGAAATTATTTTGAAATATAAACTTCCTAAAAAGATATTTCAGAACTCATTGAATAATATTAGCATCATTTACCAACAATTGGGCAACCGTGAAAATGCCACAAAATATGCGATGCAATTGATTGATTTTCAAGAAAAAAATAAACTCGAACCGCTCAAAACCAGCCCTTATGACCAAATTGGGGATAATCTTAAATTTTACGGAAAATATCAAGAAGCACTAACATATTATCAAAAATCATTAGCGATTGAGACAAAATACAAAGACATCGTAAACATGGCGATTGGTGAAAACCGTGTAGCGGAGGTTTATGAGTTGATGAATAAGCCAAAGGAAACATTGGCATCGTACCAAAAAGCATTTCATTACGCAGAACAAGCCAATTATAAACTTTTGCAGGCAGAGGTTTTGATAAATTTAGGGAGACAATATCGTATCAGAAAAAACTATAAAAAAGCCGAAGAATGTCTCAAAAAAAGCGAGCGATTTTGCCGTGAATTGGAATCTGTAAAATCACTCAATGAGGTTTTTCAGGGATTGGGAACGCTATATTTTGAGCAAAAAAAGTACCCTTTGGCAGAGAAATATTTTTTAGAGGCATTGGAAGCTGTTAAAGAAATAAAAGACCCAAATTTTATCAGAAATGCCAATCAAGATTTAGCTGATTTATATGAAAACACCAAAGATTATAAGAAAGCTTTCCAATATAAAGTAGCGGCAGATATTGCTAAAGATTCACTTTTTAAAATAGAAACAGTAAAGAATACCGAAGATTTATTGCGGAAATATGAAGCTAAAGAGCAGGAACAAGAAATTGCGTTATTGAACGAAAAAAATGAAAAAGCATCCTTCCAAAATAAGAGTTTAATAGCGGGTGGATTATTGATTTTGTTGCTTGCAGGCGTTTCTGCGGTGTTTTTTGTGAATAGAAATAAACTGAAAAGATTAGAGGAATCCCAAAAATTACGTAACCGAATTGCGGCAGATTTGCACGATGAAATTGGAAGTACGCTCAGTAGCATTTTGCTAATTAGTGGTATGGCTAAAAAGACAGACAGTGCCGAAAAAAATAGTAAAATGTTCACCAAAATTCATGCTGATTCGCAACACGTAATGGAATCGGTGGATGAAATTATTTGGTCGGTCAATCCTGTCAATGATTCTTTACAAGGAATTATGCTTCGCCTACGTGAGTACGCTCAACCTTTGGCAGAATCTAAAAATATCACCTTCGATTTTAAAGCCGATGAAGCTATTGAGAAAATGATTTTACCGATGGAAATCAGGCGAAATCTGTATTTAATTGTGAAAGAAGCGATTAATAATCTGATAAAATATTCAGAAGCAAGCCAAGCAAGCGTACATTTTTTGCAAGATAAAAAACGAATAATTGTCACGGTAAAAGATAATGGAAAAGGATTTGATACCGAGATGATTACCTCAAGAAATGGCTTAAAAAATATGCAAGTTAGAGCAAAAGAGATTCAGGGAAATATCAGTATTTCGTCTTCTGAGCATGGTTCAGAAATCCGTTTGAGTTTTGAGGTTTAGTAACGCTTTCATGGCATAAATCCGTCATTTTTTCGCAAGATTTGAAACTCTACCTTTGTTTACCGATAAAATTAAATGAGATGATAAAAGTTTCTATATACGAAGACAATCCGCAATTGAGCGAAACATTAGTTTGGATTATCGATTCTTGCGAAGAGCTGGAATTGGTAGGTACGCACGCTGATGCAACTAATGTGCTAAATGATGTGGAAACCGAACAACCCCATGTCATTATGATGGATATTGAAATGCCATTCATAACGGGTATTGAAGCGGTAAGTTTACTTTCAAAAAAAGCCAAAATAATGCCCAAAGTGCTAATGTTGACGGTTTTTGAAGATACAACTCGCATTTTTGATGCCATTAAAGCGGGAGCAGTTGGCTATTTGGTCAAAAAAACTTCGAGTGAAAAAATCATTGAAAGTATCAAAGAAGTTTATCATGGTGGCGGTGCGATGAGTCCGTCCATTGCCCTAAAAGTGTTAAGTTCATTTCAAGCACCCAAAGCCAATCCTTATGATTTGACGAGTAGAGAAATTGAAGTTTTGCATCGTTTAGTGGAAGGCGACAGTTACAAATTAATTGCTTTTCATTACAATATCAGCATTAATACCGTTGAAAAACACATTATGCATATTTACCAAAAACTTCACGTAAATTCTAAAGGAGAAGCCATTACAAAGGCTATTCGGAATAAATTGGTGTAGGACAGGTTTCTAACCTGTCATTTATTTTACAGATTGACAGGTTGGAAACCTGTCCTACCTAAATATGGCATATTTCCGTCATTGACAACCCTTCATATTATTTCTAATTTTGAACACATAAATCAGTAATAATCTCATGAAAAACGCCCTACTCTCTCTTCTTCTATTTTCCTGCATTTCAAACACTTACGCTCAAATTGGCATAAATACTGATGGTTCAGCACCACATTCATCGGCTATTTTAGATGTAAAAAGTACCTCAAAAGCCTTTTATCCACCACGGATGAACACTGGTGCAAAAGAGGGAATTGTGGGTGTGCAGGCGGGGGCCTTGGTGTATGATGTAAATGCCCAAGATCTTAATTTTTTTACGGGTAGTCTTTGGTTAAATGTAGCAAAACTGAATTTGCCAATTTTACAATTCGGTACAACTGGTAGTTCTGATGGACTATTATCCTTAACTAATAACGCTTCATCAGGTTTTAGCACTGGCATAAGAGCCAATATTCAAGGTGACCAAGGTTTTGGCGTTGTTGGTAATGCTTATAAAACGAACCCAACGCTACAATCTATCGGTGTGGCAGGTTTTAATTCATCAACTAATGCCAATGGTATGGGCGTTTATGGCGAACACGCTGGAAATGGCTCAGGAGTTAGTGGAAAGGCATTTGGGGCAACGGGTGTAGGTGTAAAAGGGGTATCCAATACTGGACAAGGTGGCTATTTTAGCTCAGTATCTGGTGCGGGACTTTTAGCCGAACTTACCGATACCGCCCCTGCTAATAGTTCCCCCGAAAAATATGCTTTAGGAGGTATAAATCAATCTCTAAATACAAATGGATTTGGCATTTATGGAGCACATAAAGGAGGAGGTGATGGTGTATTTGGTAGTGCAGTTAGTGGTAGTGGGGTAAGTGGTATTGGCAAATATGGAGTTACGGGCTATACCAATGATGCAACGGGTGCGGGTGTTTATGGCACTACTTCTTATACATCAAATAGCGTTGCTGTAAAAGGCAAATCTGATGCACTTGGAGGTGTTGGTGTATTTGGCGATGGACTCAGTATAGGTGTGCGTGGCAAAGGAGGTACTTTTGGGGTATTAGGAGAGGGAGGGGGTAATCCAGGCGTAAAAGGCACTTCCAGTGAAACGGCAATATTAGGTGAATCTACGGGTAACAGTGGCTCTGCGGGTTATTTACCGATTGGAGTTAGAGGCGAAGCACTTGGGGATTATGGAAAAGGGGTTTTCGGGAATGGAAAAAGTGTAGGAGTTGAAGGTATTTCTTATGATTCAGATGGTGTGATAGGCAGAGCCAAAGAAGTAAATTCAACTCACTATAATGCAGGTGTTTATGGTGTTAATGATAATAATTATAGTAGTGGATATGGGGTATTTGGAGAACATAAAGGCTCAGGTAGTGGTGTATTGGGATATGTTAATAGCAATGGCATAGGAGTGCGTGGCATTATAAGCCTTGGTGGTAGTGCTGGGCATTTTTCGGTAGATGAAAACTGCTCAAACTGCTATGGTTATGCACTTACAACAGGCATTGGCAATGTTGGTATCGGTACAAATACACCCGTTGCCAAAATGGATATAATGGGTAGTGCCTATTTAAGTCATTTTTATTATGGTACAAATGAAAACACCTATATAAGAGGTGGCAAAGCAGGTTCACACGTGCTGATAAATGATATAGCTGGGCAGGGTAATGTAGGCATTGGCGTGACGAATCCTGCGTATATTTTGGATGTAAAAGACAGAATCCGCTTACGTGCCAATGGTTCAAATACCGCTGGTATATACCTAAATAATGCTACAAACACTACTTGGACGGCTTTTGCGGGCATGAAAACGGATACTGAAGTTGGCTTATTTATTGGAGGTTCTTGGCGGTTTTGGGTTGATAATGCTGGCAGCGGTTTTTTGAACGGCAACCTAATCCAAACCTCTGATAAACGTTTGAAACAAGACTTTTCAGTATTAACCAATTCATTGTCAGATATTTATCAATTACATGGCTATCATTTCAAATGGATAGAAGCATCCAGAAGTCAAGATTTACAGACGGGATTAATTGCTCAAGAAGTTCAAAAAATATTTCCAGAATTAGTACAAACGGATGAAAAAGGTTTTTTGTCAGTCAATTATATTGGCTTAATTCCACACTTGATTGAGGCTGTGAAGGAGTTGAGAAATGAGAATAAAAATTTGAAAACTAATAATCAAAAGTTAGAAAATCGCCTTGAAAAAATAGAAGCTATTCTTTCCACTTCAAATCCTTCAACGGGTAAATAAAAAACATGAAAAAGAACACATTTTTAATTATCTGCTTAATGCTATTGACAATTTTCAGTTGTAATAGCAAAACAGAAAAAAGCACTAATACTTCTGAAATAATAGAAGAAGTTAGTCAAGATGAATTTTACTTTACTTTTACCATTGATGGTAAAGAAATCAGCATCAAGCCAGATGATGTTTCAACGTCTTATAATACGGCATTACCCAAAGTAACGTTCAAGATTTTGGCAGGAAATTATGGAGAAATTAGTGTGGTTTTGACCACTACTGCCGATATGACCAAGCCTTCTTCAACGCCTTCAGGTTCTACTAATTATGACGAACAAATCACGCAGGGAAGTGTTTCATTGCAGAATTATCCTGAAAAAAATTATGTTTTCAATAGTTTTGACAAGGGTTCGGCTTCAACATCAGTACCCGTTCCAAATGCTTTTGTCATCACAAAAACCGAAAAAGTTTCAGATGGTAGAATCATCACAGGAACATTTAATGTGAAAGTTTTTGGAGGAGATAACAAGAAAAATGACCCCAATATTAAAGATAGAATGGTGGTTGGAAAATTTAGGATAAAGCATACTTTCTCGGACACCAAATTTTAAATTTGTCAAATCATACCCATAGAAATCGCCACTTGTAAAAGTGCTGTAATATCTTTCATACCTGTACGGGCGAGCATATTTCGCCTGTGGGTATGCACAGTGGCTAAACTCAAAAAGAGCGTTTCTGCAATTTCGTTAGAATCTTGTCCTTCTTGAATTAATCTCAAAATATCCTTTTCACGGTCAGAAAGAATGTCTCCTTCATACGTTTTTTTGGTTGCAGAATCGTAATATTTAACTTTTGAAAAATTTTCTCCGTAAGTATATCTCATCCACCAAAACTCATCTTTCATTAAATGCGTAATGTTTTGAATGGTATTGACCACATGAATCGGGTTACGATTTTTGTCTTCGTCTAAATGAGTAGTTTGGATAAAAGTACGAATGACTTTCCCCCTTTTAGTTCGCATTTTTGCCCCGACAAAAGCAATTCTTTGATTTACTTTATCTTCAAATGACGTTTCTTTCAAACATTTCAGATACCATCGCCCTGCCGTAATTGGAAAAAGGGCATGGTCAAAAGTCATCATTTGGACATACACCAAAACCCCTAAAGTAGGATTATCTTCAGCAGTATATCCAAACATTTCTTTTACATTACTACTAATATAGAGTTTCTTGTAAGATTTCAGCCCTATGATAGCAATAACAGTATGGGAGTTTTTAGAGAGTAAATCCAACGATTCTTTGTTGTACAAACTTTCCTCTGACTGCTCAGAATTCTCTTTTGCAAACTCCGTCCAAACGGCTTTTGCTTGCGTAAGAAGATTATCAAATTGATTGCTCATACCTAATTGTAGAATAATAAATATTTATAACTCAATGTCATTTTCGACCTACATACCAATTTTCCAAAATCCTGAATTTCAATACTTTATAAAACAATCAAGAAAAATATTCAAAATACCTAAATTAGGTATTGCAATAAACTTGTCTGGATACGACCTTTGTTAAGGAAATATTTAACAATTGTTAATATTCTCACCAAGTTAACCATTTATTAGAAAATTTCGTATTAAAATATAAAGCCGCTACTTTATTTTTAAGAACAAAAGCCTTTCGTTGTTTATACACGAAAGGTTTTGTTTTTTATAAAATGTTCAAATTATCATTTCCCGATTAATAATAGCCTATTTCGAGACCTATTGCCCGATAATTAAGCCTTCTCCCCTACTTTTATTTCACCTTTTTATGATTAATCATTGTTGTTTCTTTGAAGTCAATTTACAGCAAAAATCACACCATAGTTTATCTTAAATTCTAAATCTAACTAATATACCTCAATACTCAATTCTATGTAATAATCAATTGCAAATCAGCCTTCTGTGTAATAGAATTTACTGAAAATGTGTAAATTGCCCTTCCTTAATTTCATCAAAATTCTCATGGACAAATTTATCCGAAACAACTTTTTAGCGATTTGTATCACTTTGGCAGTCATTTTTGCCTTTGCCAAGAAAGCAACAATTTTTCAACAAGATGCTCCCAAAACCATTCAACCCATTATTAAAAATACCAATCAAGAAATAGATGCTACGTTTAATAGTTATTGGAAAAAACAAGGTGTGGAAATGTCTCAGTTTGTGCTAAAACAAGACTCTGTAAAAATTGGAGAAGTTACGCTTTCTTTTACCTTACAAGATTTTGAGCAACACGAACCCAAAGAGCATATTCAGATGCTTTCGAGTGTGTTTAATCAGAAGAATATAGATTATAAATATTCCGTGACGACTTCAACGCTTATGCCTTTAAACATTTTGCTTCGTCCTCATGCTTTGGAAGTTTCAAGTTCGGTACAGGCAATTCATGGAACGGAATTCATGAAACTAAAAATGGCTCCAAAATCTTACGCAGTAATCATTGATGGCAATTTAATCAAAAAAGAAGAACATTTAGCATTGAGCAAAACCCATAATGAAGATGAAATTTGGGCAAAAATTAGACAAAATCCAGAAACGTTACCACAAGGAGAATTTGACATTATTCCAAGTTTGACTTATTGGAATACAGTCCATAAAACACCAGAAGTTCAGTCAGCAAAGGCAGAACTAAAAAACTATGAGGGGAAAGAATTTATAGGTAAAAAACTGAAAACATACAGTCTCAATTGTCCAGATTTAAAGAGAAATTTAACTATCGTTTTTGAAGGAGATTTCCCTTTTCAAATTGTAGGTTGGCAGGAAGAAAATGAAGGAAAAGTGGTGATTGGGAGAAGTAAATAAGTTTTGCCACGAAGGCACAAAGACACTAATTTTTTATAGAAGAAAATAGGTTTTACCACGAAGGCACGATAACTCAAAGAAAAAACTTCGAGTCTTTGTGTCTTCGTGGCAAAAACTATATCTTAATTCCCATTATTCCATCTGGAGAATCATAAAATATCATGTGACCTGTTTTCTTTGAAACCTCCGCCCATGTCAAATTTTCAAAAGTCATTCCCACTACGCCACAAGTTGGCATTGAGCCAATTTCTTCATGGGTAAGGTATTCGGCAAAATAACTAATACTTGGATTATGCCCCACAATCATCACAGAATCAACCTCTTCCGAAAGCCCATTCACAACATCTAAATAATGCTTCGGAGAACTTTCATAAAGGGCAGGTTCAACTCTAACCACCTTATTATCAACCCCTAATTGCTCACAGAAAACCTGTGATGTCATTTGGGTACGCTCGGCGTTAGAAGTTACAATGAGGTCAATTCCTTGCATTTTCGACGCAAGATGTCTGCCCATTCTTGCCGCATCAATCATTCCGTTGGATACAAGCGGACGAACAAGGTCAGGACTAACCGATTGGGAAGCCTCTGCGTGGCGGACTAAATACAGTGTTTTTGTCATTGGTATTATTTATAAATGATTAATGTTTATAGTGATTAGATATTTCTCGAAGGCTTACTTCACTACTGTCCCCAATTCTTTAGAAATTTGTTTTTCAATCTCTTTGGCTTCCATGAACATTTCTAATAAGCGAGTTTGTTCATTGATGTCTTTTGTTTGAGAAATCTGCTTCATCAACCCTTTCATTTGCTGTTCGTTATAGGCTTTTTTCAAACGAAGAATATTCTGAAATGCTAAATCTGCCAATTTATCCTCTTCCGTTGGCACATGAATATCGTGTTTTACCCATGCTTCCGAGATGCTATAACGTTCTGTCGAAAGATTGATTGCTTCCATTTGGATATTGGCAAGTCTATGTCCAATAAAATGTTGAGCATTCAAGATATTTCCCTGCAAAAATTGTTCCCGAAATATCGTAAGGATTTCTTGATAAATGGGCGTTTCAAAATTCATTCCATCAATTTCTGATAAAATATATTGCATTAACGTAACCCCTGGAGCCACACCTGGGTCAACCTCTTTCGTGCCGTGATTTATCAACAATCTAATACATTCCAACTCTTGAATTCCCATGCCAGAAACCACCGTTCTTGGTGCTTCAGGTGATTCAATTACGGGTGTATTTACAGGCTGAGTAGGAACAAAATCAACTGGAAAACCCGAAAATTCTTCTTCTTCCGAAAAACTCATCATGCCGTCCAAATCAAATGAGGATGGCGGAGGCGTTGGTTTACTGACTGTTACGCCTTTTGGTAAATCATTCTGTAAACGTTGGCGATTTTGTTCTCTTTCTCGGTCTTTATCTTTCTGTTTTGCTCGTTCAATCGAAACTTTGTTACTTTCCGAAATCAGTAATTGTTCATCAATCTGCATCAAATTGGCAGTTTTCTGAAAAAATACGGAACGTTTTATCGAATCAGGAATTTTGGAAATACTGCCCACCATATCCTTAATCAACTCAGCACGTTTGAAGGGGTCATTCCCTGCTTCTTTCAAGGAAAGCTCGGCTTTGAAGGTAATAAAATCGGAAGCATGGTCTTCAATATGCTTGACAAATGCGTCTGAACCAATTTTCTGAACATAACTATCAGGGTCTTCTCCTTCTGGAAAAACGACTAATTTTACATTCAGTCCTTCTTCCAAAATCATGTCCATTCCTCTTAAAGACGCTTTTATCCCCGCTGAGTCACCGTCGTACAAAACGGTAATATTTTGCGTAAAGCGACCAATCAAGCGAATTTGCTCCGTAGTCAACGACGTTCCCGACGATGCCACCACGTTTTCAATACCTGCTTGATGCAAAGAAATTACGTCGGTATAACCTTCCACCAAATAACAAACGTCTTTGGTTCTGATAGCATTTTTGGCTTGAAAAATACCGTAAAGAACATTCGACTTATGATAAACTTCGGTTTCGGGCGAGTTGAGATATTTGGCTTGCGATTTATCTGCTTTCAGAATCCTTGCCCCAAAAGCAATCACTTTTCCCGCAACGTTATGAATCGGAAAAGTTACCCGATTTCTAAAACGGTCGAAGGATTTTTGAGCATTTGGATTGGTAGTTTGTTCATTTTCTTTCAAAATTGTTAAACCTGCTTTTGCCAAAATATCTAAGCTATACCCATTTTTGAGAGCTTCTTTCGTAAATGCGTCCCAACCTTCAAGGCTATAACCCAATTCAAAAGTATTAATGGTTTTATCCGAAAAACCTCTTTCTTTAAAATACGGATAACCGATAGATTGTCCTTCTTCATGTTTGAAAAGATTATCTTGGAAGTAATTTTTGGCGTAATTTAAGACAATCAAAAGGCTTTCTCGTTCATTTTGAGCCAATTGTTGCTCGTCCGTCAAAACCGTTTCTTGAATTTCGATACCGTATTTTTTGGCTAAATGTCGCAGAGCCTCACCGTATCCCAATCCTTCAATATCCATAATAAAACGGATAGAATCACCTGCTTTGCCACAGCCAAAACACTTATAAATACCCTTTGCGGGCGATACCGAAAACGATGGAGATTTCTCTCCGTGAAAAGGACAACACGCCCAAAGGTTCGCTCCTTTTTTCTTCAAAGAGACATAATCGCCAATCACATCGGCGATGTCAGCACTTTGTCGGATACGTTCTATGGTTTGTTCGTCTATTCGCATGGGGTTTGATTATTTGTTCAAAATTACGTTTTTTTTGTGAAGATTTATTGTGTTTGCCACGAAGACACTAAGGCTCTAAGATTTATATTAGACTTTGCCACAAAGACACGAAGACACAAATTTTGCATTCTATTTTCAAAAACTTAGAGCCTTCGTGGCAGAATTTATTGGGGTTTAGCCACGAAGACACAAATATTTTCAAAAACTTTGAGCCTTCGTGCCTTTGTGGCTACAAATATTTTCAAAAACTTTGAGCCTTAGTGCCTTCGTGGCTACAATTAGTTAAAACCTTCTCAACAAAAAACAACTCATTAAATATCCTTTTAGGAAAGAGTTAACGTAAATTTGTTTTTAGAAATTCACTTACCTTATCATTATGTCAAAAGAAAAATCAAGCGACCACGGTACGGGTCACATCATTCAAAGTTTAATTGTTAATGTTTTAATCGCATCCTCAAAAGGTTTTGCGGCATTTATGACAGGTTCGGGTTCTATGCTTGCCGAAACAATTCACTCATTCGCCGACTGTGCCAATCAAGGACTTTTATTAATGGGCGTAAAACAAGCCCAACGCCCAGCCGACCAAAAACACCCTTTAGGATATGGACGTTCAGTTTATTTTTGGTCTTTCATGGTGGCAATGTTGTTATTTTCTATCGGTGGAATGTTCTCAATTTATGAAGGTGTACATAAATTTAACAATCCAGAACCCGTAGAAAATATCGCTTGGGGCGTTGGTATTTTATTATTTTCATTGGCATTAGAAGGTTATGCAACGTATTCAAACGTTGTCGAATTGAATCAGCGAAGAGGTACAACGGGTTTTGTAAAATATATCAGAAGCACCAAAGACAGTGATTTAATTGTGATTTTTGGCGAAAACTCTGCGGCAGTTTTTGGCTTAATACTTGCCATTACGGCACTGCTTACTTCGTATTACACAGGCGATGGACGCTATGATGCTTTAGGTTCATTGGCGATTGGCTTTGTCTTGATTGCAGTGGCTATTTTCCTTTCAGTAGAAGTAAAATCTCTTTTAATTGGCGAAAGTGCTGATGATGAAATTAATAATTTAGTAGAAAATGAAACCCAACAAAGCCCTGAGATTTTAGAATTAATTAACTGTATCACCATTCAACAAGGGCCAGGAGAAGTTTTAATGTGTATCAAAATTAAATGCAAACCCGATTTGTCAGCTCTGCAAATTAGCAAAATGATTAATAAATTGGAAAGCAATATTAGAAGTAAAGCCCCAGAAGTAAAATGGATTTATATCGAACCAGATTTACAAGAATGGAAGTAATTTTATTTAGTGATTTGTGAATGAGTGATTGTGTGAATTGGCAAGTCCTTATCTTAAATCACTAATTCACTCAATCTCAATTCACAAAATTTAATCATGAAAACACGAATATTTTGGATTGAAGAAAACCTCGGCATCATGTCCAGACCTTTGGGTGGCGACGACCTTCAAGAAGAAATTATTCATTGGAAAAAGTTAGGGATTAACACCATTGTAAGTTTTTTGACGGATGAAGAAAACGAAGAATTGGATTTAGAATATGAACGAATGGATTGCCGAAGAGAAGGCTTTGAATTCATCAAATTCCCGATTGAAGATGGTGATATTCCAGACAGTTATTTAAAAACGAAAGAATTAGTCATTTCTCTGGCTGTAAAAATGAGAGAAAATCAAAAAATCTTACTTCATTCAAGGGGAGGAATCGGACGAACTTCCATGATTGCAGCGAGTATTTTAGCCAAAAATGGATTACGAATAAAAGATGCTTTTGAATTCATCACGAAAATCAGAGGTATCAAAGTTCCTGATTCTGATGCTCAAAAAAACTGGGTAGAAGAGTTTGTTTTGAAAATAAAATAAAATAAAATTCCCCTTGATGTAATTTCAACTATCATCAGGGGGAATTTACTTTTTAGAACCAGAAGAAATTATTTCTAACAACCTCCTATCTAAATTTACACCAAAGTAGCAGTCAAAGTAATTTCGGTATTCAATAATTGAGAAATCGGGCAATTCGCTTTTGCATCTAAAGCCGCCGCTTGAAATTGCTCTTCCGTGATATTTGGAATTGAAGCCTGTAAATCTAAATGGATATTCGTGATTTTTCCATCTTCAAAAAGCACTTTTGCATTCGTGTCAATATTATCTGCCGTAAAACCAGCTTCATTCAAAACAAAGCTAAATTTCATTGAAAAACAACCTGCGTGAGCCGCTCCGATTAATTCTTCTGGATTTGTACCAACACCGTCAGCAAAACGAGTTTTAAATGATAATTGAGCTTTATCTAAAGTTGTGCTTTGTGTAGAAACAGTTCCTACGCCTTCCATTCCTGTTCCTTTCCAATTTGCCGATGCTTGTCTTGTAAATTTCATGTTCTTTGTGTTTTTGAGTTTTATTTTGTTTGATTATGATACAAATTTCGGCATCAAATATTACCAAAACTTTAACCCAAGTTAAAATCGTTTGAATTGATAAAAATAATTTAATATTTCTCTTAACCCTCCTAAGGATTAAAACTCCCCTTCCCTGATAACCTTTTCCTAATTCTACTCAAAGAAGGCCCTTGAATACCTAAATACGAAGAAATATGATATAAAGGAATAGCATTCATAATATCTGGATGTTGCGAAACTAAATCTATATATCGTTGTTCTGCCGTTTGAAAAAGTAAACTTTCAGTTCTATTCAAAGCAACATTTGAGGCTTGCTCGGCAATCAAACGTCCAAATCGTTCCCATTCGTGCGACTGCCGATAAAGTCCCAACAAATAGTCGATATGAATATAAATCACCTTTGAAGTTACCATTGCTTGCGTATAAAAATGACAAGGCACTTGATTGATAAAACTGGCATACGAAACCACAATTTGATTATGAGTATAGAAAAAAACATTCTTTTCATCACCTGATTTTTCATCTAAATAATATGTCCTAAAAACACCGTCCACCACAAAACCCAAGTATTTACACACTTGTTGAAAATCATTATAGAGTTCTCCTTTTTTGTATTCTCTAACTTGCCAATGTTGCTCCGACAAATCAAATGCGTCATCGCTCATTCCTGCAAATGATTTTAGGGAATTTCTTAGTAAATTTATTTCCGTCATCGTTTGTTATTTTGTACGACAGCTTTCTAAACTGTCAATAAACCTGTGGTACTTTAAAAAACAAGTTAAAAACCTGTGGTACATTAAAGGTAAAGCAAACAATCTTTTGAACAAGTTTCATGTTTAAATTATATACAAAAAAAATATCTTGAAAATGCAAAAATCAAATCAGTACCAAATAATCCTTTTTGATGGAGTTTGTAATTTTTGCAACGCTTCCATTAATTTCATCATCGACCACGACCCCGAAAAGCACTTTAAATTTGCTCCATTACAATCTGATTTTGGGCAAAAAATTTTAGGTCAATTCAATAAAAATACCGAAGATTTTGATTCAGTAATTCTTCTTAAGAATAATCAATTATATCAGAAATCAGAAGCCGCTTTAGAAATTACCAAACACCTTTCTGGATTTTGGAAATACCTTACAATTTTCAGAATTCTTCCTACTTTCGTTCTCAATTTTTTCTACGACATTATTGCTACAAATCGCTACCTAATATTCGGCAAATCAGATTCTTGTCGAATGCCCACACCCGACCTAAAAGAAAGATTTTTAGTAGAGAATAGTTAATAGCAGGGCAGAATAGTTAATTTTGTCATCAAGAAAATGAGATAATGCGAGCTTATGGGAAGTTGTATTCGCTTTTCGCAAATCGCTTTTCGCTCACTATATCCACACAATCACTCAATTACTCATTGAATATGAAAGCATACGTTTTCCCTGGTCAGGGTTCTCAATTTAAAGGTATGGGCAAAGACCTGTACGACAATTCAGCATCTGCAAAAGCTCTTTTTGAGCAAGCCAACGATATTTTAGGCTTCCGCATTACCGACATCATGTTTGAAGGTACCGACGAAGAACTCAAACAAACGAAAGTTACGCAACCTGCCATTTTCTTACATTCAGTTATTTTAGCGAAAGAAACTGCGGATTTTAACCCTGAAATGGTTGCGGGACACTCATTAGGCGAATTTTCAGCTTTGGTTTCAGCAGGTGCATTAAGTTTTGAAGATGGTTTACGTTTAGTTTCTGCTCGTGCTTTGGCAATGCAAAAGGCTTGCGAAGCGAATCCTTCAACAATGGCAGCGGTACTAAATTTAGCCGATAAGGTTATCGAAGAGATTTGCGCTTCAGTAACCGACGAAGTGGTCGTAGCAGCCAATTATAACTGCCCAGGACAAGTCGTAATCTCGGGTTCAAATGAAGGCGTTGCTCAAGCAGGTGAAAAATTGAAAGCAGCAGGAGCAAAAAGAGTATTGCCATTGCCAGTTGGCGGAGCATTCCACTCTCCTTTAATGCAACCCGCTCGTGAAGAATTAGCCGCAGCTATCGAAGCAACAACATTTGCAAGTCCATCTTGTCCAATTTACCAGAATGTAAATGCTCAACCTTCAACTGACGTGGAGACAATCAAAGCTAATTTGATTGCTCAATTAACGGGGGCAGTTCGTTGGACACAATCAGTACAAAATATGATTGCCGACGGTGCAACGACCTTTGTTGAATGTGGTCCAGGTAAAGTTTTACAGGGTTTAGTTAAAAAAATCAATGCTGAAGTAGAAACAGCAGGCGTTTAAATTTAAGAATGATATTCTGAGAAAGGGCTAAAAGGCATAAATGTTATGTTTTTTAGCCCTTTTTCTATTTTTCCTAATTTCAAACATTTCCAACCTATTTTTTTATCAATTTTAAATCCCACAATTTCAACAACTTAGCAAATATTATTATTTTTTTTCATTTTTTTTCTTGAATAGACTTGACACATAACGATTAAAAGCGTAATTTTGCATCACTTTTCAGAAGGACATTAAGTCAAAAAGAAAATAGATTGACCGATGGTGTAATGGTAACACAACGGTTTTTGGTACCGTTATTCATGGTTCGAATCCATGTCGGTTAACAATTTCCAAATTAAACGAATGAAAACCCCTCATACTACAAATTTGAGGGGTTTTTTATTGTGTTTTTCACTTTCAAATTATTCTACTTTCAAAATACTTTCAAGAAAATGAGCCTAATAACACAAGTGATTTGCCGTCAGAATAAGGATTATATTAAAAAAAATGGTCGGTCAGCCTTATACCTTTTAGTTCGGGTAAATGATGACTGGGATAAGTTTGCACTGAATTTGGATTGGCAGGCTGGCAAGTTTGATGATGCGACTGGATCTGTTCTTCCAAGACAGAAGAGTGATATTGATGTGAATGATTATAACTTAATCATCAGGACTGAAGTAGCAAGGGTAAATGAAATCTTTAAAAGATATCGTTTATCTGGACAGGATCTTACCATTGAGCTTTTGAATACTGAGTATTATGAACCTAACAAGGCAAAGGATTTCCTGGAGTATATGAGTTCTAAGATTAAGTCAAGGTTGAAAAATAAGGAAATATCTCAAGGTTCTCATAAAGTACATTTTACTGTGTATAGACAGTTACTTAAGTTCAGAACTAAGATTTCTTATCAGGACCTTACGGTTAAATTCGTTGAACAATTCCAGACTTTCCTTAGAAAACAGTTAGCTCAAAATACTTGTGCATCTTACCTCAGAACTCTCAAGAGTTACATCACCTTAGCAAAAAATGATTTCAGTTTGGCTATTGATAACCCTTTCGGTAAAGCAAAGGTTGACCTGAGCGATTCGGACACGGCTTGTGAGCATTTGTTGAAAGATGAATTAAAACTACTCTTCAGGTATTATGATTCTTTGGATGAGGGAACAATGAACAAAGTTATCTTGAGCCGTTTTTTTGTGGGCTGTTACACAGGTTTGAGAATTTCGGATATTACAAGGATTGATGAGAAAATGTTGGAGTCTGCAAAAACACAAAATCAGTTGGTTTTATTTCCGCAAAAGACTGCACGTTATAAAAAAATATTGTACGTAAATCTTCATGAAAAGGCTTTGTTCTTTATAGAGGAAATGTTTAGCAATTTGAAAGATTATCAAGCTATTCAGCCAAAACATAGAGCTACAGTTAAGGTTACAGAACAGGTTGCAAACAGGAAATTAAAAGAGATATCGGAAGAGCTGGAGTTAAATAAAAAGCTTACGTATCATGTGAGCCGTCACACTTTTGCCACAAATTATCTTAGAGCTGGCGGAAGAGTTGAACATTTACAAGATGCTTTGGGACATTCAAGTATCAGTATTACAATGCGTTATGTTCATATTGTTAATGCTGAGAAAGCAGATGCAATGAATAAATTAGCAGATTTTTATAATAGCTAAAAAATGAGTGGTAGCAATTTCGATTCCTACCACTCCTACAATTCCTACAAATTATCTTCTCCACAATCTTACTACGCAAGATTCCTTGAGTGGGAGTTTTACTTCAATTTGCCAAATAAACAAATCTACATTGTAAGCAAAAATTGGTTTGTCCAATTCAATAGCTGCTTGTTGGTAAGGATTTAATTTGATGGTGGTTTCGTATTCTTCGATGGTATTCAGGAAGTCCAAAAATTCTTTCAACCTTTTCTGATAAACACCTTTTTCACCGTTGATTCTCAAGTCAAGATTTATTCCATTGGTACTTATTTTTTCTCCTTTTTTATAGAAAATTCTATGCTGGATAGATTCTGAGTCTTGAGCATAGATAGGAGAATTTACCTTTTGGTCAAACATTAAAGTTTCAATTGGCTCTGGTAATATGGTTTGACCTCGGTTAATTCCCCAGTCGGAACCTGTTGAGGTTCTAACTTTGGTAAGTGCTGGAATAAATTTAATTGGTATAGTTTGGACAGATTCTTCGTTTTTCAAATTATCATCCGTAGGAATAGGATTATATCTTTCGTCTGAAATTGTTTCAGCAAATTTAACTTGGTACTTCTTTTTGTACAGAACATTATTACCTATCATAAAGCCAACAAATTGGCTTTTGTCAATTTTATTACTGTTTTTAATAACATCCTTTAAGAGCTTTACATATACTTTACTTTCAGATTCTTTAAAGTCTAATCCTGTACCTGTCAGTGCTTTGAAAGATTCAAGAAACTCTTTGATTGTCCAGTCTGGAAGGTAGTCTTTATATACTATCGTTTCGTCGTAGATATTGAATGGCAACTTTGTGGCTGGACATTGTTTGTCTTGAGCTTTGCTTGAGACAAGATAAATTGATTTAATATCCTCATCATTGAAAATATCAGTAACAATATTAAAGCCTAAGTATTTACATACTTTTTCAAAAATAAACTTGAGCTGAAAAGCTGGAGTTAATCCGAAATAGTCTCTTTGTAAATAGGTATTTAGGTAAAAAGAATTGGTAGTGGTGGTGGTGGTTTGTCCTCTGACTGGTGTTACTCCAGCTCCAGTATTGTTATTGAATGTTCCTGAATAACTTTCAGAATCGTAGGCTTTATCGTTTTGGATAAATGGATAAAAGAACGGTTCTGACCATGTTGCTTCTAAGGTTTTGTTTGGAAAATCTCCAATAGATTGGTAAGAAACTTGAACGGCCTTGTATTCTGTCGAGCTGTCAAAAATATCACGGGGTCTATCTTCTGTACCACCTCTTACATATCTATCAATTTTGATTTTGCAGGAATGTACAAGGGTATTGTTAAAGATAAAATGTAAGTTTTGTTCACTATCAATTACAGATAGGTTTTGTTGAGAATCATTGTAGGTTGTTCTTTTACTGTCCCAATCGTTAACTATTTCTCCAGATAGTTTTATTCTTCTTTCGGACTGAATAACAATAACATTATCGACGGTCACAGTTATTTTAACATGACCGATATTGAAAGAGTCACTAAACTTTTTGTCTTGAGTAATACTATCGTCGGCAATTGTCCAAATTCCTGTAATTACTTGAGATGTTGGTATTTTGTACTGGCCAAAATCAATGCTATTTACCTTTTCATCTAAGATAGATTTCTGAACATTACCAGGGGTTTTACTCAGGTCAATTGAGTAAGAAAAGTTTAGTGCTTTTCTAAGGTTACAATACCCATCGAAAATTACAAAATCATCAGCATAGAGTTGGCATCTATAGCTTTGAGTAGATTGTATGCCAACGTTTGGCATATTGACATTGCCAAAAACCTTAGTGGAGTTTTCATCTTTCGGAATTGTAAACTGAAAGCTGAAATCTCCAACTAACTCAATGGACATATAAGGGTTTTGAATCCTTAGTGTTGTGCCAAAATTTGGAGGTAAAAAGATACTTGTCTGTCCTATCTGAAGTCTGTAATTAGGCATAATTCATTTTGTTTTTAGCTACGGTAAATTCTAAATTAAGCACTTGATTGACTGCTTCTAAGTCAACTGAAGGAATGCTGTTTGTGTCGATTAGCAAAGGAATATACTTGGCTCCAGATAATTGATAGATTTCATTTGTCTGAGCTAATTCTTTCAGGATAGTTCCTGCTAAACTGGTTCTAATTGTACCTGTGGTTACTCCAATTTTATCACTTACTTCTGAATAAATGTACTGTTCTTCGTTGTTGGGAAGGCTTGCCTTCATTTTGTTGGCATCGGGTTTGAAGGTTCTTTGAGTCAAGGTAATGTACTCAAATACTCCTAAGCTTGACCGATAGCATAACGTAAAAGGATTATAATTCGGAGTCTTTTTGATGATGATATTCATTACTGAAGACAGTCTGAATACATTGTCATTGTCAACGAAAAGGGCCGTAAAGCTCTTGACTGTTTTAGCTGAAGAAACAACACTTTGAATACTCTCTAAACCAAAATTGATAAAGAACATTTGTTCATTTTCAATGCTTGTGAATTGAGGTATTAGATATGTTTGTGTTGTGCCATCATCAAAATAGATAGTTCCTGCTAAGGAAATACCATTTTGAATTTTGTTTAGATAGCAATATCTAATGACAGGTTCGTTTGGATAGGCTTCTATGGTTGTGGGTAGAGCTGTTAAGAAACGGTTTGTGTATCGGCTTTCAAAATCATAGTTTGATGAACCTGCAATTAGATTGTAGTCAGTTTCAAAGATTTGATTGCCTTTAATTTTTATCTGTATTTTGAAAAGCTGGATAAATGGCAAAACTTTGATGGTATCATCTACATCAGGAATTTGCATTTTTAGTGCAGCATAATACCTAAAAAATGATGATGGTTGAAAACTAAAATTACCTGCTAAATCCATTGTGGCAATTAATGGAGCATTGGGATTTAATACTACTTTGTTTTGTAGTATGTAAAGTTCAGCTCTTTCATTTTCGTAACCAAGAGCTGGGATTTTTAGGGCTTGTTCTGAATCTGCAAAGTATATCATTGTAAAGCTGATTTTTTAGATTGAAGGTTGTCTTTTTGTAATTTTTCTACTTCGTAAGCCTGTTCATGTCCGAAATATATTTTTGCCTCAAGATTATCCATCTTATCTGAAAGTTTAGTCAAGACATTAATGAGCATAGGGCTTTCGGTTGAAGTTGCTTGAGAAAACACAGGGTTTGAATTTGTGCTATTAGTAGAGGTATTTCCTCCAGCTTCAAAACCTGTAATTTTATTTACTCTTCGGTACTCAACGTAATCCATAATGTTAGCCACAACAGGATCTTGTAATTGCCAATTTGGAGTAATGTGTTCTCTACCTTTTTCTCCAATACGGGCTAAAAATCCTGGTCCTTTGTCGTACATTTTTTGTTTTACATTATCAGTATATCCACCTTCTTCAAATGCTGGAGCTTCGGCAGTGGCAATGGTTGCAATTTGGATTGCTCCTAATGCTGACACAATTGGAATCATCCACGGTTTTGCTAATACTTGGATAATTTGTGAGGCTAAATTCATGGTAGCATTAGCTAATTGTTCGGCTCTGTTGGCTTCAAATTGTTCTTTCTTGAGCTTCTTTTGAGCTTCGTTATGCTTTGCATCTTCTTCTTTCTTTTTCTGACTATACTGTTTGTCAGTTAAGATTTTAGCTTCTTTTTCTCTTTCAAGATTTTGAATGGTTTTATCATAGGCATTTTGTTCAGATTGGATTCTGTTATTAATATTAGAATTCAACAAACCTGAGATAGCCGTAAATGCTTGTTGGAATGAGCCTAAAATAGTAGAAACTAAGTTTTTATTGTGTGTTCTGGTTAGGTTCAATTCTTGCTGTCTGTAACGTTCACGGATGTTGGCTTTTTCCTGTTCGGTCAAATCTGTTGCACTCAGCTCAAGTCTCATTTCTTCGTTCATGAGTGCGATTTTCAACTGGATAGGATTTTGTCCTGCATCTTCTTTAGCAGATACTGCTAAACGCAACCGTTCCAACTCAGCGGCTTGCATCTTTCGGATTCTTGCCTGTGAGTGCTGTTCAAAAAGCTGATCAGATTGAATGTTGTATTCAGCATTGATATTCAACAATGCTTGAGTATGGTTTTTCTCAAGCATTGAAAGTGCATCTTGATTGCCTTTTAGTTTACGTTTCTGCTCTTGATAGTGGGCTTCTTCAGCATTAGAATCTTTGATTCTGTTTTCCATTAGTATTTGTTGACGTAAAACAAATACTTGGGCTTGATTACCTTTTTCTTGAGCTTGGTTTAGTTGAGCATTCAGTTCTTTTGTTCTGGCATCAAGCAATAAGGCAAGAGAACGGTTTGTTTCTTCTTTGAGTTGTGCTTCTCTCTCAAGGGCAAAAGCTTTTCTGATTGCCTTGATTTTTGCATTTTTATCAATTTCAATCAGTTGCTCTTCACTTTGGAATTGTTTTTTCTCAGACTTTGAAAGCTGGAAGAACTCTTTAACTAAACCGTTTTCATCTTGAAACTGCCGTTCAATTTGCTTGTGACGTTCTGAAGCATGAAATTTGGCTTCAATGATTTGCTTATCTTCTTCTTCAGCTCTGGCAATATCAGCTTCGTAAACAAGTTTTGCCCGTAAATCAATTTCAGCTTGAGTGTCATCCTGAATTTGTTTTAGTCTTTTGATTCGTTCTCTTTCGGCTTTTTCAGCCCTTGCTTTAGCTTTATCATCACCACCAAGATTGGAATTGAACTTATAATCTTTTGGTGGTTCTCCTGTGTCAGTTGTATTCGTTACTGATTGTTCACGGAATAGATTTTTATTGTTATTGACAGCATTTAGAATATCCTTATCAATTTGTAATAATCTATTCTGACGGCTTCGGATTCTATTTCTTAGATTCTCTTCAGCTTGTTCCATAGTTACACCAATTCCAACTCCTGTTATTTTTTCAGGATTCTGGAGTGTGTTTAATAATGAAGCTCTTTCAATCTTGAGTTTTCTCAAGGTTTCGTTGTTTTCCTTTACAGCATCCCACTTCATTTTCTCGACTGTTTGCTTTCGTTGGTCAAGGAATTTATCTACAAGTCCGATATTGATTGATAATGCTCTACCAAAGTTATCAACCTGAGTGATGGCATCTGGAACAATTTCTCCGATACCTCTAATAACTTCGTTGAACTGTCTTTGACTTTCGGCACTGTCTGCAATTTTGGGTTGAAGCTCTTTGTATTTATCCATCAAGGGCTTTAGTTTGCCATCGGCAATGGTCAAAGCTTGGTTTTGTTGCTGGTACTTTTCAGTCAGGTTTTCAGTTTTATCACCGATTAGAATGATTAAATCGGTAAAAGGCTTCAGGTAAGTTGTGAGGCCTTTGCCAATTGATGCCATCCATCCATCCCAAATCTTGCCTGCTTTTGCTAATTGTGCAGCTGTATTCGTATTCTTTTCGTTGAATACTTCCTGTAGTCTGGTAGCTTCAGCAACGGCTTCAGAAGAGATTTTTTGTTTAACCTGAAACTTGCCTAAATTATTGATCATGTTACCAATTACATCCACTGACTCCTTAGAAGTTAGCTTGAGTTTTTGGAGTGATTCAATTAATTCTGTACCACTGGCATTCCGTAAACGTTGGGCTAATTTTACGATTACTTCAGTTGGATTTTGATTGTATAGATCCTTAAACTCTTTGGTTGTCATTCTCAAGATTTTGGCAAAAGCTGAAGAGTTTTCACCTGCTACTTGAATAATATTGATAAGTCCTGAAGAGGAACGTTCTGCGGTAATACCTGCTTCTTCAAAAATGGCCGCAAAAGCTAAGACATCCGAAGCCGCTGGTTTGATGACGTTGGGAATTGAACCAATACGGGTGGTAAATTCTATGATGCCTTTGGTTGTAGCTGGCCCATCATCATTTAGTTTTTTGATAGCTGAACCAATACCATTAATAAATTCTGGCATGGTTTGGCCTTTGGTTTCTGAGAAGAAACCTTTCATTTTTCCGAAGGTGTCGGCTAATTCTGAAACGTTTGAAAAGTCTCTTTCGAATACGATTGAGGCTTTATCCATCGACTCAACAAAAGCTGTTCCGTCAGTTTCATTTAGATCACCTGCAATGATTGCCAATTCACGGAGTTGTGAATTGCTGGTACGGGTGTCAATATTTTTTAGATCTTTATTAAGTTGGTTGACCTCAGCATCAGATTTTTGAAGTGATACTTTAAGGTCTGAGTTTACATCAGATAATTTACTATAAGAATCAATTGCTTTGCCAATAGCCGCTGGTATTTGCTGAATAGCTTCTAAACCAAAGGCCGCCACTCCCCCGCCGATTCCTCCAGCTAAGGCAGCAGGCATTTGACCAAACACCTGTTCCATTACAGATTGCGTGCCTTTAATCTGTGATGTTCTGGAAGTGATTAAAGCATCAACTTTTTGAGCATCGGCAATTCGTTTTTTAGTAGCATCTGATTCAAAATCAGCTGAGGCCTCAATTTCACGGTTGAGCAATTTATAGTATTCTCTAAGGTGTTGAACTGAAAGGGCCTCAACTCCTTGAGCTTTTACCGTTTCTTTCAGCTGGTTGTCGTAAGATTTTTGATTACGGGTAATTTCTTTGATTCGTGCTGAAACATCATCGTAGTCTTTACGGGCTTGTTTCCACTGTGGTGAGCCTTCAGTAAAAGTTGTTTGCCATGCTTGAGCATACTCTCTTTGTAGCACACGTAGGTTTTTGAGGGTTAGGCCTGTAAGTCCTAATTCTTTTCTTTGAGCTTCAATTTGTTCACGAACAATGCCCATGCCGTCGGCAATGGATTGCTGGTCGGTATAGGATTTAGCCTCTTTTTGGGCTTTTGAAAGTTTTTGATAAGACTCTTCTAACAAGCCTAATTTGTTGATACCCTCAGAGGTATCAACTTTGATTCTCATCAATATTTCTTCTACTTTATAAGACATTGATTGTTGTGGTTAGTTGTCTGAATTTTTCGATATTAAAATCAGCCATTTGGGTTACGTAAGACACTAAGACCGATTGAAGAGAATTGAGCCTACTGAAGAAAGGTTTGGTAAGAATCTTTTTGGGCTTTCTTGCTGAGGCTGTGGGTTCTCTGGTTGATTTTGAGGGTTGACGAACACCTTTGTTATATCCTGAGCCTGCTCCCATATCCACAAAACGGAGGGATTCACGGGAGATGAAAGTGATTTCGTACAAACCTTGTCCAAGGTTTTGGAGGATGAGCCTAATGTTTTCTTGGTCGGGGTCTGAGACTTTAACACCTTTTTTAATGATGACAGAACCAATGATTTTTTCGGTCGATTCGATCCATTCATAGAGGAAATCTTCAGCAAGGAGTATGTCTTCGGGAGTTACCATATTCCGAAGTTATGGGAGGTTTTGAGGGGTAGAAAGGACAAAAAAAGACCCCTGCTAAACTCATGTTAGCAGGGGGATGGATTTGGGTTGAATTATTAGAGTTGCCTAAGCTCTAATTCTATTTTCGTCCTTAAATACTGAAAGGACTCGGCCGCTGGTTATATAGTTATTTTTTCTGCAATAATATAACAGCCTTCTTGTGAGAGTATGTTTATATTATTGTCTTTACAGTATTTTTGAAAATTAGTCCAATTGAATTCTTCTATCATTAATAGAAATCTGTTTGGAAAAATCTGTCTAATTATTTTAGTAGGGAATCCTATGTCATCAATTAGATTGTTTATTTCAACTGGATTTGCAATACAAGATTTCATGATTTTCTGTTTAAGAATTTGCCTAATCTATACCATCCGTATAAACCAAGGGCTGTGATTATTATTGCTGCCATGGTGTAGTTATTTTATGCGTTAAAGATAATAAAAATTTATATTGGATTTATAGGCATTGAGAATGAATCTGGAAATGGATTCCTTATGGTGTAACCATTATTGATATTCATTGCCCAATTACTCCTTAAAGAGCCTTTTAAGTAAAGATAAGTATCAATTATTTTATAGGGCTTTTCATCTTTTACATTTTCATAGATATAATCAATAAAACGATAAAATCCACAAGAATAAAGCCTTTTTTCTATTTGTGTTGAAGCAACAACAGATTTTAAAGCTTTGTTATGAATGATGTTTTTTTGACTTTCATAACACTCTAAAATATATTGATAGTCAAAGCCATCAACATTGTCTGGAGTAGATAGTTTCTTTTCATAGTTTTGCCAAACTGTCCATCTTCCTGGAGAAACTCTTTCTGTAAAAAATAGCAAGTTTTCAAAGTGCTTTTCCAGTTGCTGTTCTGCTGAACCATAGGGGCTTGATACAAAAATATGGTCAAAGTCCAAGAGGTTGATTTCAACTTTATTTTTACCAATTATGACTTGGTTATAGACTTCGTTCAGTAATCGTAGTTGGCGTTCTTTCATTGTATTTTTTTTCTTAAAGATACAAAAAAGCACTCTAAAATTAGAGTGCTTTGAATTCATCTTTATATGGATTTCTATCTTCTAATACAGTAGGATATAGTTCTTCTTGTTTTGATAGCCCAGTGCAAAGCTCAAAAATGATAATTGCAAATTTAAAGCCTATTCCCATTTCTTGCGTTTTAGAACTGACCATCGCCCGTAGTGAGCCGTCTGAGCAATCTAATAACTTAGCAATGTCTTTATACGTCAAAGAAAAATGATTCCTAAGACGTGTGAAGCGTTCTGACCAAGATAGGGTTTTACTTAAGCTATCTTTTTCTTTGGGTATTTTCTCAAAAATCGTAGCTATCCCATCATTAACAGTATAGTAATTCCTATCTGTTTTGTATAATGTTTCCCCTTCGTGTTTTAATTCAGTAGGTGAAACTTTTATTTCAATTCCTCCTGCCTGTATTAGTTTTGCGGTTATTTTTTTCATGCTATGCGTATAATTGAAATGAAGAAACAATAAAATTATATCTGTCATTTAATCTACTTCTCATTTCAGATATATCTTCTTGGCTTGCATATTTATTGAAAGTATATCTATATTGATTTAACTCAAAATTAGAATCATCTTTCATATATTTAGAAATAGAAGCAGTATATGCTCCACTTCTAATTTCAAAAACTGGACTTTTTGAAAAATTCTCAAACACTTCATTGAAGTGGACATCTTCAAGCATCATTACTGATAAGATGTATTTTTCTAATAAATTAAGCTCATTGTATTTCATGTTATTGTTCGTTGTATTTGGAGTAGATTCTTCTTCAATTTCAACAGAAGTAGAATCTAAAATGTCTTGATTTTCTGGGATAGCTACCTCAATAAGATATTCCATATCTATTTGATTAGTAAATCTATTAATTCCAGATTTATTTCCCGATGCTGTTATTTGCTTATCAACAACCACCTCCCCATCATTTATATCCAATACGGTAATTTCTGTTGCTCCAAATTTTGAATAAGGAGTGTTAGGCTTGATTGCGAATGTTTTTCCTATTAATCCCATCGTTTTATTCGTTTAAGCATCAAAGTTCGTTCCTTGATTACCTTACAAAGATAGGAATAATATTTTAAATGTTATTATATATTAACATTTATTTTTTAATTAATTTTTATTTGCTGACAAATGCAAGCAAAAAAGCCTCTAAAATTAATTTAGAGGCTTTTTTGTGTTTGTTAAATTTCATTTCTTTAGCTTTTCGGCAAAAAGAATTCGGATAGTTTTTGCCAAATATCTACTCCTGTTATTGTTTTGATGTTTTCGGCAAGGCTTTTTAGTTCTATGGTTATGATAGATAATGATACACCGTAGGAAACTTTGAGGTCAATGTCCTTAAAGTAGGTTATTTTGATTTTCTCACAAACTATTATGAGTAAAGCATATACTACTACTTTGGTTGCTGTTCTTCTCCAGCCTTGTGAGGTTATTGCTTCTCCACGTTTTTTAGCTGCTTGAACTCCTGTGATAAAGTCAAGAATCATTAATAAGAATATTGCGACTATAAAGTCTGCAATGGGATAAAAGAATTGAGCTAAAGCACCAAAAATGAGGTAAACGATTACTTTCCAGTTGGGAGCTACAAGGATTTGTTTGATTAAAGTGGTCATTGTTTTTTTTGATTGTGGTTAAGATAATTAGAAAATAAACTCATTAGAAATAATCCTAAAAGCACTAAGCAGGCGTCACGGAAATAAGGAGATGCTCCCCATGTGTTGACTTCTTGAGGTACTTTTAGAGTGACTGTTTGTTGTGCTGAAGCTGAGTCACAGTCGGCTTTAACTTTTAGGATTCTATCCTTATACTCAATTCTTACTTTTGCTCTTCCCTGCTGGGCTTCTTCGTAAAAAGGGATGGTATCATTAAAATCTTTATGAGTGTAGATGACTGAATCTTTAGGGATTGATACGGTAACTGTTTTTTGGACTGTTACCGTATCAATTTTTGTGTTGGCATAACGTCGTTTTGCTTTGTTGTAGGTCATACAAGCGTTAAGTATTAGGGCTATGATTACGGCAAATAGTATGAGTAAAAGCCTTGCAAAGTTGGTTGTGGTTAGGTATTTCATGATTTGTACGTTATCCAGATTTCTTCTTTCGTTTCGGCTATTAAGAGTTTGGCCATCAGCTTGTCAAAAGCTAATCTTGAGTTAATGACCGTATTGTTTTTGTACTGAGTACCTAATAGAAGACAACCTTCAGTATCTTGAGCTGTGTTACCAGAATGGATTCGGATTCCTTCAAAACCTTTGACATTATGAACTTCTGGGAGATACCGTTTAAATCTGTTTGAGAAAGAAATAGATATTCTGTATCGACCTGAAGGGATTGCCGTTTTACCAAATACTTTCTTTTTCTTGATTTCATCGACTGGCATAGAGTCGGTTAATCCTCGGTCAACATCTTCAAGACCGTAAGAAAATAGCACTCCATCAATCAAAACTGTTGAGATGGTTGATTCTTGGGTTTTTAAGAATCTGTTGACTGTTATTTCCATATTATTGAGTGGTTGTAAATGACTGATATTGTGATGATATGCCTATGATGGGTGCTTTGAAGGTTAGTTCTAAGCGGTAACCACAAAGGTTTTCTACTCCTCCAGATGTACGGTTTTTACGTACATTGGTAATAGTAATTGTGCCTTGCTCAAAAGGTGCTAATCTTTTGTTCTTCAGGAATAGAATTTCTCTCCAAAATTTTTCAATGATTGGTTTTGCTAAGTTTTGGGTCGTTCTGACTGAGTTTTCATCTTTGGCAGATTTACGGGCAACTTCTACAGAAACTTTGGTGAAATCAAAGAATTGTCCAGCCGTCGGTTCTTCCGTAGAAACTGAAAAGGTTTCTGGAGAAAGAATTACACAAAAGTTCTTAGCATCTAAGTCTTGAGTGATTTTAGAAAAGATTTCTTCACCTTTGATGGTAAATCTGTTTTTACCGTTGGCTTGGTGTTGTATGTCTGGATGATTGATGGCAAATGTTTCCATCAGATCAATAAACTTATCTTCTGTCATTTTTTGAGCTTTTCTAATTCTTCTTTTTGAGCTTTATTTTCCTTGATGGTTTTGTCTAAATGCCGTAAAACATATCTGACATTTAGATCATTGAACGTATCGTACTTATCGGGTGAACCTGAGATATTGTCAAGTGTATCTAACCAAGAATCTCTTGTTTCTTCCACATTTATTTCATTGGTGCTTTTTGACTTTACAAAAGCATTTGGAAACTCGGACATTATTTGATTGATGATACCTGAGAATGACCACAAGATTACTTGTTTTGTAGGGTCTGAGATTCGGGTAAACCTCCAAAAATACACCGCATTTGAGTCTGACAATCGGAAAAACCACAACCTGAACTTAGGGAACAGCAGGGACAATAGACTTCTGAAGTTGTCTGAACTGGGATTAGATTGATATTCAAGAAAGGCAACTGTGGCTTGCCAAAATTGTCCGAATGAAAATGTTTCTCCGAAATCGGACATACCTGAATAAAATCCAAATATGCTGCACTGAATTTTTTGAATTGGTGCTGTATAGATTTCATTTCTTCTGCTGAAATAGAAGTCTGTGCAATGGCTGATAAATTCGGAGTTGTGTTCATTGGCTAAATTGTAAACTTTTAGGTTTATGAATTTTGACAAAAATTGTCCAATCTTGGTTTTGCTGAATTTGATTGAAAGCTTTACTTTCAGCTTGAGCTTTAGCACTTGCCATTTTGGATTTGATTGTTCTAACATGGCAAGGAATGCAAAGAATCTGAAACGGCTTTCATCTAATTGGAGCAAACTCATTTCTGCAATTTTGATTAGGGTTTTGGCAGTAAGCTTGTTAATATCCTGTTCAATCTTGAACTCTTGGTTATCAATTTCTATTCGTAACATCCTGTATAGTAAGAAGCTGTATTTGCTTCGTTTTGATAAGCTACAACTGTTTGAGCATTGTCCTGTAATGAAATAAGAGCATTGTTGACTTCAGCACAAATAGCTTTTGCAGTTTGCAGTTTTTCTTGTCTGTTATTATCAATACGGGCTTGTTCGGCTGTAATGTAGCTTGCCGTTTGTCGGTTTGCTCCTGTGTTGTTAGAAGTATAAACACCATCGCCTAAAACAATTGCTAAATCGTTGATGCCGTAGGCATAGGCAAAGTGACACAAGGCACGTTTGAGATTGTTAGTTAGAGAAACCTTTTCTACTTCCTGAGAATTAATTAATGCCTGTACTCTTGTTAGAAGTGGTTGAATGTCAGTATCTAAAGCCGTTTGTAAGTATGGTTTTAGGGCTAAGAAAGCAGCTCTTGAATTGTGGATGTACAGATACTGTTGGAAGTCTGTCAGCGTGCGAATTGGCAGTTTTGTGAAAACTGTATAAGCCTCTGAGTCCATCCAGATTTCAAACTTTTTAGGAACTATTTTAGTGGCATTTTTCTCCAGGTATTTGAGCAATAAATCAACTTTGTTATTAGCTGATTTTAAACAAGCATTTTTAAAGTTTTGCAGAACTTCTAAACGAACTGGCTTACTGTTGGCATCGGAATTTTCAAAAATGCCATCAGCAGACAAGTTCACAAGGCCTTTGTCTGCATAGATTGCACCTGCATAATTGATAAGACTGATTTTAGTCCAGCCTTGTACCGTTGTGTCTTCTTCTGTACCATCAATAATTTTCTCAAGAAACTCTGGAGAAAGAATATTGTACAGATAAGTTTCAGCAGCATCTTGAATGTTTGGTACAAGTTGAGCTGGCTCAAAAGTGGTAGTTGAGCGGATATGCTTGTGAATATCCGCTTCAGTTATGTATGTTGAAAAATCAAGTATCATTATACGTATGGTTGAGTATCGTAAGTCTTTACAAAATCTTTATTATTAGCAATTTTTGCTTCAAATTCCTCAATAGTTTTATCAGATAAATAACCTTTCTGAACACATTTCCCATCAAGAAATAAAGATCTTCCTGGTCGAGCACCTCTATTGTATTCCAAGTGTGATTCAAGATATTCCTCAGTTACACCATTGATTTTAATATCACCATTTGCGTAAACTCCGATTGTTGTATGTATTTTCATTTTATGATGGTCTATCAGATGCTGTAATTTGTCTGTCTTTCGGGTTTACAGTTGCCAACGTTGGCATATTTGGCAGGTTAAAATCAAATTCCATCTCTTCAGACCAGCCGTTATAGTCACGGATGAAATAGAATTGTTCACAGATTAGTGTCCGTAAAAATTCGTCTAATATCAGTTCAATGGTTTTGGATTGCTGTTTTGCTGAACCACCCGTTTGGTTTTCTTGATTTGGTCCACCTCCAGTCATCCAGTCAAGGCCGATTCCGAACATGATCTCTTTCCTTGCAGTATTGGCATAGGTTGAGATACTGCCATCTAATTTCGCAACTTCTAAGAAAGTAACTTCCCATGCCTCTTGAACATTATCAAAATTGGTTTTTCCAATGATTTGGCCGTTTGCTGACCGATTCTGAAGAAACTCTGTTTTGACATCTACAATGAGGGTTTTACCTGCATTGTCAATTCCAGAAAGCATTTTATTGAAATCTGTAATCTCAAGTTTCTTTTTGGACTGACGTTCAGTAGGTGTCATTTCTCCCCATTCTTTTTTGCCAAAACGGGCTTCCCAGTACCAATCCTTTATTTTTACTACTGTCAGGACGGTAGCTTTATTTTGTATTAGAGCTTTGATGTAACGGGGTTCATCGTTAGAAATGTCTATCCATCCCATATCAATGAGTGCTTGAATTGATGATTTAGGATAGCCGTTTTTGGTGTGAGGGAATTGGATTGTTTTGACGTATTTCTTATACTTGATACGTTCTTTTAGGCTTTCAACAGCAAAGTTGGACTCGTAAATAAGTGGGCGTTGGATAGCGGTTTTAGGGATTGACATTCCATATTTATCCCACTGAGCATCCATCCAGATAGTTCCGTCTAACACTTTGTTCTTATCATCCCATCCGTAACGGCATTGTTCAGCATTACGGGCAAAGATGCCTAAAACTTTCTCACCTTTATTGTCGAAGAAATACTCCATCGGTGACCATCTGAAGACTAACATATCACAGATCTGTTGATAAATCTGTGAGGCAAAAGAGGTGTGTGAGCGTTTGAACTTTGTAAATTCACCGTAATTGACTGGGTTTCCATCAGGATCTTTTGTGATGATACCGTTTGCAAAAATTGAATTGGCTCTACGGAAAATACCTGCATCTAAGGTGTTGTTTCCTTCGACAATTGAACGGATGCCCTGTGGATAGGTATTGTTTTCACCGTATTTGAGAACTCCAGCGGTATTTGGTGAAAATACTTCACTTTTCAGTTCTTCAGGTTTTGTCAATAAAGCAGGTGCATTTAGTCTGCTTGAGACAGAAGACATTTGGAACAAAATATTATTGTTCTGGTCAAATATACTACCGCCTTGAAGGTTATATAATCCTGAGTCTGGGTCTTGAGTAATTTCCATGCTTAGTATGCAATTCGGGTGAATGTTGGTTCGTGGTGAAACTTAAAATGAGTAATAAAACGGATGTTTACGTTTCTGATTTCTTTAGAATCAAGGAAGAAAACCCGTCTTATTCTGTTTTGAAGTTCTGGCCTTACGGTACTGATTATTGATTTTGATACTGAAATGTTGATGTATTTCGGTACAAGCTTGATGAATTTGGCCTGTATGACATTTTCGAATAATAGAATTTGTCCACCTTGATTTTTAGAATAATTGCAAGTGGAAACGATTATATCAAAAGGTATTGGCTCATGCTTGACTGAAAATGCTTCCATTTTCATTGGTAATTCCGCAATGGGAATAGCGTTTTTGTTGAATTCCATAGTTGAAATTAGCTATGGCAAAAGCAGATAGAAAGGACAAAAAAGGGTTGAAGTTGGTTTTGTCGTCAGCTATTGAGCAAAACACTTAATAGGTTGAAAGAGAGGGGATGTTGCGAAGGAAAGAAGCCTATTAAGTGTTTTGCTCAATAGCCTCCATAGTAGGGGCGACGGCTTTCTTACTAAGGTTATTAGCAAGGGATTAGCCGTGAAAGATTTACAATTAATTATAGATAAAAATTGAGGTTTTGTTTTTGAAAATAATAAGATGCTTTACTTTCCCATTTTTGTTAATACCTAAATTACTGATATAGGTTACAAATTTACTGTGCCTTAGCTTTCTGTATTGTTGTGGGGAAGTCATAACCGTATTATTTAACTTTCTCATTCGGGCGTAATATTTTTTAGTTCTCATTTAATAAGTAGGAAGGGAAACGGTTTAACGTGTTTAAAGATTCTTTACCGAAATAATTTTCTACGATTTCAAGGGCTTCCGTGTCGTCTCCTGTGTATTCACATTCATGATTAACAAACTCATAATTATAAATTTCTTGCGGAGTGCATTGTTCTCTGATTTTATTCTGTACATTTTCATAATGTGCTTGCATCTCGTCTAATCCTTCTTTTGTTCCAAATAGTCCATACATAGCTTTTAAAATTTTCTTGCCTTCCAAGTTTTTTTCTTTTACTCCTTCGGCAAATTGTTGGTTAGAGAATGCGTAAAAACATTCTTTTAATTCGGGGTGTTGGTTCTTTAGTTCTTTGTACATTTTAGAAATTATTTAAAAGTCCATTTACGGAGAATGAGTAATAATCCTCTTGTGTTAAAATCATGTGTTCAATTAGTTTAATATTCAATAGTTCGCCAATTTTTTGAACTCGTTTTGTGGTTTCTTTGTCGGCGGGACTTGGTGTTCTATTTCCGCTCGGGTGATTGTGTGCTAAAATTATTCCTGTTGCTCCTGCATTTAAGGCAATTGTAAATATTACTTTGGGGTCGCATATTGTAGAGTTAATTCCTCCAACTGATATTTTATAACTTCCTACTACTTTATTGGCACAATTGACACATAATAAAAGCAATTCTTCACGCCACAAAAAAGTAGAACTATCAAATATTTGTCTGAGTACTATTTCACAATCTTCTACAGTTTCAATAGTAAATAGTTCTGATTGCTTAACGTTGTTCTTGTATTGTAGCGAAATTTCTATTTCGGGAATGATTAATTTTTTCATTTTCTTATCTCAATTAAGTTTTGACAAAAATTTAAGGTTTTGGCATTTAGTTCTGCGTTTGTGCCTATTGCATTACAGAAAGAAGCTTCTTTCTGTTTTCGGGTGTGGGTTGTATTGTGTGTAATTCCATTAAATAACCCGAAAAGGTTATTTCCTAATTCGTTGGTTTCGATTCTTATGCTCTCGTTAATATCTCTTATGATGTTGTTTTTTCGGGTTGAAATCAATTTATTGTCTTCTCGTTCATGTGGTGTTACATCAGCAATTAAATTGACTAAACTTTGTTTGTCTTCTTCTACTATTTCAAAATCAATGTACTCCGCAAATTCATCATAAAAACGTTGTCGTTGTCTTGTATAGTTAGAAAATGAACCCGCCAAACTGTCTATTTTAAAACTATGGTTTTTTGTGTGGTTAATTTGGATTTGTCTAAACTGCTTTGTAAAACGGTTCTCACAACGTACCATTATGTTGGAATTACCAACAAAAAACCCTGTACTTCCATCGTGTGAATTACCGATTAAAAGATAATCTTTGAAATCATAACCGTTTATCCTGGAAGGCTCTAAACATTTGAGAAACGCAAGCGTTTTTTTACCTCCTGCAATCTCATCGTATAGTTCTACTGGATAGCCTGTAATTTGGCTTAACCTGTAAACAGTTTCTAAAAATCGTTCGTTAGTTGTGGGCGTATAGCTGTTTTTTGCTATGTGTAAAAGTTCGTCTGTGTCGCTTCGGTAAATAGCCTTATATCCGTTTACTTGCTTGAAATTGCTAAAAATAGGGCGTTCGATTACATCCCAATTTAATGATTGAGTTTGCATAATATTAGAAAGTTTTGTTAGTTTTGTATGTTGTTCGATGACATTTGAACAATGTGTTAGAGACGGTTACAGGTTCTTCCCCTGTAACCGTTCTTTTTTCTACAAAGTGTGGTTTGTGATTTTTTGCTCTAATTCTACTAAAGCAATTTCGCCACCTTCAAAAGCTTCTATTATAAATTTCTTGATGCTATCAACATTTTGGAAACTTATTTCTTTTCCGCTTGCATGGGTTATTTTCATAGTACAACCCGAACCATCAATTAACAACTGTTTAAAGTCGTGAATTTCAGATAAGCGTACTTGGAAATTTTCATGTTGCTTTAACAAGCTACTAAGATTTATTACGGATTTTGCAACGTCCGAAACGGACTTTAGAGGTTTAATTTCCTCTAAACTTGGGTGAATGATTACATCTGTTTTAGATGCTGAAGACTGAGGATTAGGCAATACTTGAGCCTGCTCCTTTTTAGGGGTGCTTTGTACGTTTGACATTTTTATTATGTGTTAAAAATTAAAAATAATTATCCGAAATAAGCCCTCAAAACTGAGGTTCTTCCCTCATTTCGTTACACTAAGTTACGAAATGAGGGCACTTAAACAAGCAAATTATCGAAAAAAAATGTATAAATATTTGATTTTCAAACACTTGTAAGAAAAATGAAATATTCAAAAAATTTAAAAAATGAAATCGGACGTAACACGCCCTATTCCATCCATGCAACTGCATTTTTAAAAATGCTTTAATATGTGAGTATTAGGCACTAACTGTGCTTTCAGCGTATTTTATCATTCCGTTAAACATAGTGTCAAAAGCTTCAGTAATATGCACCGAATTTTCAGGCCTAACTTTGCGGGCTTTCTCTTGCCTCTTATCTTTTTCAAATTTCATACGGCCGTTTTTATTAATTAATTGAGTTTGTACTCTTGTTGCACAATATTCAAATTGTCCTGCATTTTCCATGTTATAGGCAAATGTAAAAGGATATTGCAACGTCCCCCCTGTAAGCACTGCCGCTATCATGTTATATCTAAACTCGTGGTCAGTTTGTACTAAGTAGATAGGTGTCACTTTGAATCCTTCTTCTTCCAATTCATTCACCGTATTGGCCGCATAGGTTTCTTCTTCGTTCTTATCAGCATCGGTTGCAACGGCTGTATTGTCATAGAAGTATATTATTTCCATGTGCTTTAGAAAGGAATAATAGTTCATGAAGTCTCTGAGTACATCGGCTCGCTTGAGCGGTGCTAATACCCAAAATACTTTTAGCAGTGTTATCTGATTTCCTTTTAGCTGGCCAACTGAGATACAAGATATATCACTGTTGTAGTCCATACCAATGAATAAAGGCTGGTCTTCATCTATATCACCATCCCATCGACAATCTCTTTCCTCACGGTAGTCTATTACATCACTGTAATCACTCTCAGGTGTAATATACCCGTGCTTATCCTTATCTAAATCAGGATAGAAACAATTGGCTACCATCTTAGGAATCTTATTCAGTACAGATGTGTCAAAGATTGGCTTTTCATCAGACCTTAACCATTGCTTGATTGTATTGTACCCTAAAGCATAGATGTTCTCAAGGCTATCAGCTAAACTAACGTATGTCAATTCAGTACATAAAGTATTCAGCTCTTCATTAATCAATAAAGACTGATCAATATAGATTTTCTTCTCTGCCTTATTCTTTGTAGTAGCAATTTGAGTATCTAAATACCCTTTAATTTCTGCCAATTCTTCAACCTTAGCTTTAGTATCTGTCTTTTCCTGGGCAAAGAATTTAAACAACCAGAACTCACTTGGTGTAGATGGCATATCTGTCACAAAAGTGATAGACTTGTGTTGGCTTAAATGTCCAAAATGCTCTTCATTGCCTCTCAAACATTTGATGGCCGCTGAAACTTTTTCTTCCTTGCATAACCTTGCCTCATCAATAATCATCCAGTCGATAGAATCACCATTTGATAATGAATTGTAATTGAAACTAAACAGCTTTACCACCGATCCATTGCGGAAATGTATACAACGTTTATAGTCTTTTTGTCGAATATGCGGTCTATCAAAGTGTGCTGGAGGCTTTTCAAAACAAACAAAGTCTTTGCCTTCTACCAAGCCCATTGTTTCCCATCCTTTCACTACCTGAGGAAAGATATGTTCCATCATGTGCTGATAGCTCGGACAGCCAATTGCTCCCACACTTCGTGGCATCGTGATAGCAAAATAGTAAGATTTTGGGCTGGTAACTCCGTATGTTTTACCTGTACCCCTTCCCCATATATTTAAACTGATTGCGGCACAAATCAGGTTAGTTAAGATTTGTGCCGCATGGTAGTAAATGTACTTTAAAGTCTTCAGCTGTTGTTTCATAATTCTTCATGTGCAATATCCTCAATTGGTTCTGCTTTCTTAGCTCTAAGAGTAGCTACTAAAGCATCAATTTTGGCTTGCATTTCTGGTTTGTAGTTAGGTAAAAGTGTTGGTTGTGAGCTAAATATTGGTACTGGTAATTCTTCTTGTTCCGTAGGCATATCTACCCAATTCTCTTTCAATTTTTGCAATCCTGCTAAAAGCATAGCAATTGACTTAACATCCAGCTCATCTTGATCATAAGCTGCATCAATGGCGGTTGTGTATTCATCGTAAAGGAATATCTGTATTTCGTACTTTGTAAAGCTCTCTTGTGGATTAACTTCCGAAACGACTTCATTGTAAATTTTGTAGGCATTTGGACGGGAAATATAATACTCCTTAATTATCTCAAAAATCAAGTCTCTACGGGTTTTTCTCTCAGCTGAAGGAACTGTCAATTCATCCAAAATGAAGTCTCTGACTGACTTCTTTTCAGCTAATTTTTCAGAAAGAGTATAGTATTTCTTTTTTGTGGCTAATACTAAAGCACCCTTAATTCCCTTACTTGTTTTAACCTGCTTAACCTGCTTCTTTGCCATATTAGAACCTTTTTTTTTGTTTTTGTTTAATCAATTTTTCAACCTGCTTTTGAGCTTCTGAGCTCCCAGATTGTGCTAAACTTATCTTGCTTTGCATCACTCTTGCTTTACTCAAAAGTTCTCCTTTTATGATGGCATCATCAAGCTCACTATCGTTAATGTCAACGCCTGTAATTTGGCAAATTTGTGCTTTGGTGAATGTGAATAATCCAGCAAAGTTTTCAACTTCAGCTCTTTGTTCGTTAGTCATTTTTGTCTATCATTTTTTGCATGAAAGCTTTCGATGATTGACCAATTTCGACTGAATTAATGATTACTCCAGCTTCATTTTTGTTATTTCTTGTCCAATTCAATGAACCTACAATAGTGATGAATTGACCATTTTGAGTTTCAATAACTGAAACTTTTTCATGACTTTTCATCAATCCTATTTTTGTCGAAATACCTTCACAAAGCTGGAAAGCTTTAGCTTGTCTTTCCTTGATTCTATAATCTAATAAGCAATATAAATCACTCAATAGACCTTTTTCTTTTAGGTTGTGCAAAGCACGTAAAGGCTCTTCGGATAACCCCCAACTGGAGAAATACAAGCTACAAACTCCGTATTTCTCAATAATCTTACAGACTAATGTATAAAGCGACCATCTCCCTTCAGTTCTGAACATAATCAAATTATACTCAGTCATTAGCTCAACAATCTCTTTAATTTCACTACTGTAATTAATACTTGTATCTGATATTAAACTTGGAAAAACAATACATTCAGACTTCTTTTTTAATTCGTTAAATTGGAATAAACTCATCTTCGATTTCACTTAGTTGATTATCAATATCTCTAATTTGTGCTTTTATTTTAGCTACGTAGTTAGTTCTATCGGGTTCAGGTTTATCTTTTAGTTTACTGGGTGCTATGTACGTTCTTAGGTTGTATTTTAATGCTACTAAACTTTCTCTGCTTTTAGCTTGTATAGCAATCGTCTCAGGCTCTTCAATGATAGTTCTGTCAGCATCATATTGATTAATTACATCCCAAAGTTTATCATGTTCCAATAGCCTTCTCTGAAGCTCTAAAGCTGTCTCTTTAGCCTCATCGTCACTCATTGAAGGTTTATTGTTCATTATACTCTCGGCGTGCAATACAAGCTGAAAATGAAGTCTGTTCATTTCTGAATAACATCTAACTCTCCTTTGCCTTTTCTCTTTGATGATATCAGGTGCATTTGATTGCTCTGAAGCTCTAAGAGGCTTTGCTACTTTCAATTCAGAATGTTTACCCTTCTTAACCTTTTCAGATAACTCATCACTCACGGTTTGTAACTCCCGAATAAGTACCCCTCTGGAGTAGTCAGTTTCACCAATTTGAAAGATTATATTAATCCAAATGGATGACTGACAATACTTTCGCATTAGGTCAATTCCTTCGTTAAAACTTCTTTCAGATGATAACCAAGCCTTTAAATCTTTCATATTCACGAAAAAAAAGGGTGTGACGTTAGCCAAACCCTTTTTTGATTATTTGTTTCCAGATGGCTTCTTTACTCTGCTAAGTCCTTTTTTTTTTCGACTAACATCGGCAAGAAATCCCGTGGCTGATCATCGTTATTTCGTTTCCACTCTTTCAATCGTTTTACGTCAAAAAGAGTGATTGTTTCTAAGTCGATTTTTCCATCTTGAATACCAGAAATGTCAAAGCTCTTAGCTTCCCATTCAGGATTTACCTCATAGATTTCATCTACCTCTGGAGTTAATTTTATTTGTCCCATTTTGCTAAAATTTTAAGATGAATTATGTAGCCTATTACTAAGCTACATAACTGATTGTTGTTCCAGATGGTAAGTAAAGTGGAGATAATACCCCAAACTCAATTTTCACCGAAATCAATCCTTTTTCTGAGGCATTTTCACGGCTGACATCCATCAATTTTGCGGCTTTACCTGCATCACCACACCACAACATTTTTCCATTGTTTTTCTCTACAACAGTATGCAGTGGAGCATTTGAAAGCAACATTAAATACCCGTAATTATCTTCATTGTCAACTACTTCAAATGTTATTTCGGTAACAACTGCTGAAGAGTCCTTAAAATTAGATTTTGGTTTTGTTACAACTTTTAATGAACCTTCTTTGACTTCTAACTTACCCCAAACGGCAGTTGAACCAAAAGCAGTGGCTGGAGTAGCTGCAACTGCTGTGGCATAATCTTTTCCAGTAATCGTAGCTGAATATACAGGACGGCTTGGCATCGTTGTTACATCAGCTTGTAAGGCTAATGCAATGTAATCTTTGTAGCCTGAGAGATTATCCTCTGGATTTGGGCAAAGACTAATATTTTGAATTTTTGGCTTTATACAAGATTGCGTTGGCATCGTATTAAGTGGTTAAGCGTTAATGTTTAATTGAAAACCCTATTTCTTAGCCTTTTCAGCAACTGGTATTGCAGGCTTTTCAGCTTTTTCTGGAATTACTACTTCTTCAAATACTCCAGCATCAAATTCTAAAACTTCAGCCGCCAATTTTTCATTAGCAATAAAATCTTCAGCTTTTATTTTTTTGCCTTCGTGGGTAATTTCTGGGTATAAAAGAACATATTGCTTTTCACCAATTTTTACGGTTTTCTTTCCTGCTACAGCTGTAGCTGAGGCTACTTGTGCAGTCAATTCTGAAATTGCAGAATCCTTATCCTTATTGGCTTTTTTTAAGGATGCATTTTCATCTTGTAATTTTTTGATTTCTTCTGGAGTCATTGTCTTGAGTAATTATTAGGGTAATCCATTACAGATTACCCTATTGAAGTGGTTAGATATTAAGCTAAAGTATTGGTTTTTACTCCTTCAGGATTCACGATTTTCACCCCGAAAATTGACTTACATAAGAAGTGGAAAATAAAACCAATTTTTTGAACGTCAAGAGAGCTAATCATTCCAGGAATATCACAGCCTCCAACGATAGAACCGTCGATTACATCAATAATTCGGTTTGATGTACCTAACCAAGTAGCTGAAGCAATTTTTACTTTATCGTTGGTATCATCCATCATCACAAATCCAAAACGTCCACCATTGAATTTTTCATAGGTAGGGTTTGTCTTGTGTCTTCTCTTGTAATCCTTGTTGTATTTCTTAAATACGTGAGGAGCACAAAAAATAGTTCTATCTTCTTTAGCAGCAGCTCCAGTAAACTGATCATCAACTGCCTCAAAACCTTCAATCATATTTCCAGATGTGAAGTTTGCATTATCTCCCGAACCTGCATCCCAAGCAGCTGTAGTGGCGGGAACAATACCATCATATTTGTCTGAACCTGCGGCAATACAAGCCAACAAGTCCTTTTCAAGACCATCTGCCCATCTCAACACCTTATTACCTGGTGCAACGGCTAATGATGTATCTCCTTTATAGAAAGTATTGTCATTCAATCCAGCTTGCAAACGTCTCATAAACTCCCCTAAAAGCAAAGCTTGATCTGGAACTTGCTTTAAGCTTGTAAGAGAAGTAACAATTTGATTAGCACGAACCGTAGGTCTGATTGTTTCAGGATCAAAAGCTAAGTTTGCCTGTCCAACTTTTACGGTTAATTTTCTTTGAGAATAAGTAAATTCTCCACCGTCATTTTCAATCTTTCCTGTGTATGGCCCTAACATGCCATCTGTGCTAATTTTCATGAATCCCATTTCGTTGACTACTCCATTGTAAATTGGGAAGTGAGTAGCAAACTCAGAATCATTCATAAATTCACGGAACATATCTGGTCCGTATTTTTGGGCAAACGTAAGAATCTTGCTAATGTTAACAGATTCATTCGATTGGCCGAAAGTGTTTATTACTGGCATTGTATTAGTGGTTAAGTGCTTGAAAAAATAAGTTTAAGCTAATCTATTTTGAGATAGTTGGATTAGCTTTTGCATAACTGTAAGTCCATTCTTCATCATCATCTTTTTTTGCTGATAAATCATTCTTTCCATCTTTGCCTACAAGAGCTTGACCTTGAGCATCACTACGGTCATTTTTACCCATCAATGCTTTATGGTCTTCTTGAATTGTTTTTAATGAAGCCGTAATTGGTTTCAATTGCTCTGCAATAATTGCCGCAATACCTGGAGTTGCTTGATCTTGTGTTCCTGCTGGAGGAGTAGCATCATTATTGTTTGCTGAGGCATTGTCATCATCAGCTGGAGGAGTTGTTTCATCTCCTTCAATGATAGTGGCATTTAGTGCTTTTGCAGCTGCTAAAAGAACTGGATTGTCAGTTCTAAAGCCTACTATCTTTTTATCAGTTTTGTTACTCATGTCTGTATTGTTGGTTTGATTTTGTGCTAATTCTTGTACTTTTTGTACGGCTTCTTTTAGTGTGCCAATGCTATCCACTAATCCATTCAACATACCTTTATCTGCTGTCATGTCAGCACCATCCAGAACATCTTTTGTTACGGCTGGTCGTTGAGTTTTGATAAAATCCATAAAGGTTGTGTCCATGCTAAATAATACCCCATCGGTATATCCAGTGTCATTTCCTTCAGCTGCTAAACGGGAAGCTTCGTTCTTTTTCGGACTTGCTTTTGAGTAGATTTCACGGATGTCAATACCCTGCTTTTTGTAGTATTCTTTAAAGCTTCTGAAGGTTGTCATTACACCGACTGAACCTACTAAACAGTTTTTTGAAGAGCATTGAATATGATTTGAAGAAGAAGAAATATACTGAGCCGCTGAACAGTTCATTCCTGTTACCTGAGTAACAATCGGCTTTGGGTATGATAGCTTGTAAGTAGCTAATTCGTCAGTTCCAAAAACACTTCCTCCAGGTGAATTCATCAACTCAACTACTCCCAAAATTTCAGAATCTTTAGCAGCCATTTCGTACCATGCTGTAATGGTGTTTGTGCCTGCAACTCCACAATAATCTTCTTGATCAATCACTTCCATGATTGGAATAACAAGAACATTATCTACCAAAAATGGAGGATAATCATAATACCAAGATTCAATGTAAGGTTGAGAATCTAAGGAATAAGCAGACACAAAACGTTGTATTGCTTCTTTTGCTTGAGCTTCTTTTCTTTCTGTATCACCAAATGCAGATGGGGAATTTGTCAAGCCTAAAAAGTTGAGAGCTGACGGTAAATAAGCAAAAGCGGAATCCTTCCGAATATGCCAAAATCCCGAATTGAGGGAGTGTATTAGATGTCGATTTCTGAAACTCATGCTCAAAACTCAACATATAATTATGTTTTAGAAAGGACAAAAAAAAACGTAGTATGAAGCCATACTACGTTTGAATACCATCTTTCCAAATTTAACGAATTGTCACCGCAACTGAGACTGAAAGCGGTTCATTTTTCATTCTTGCAAAAATAACAGAAGTTGCAGACAAATCCTCAACTGTCTTAATTTTTGCATAAGGAATAGAGTTTGACACTCCAGTTTCAAAAGGATTGTACCAAGTTGTCGGCTGTACATCCTGTGAGGTTGACATGCCAAATTCCAAATCGGTTATTTTACTACCACATAAATTTAGCATATCTATCTGAAGAACTTTTTCAGTTTTTGGAACGGATACATCTGTTACGTCAATTGTTGAACTTAATTCAGAATCGTTGTAATTAAGTTTATGACCGTACACTCTGTAACTTCCAACGTTTAGGAACGTAATTACTCCTCCTAAAAGGCTGTAATCACCTGCTAAAACTGCTGTACTTTGCCCTTTCTTTAGTGAAATACTGTCAAATTGAGCAATATTTGTAACGGTTATTGTTCCGCCAACGGTTACGGCATTTCCACTTAATGTTGGTGTTGGCAAATTTGGTTTCACACCTTCAGCTACACTTACTGCTAATTTTGCAGAATCTACAAAAGAGGCTTTAGTTTGCCAAATTTTGTAGTCTCCTGCCTTCAGGAACTTTATATTAATTCCAGTAAGCTGATAATCTACATTAATCGTAGTTGGCAAATTATTAAGTCTTACGACTAAAGTTGCTCCACTGGCAATGCCTAAAATATCTCTGCTATCATTTACAAAAAGTTGTCCTAATCCTCCTATTGCTAAATCTGCCAACTGGTTAGTAGCAGAAACTACTACAACTTCAATTGAAAATGCAGATTCTTCAACTCCTCTAATTGTTTTGAAAGTATAAGTGCCTGGGCTTGGTGGAGCATAAGTTATGGTTGTTCCTGTAACCGTCAAAGTATCAACTGAACCTGTTGTATTACTTCGATAAACCTTCACAATGTCCGTTGCTTGTACTCCAGAAATTGTCAAGTTAACCCCAACAGTTCCATTGTTTGTGTTAATTGTCGGAGCTGGTACAGCATAGGAAGTCACAAGAATTTCACCTGAAAAATCTGTAATTTCATCCCCTGCACTTTTACGGAATTTGTACCTACCTGCTACAGTGGGCACGTATTTCCAAACTGGTCTAAAAGCAATGTAGGAGATTACATCTACAATTACAGATTCATAGTAATCACCATCCTTGAAAACATCAATGTTTTCATTGACTTCACAGTCGGTAAGGGCAATAAATTGCCCTACCTTCCTTTCTTGTGTTGTGAATAAAAGCGGTGTTATCATTATTGTGCGGCTCCTCCTGTACCTGATAATTTTACTAAGAAATAGTGATAATCTTTCTTATCGTCGGGCAAAGCTGACAAAGCTGTGTTACGATAATTGTAGTCTGTAGTTTCCCACATGTCGGCGGTAACTGTATATGTGTACGTTTGACCATTGTAAGTAACTCTCAACTTGCAAGTTTTATCCTCTGTATTTTCAGGTCTTGCCAAAAAACCACCCCAATAACCATCTGAAGTAATAAATTGTCTCTGTGGAATGTTTCTTCGGTTCTTCAAATACTCCTGAGCCTGTTGTTTTACATACGTAGCTCCGTTGTCATAGCTAATTTCAGAATCCCACAAAAGAAAATTGGCCGTTGGCTTCAGGTCAACAAAAGATTTTGTTACACCATTACTGAAATTCTTTCTTTGATATAGCAAATTTATGATGCCGAAAGCACCGTGATACCCGTCCAGATATTCATCTGTGTTGCGGTCCCAAATTTGCCACTCACATCCCGTCATGGCCGTAAAAGCACCAATATCAAACCCATATTCTCTATCAAAATGCTTCATCTTCAATCCTTCATTAGCTAACGAATAGCCATAAGTGTTCGTTGTCAAATTGTTTGGATCTTGAGAAGTAATCCCGAGCTGAAGTCTATCACAGGTAATTTTGCTCTGTAATACTACTTTTCTATTGTCTAACTTGTTCTTAACAAACCATTTGATTACTTCTCCAGCATGAATCGTATTAGCAACAATATGATCAGCATTTGGGCTTGGATAGAATTTGTTAACAGTTCTAATTTCTCCACTTCCTGAAGCATCAAACGTTTCTCCTTGATGAAATGCAGCGTCAGCTAATGAGCTAACTTCTGCACATGGCAAAACATTTTTATAATCATTTAAGCTTTTATTTGTAAGACTTAATGTATTGCTAAAATTCCAGTCAGAAGAGTATGGCACATTGTTTACATCATTCCCTGCCCCCCGTAAAGAACCATCAGGATTGAGCTTCAAAGCAGGGTATGCAGATGAAGGGCTTGAAGAATTGAGTGGGTAATTAGCAGGGTCTAAGTAGGCAACATTCAAGGGAGCAGAATACTGAGAGAACACATACCCCTGAGAACTCGCCCCCATGCCTTGAAGAAATGCAAGGTGTTTGTTCGAACCATCCTGAGCCAACTCAAAACCATTTTCAATATCAGCGTTTGACAGTCCTGTATTGGACTTATTGTTAACTCTATCTCCCCAGCCGTACTGAACAGCTCCTGTGGCATTAATGCCTTCATTGTACAACTGCTGAAGACTATAATTTTGCCAAGTTTGAACATTAGTTTCTCCGTATGTAGCCCATCCACGTTTCTCAAAAGGGATTGCTGAAACAAATTCGGTAAACTGATAAGGCTGAGTTGTGTTTGGCTTTAAGCAATTTTCATCTGAAGTAGCAGGATGGTTAAAATATATATAATCAGTACAACGTTGGCCGTACCCTCCATAAAATCCATTTATTTGGTCATACATAAACGAAATCCCTAAATCAAAGGTTTTCATATTATGTACAGCAAAATTAGACCCTTCAGCTTGCCAAGCAATTGCCCAATTTGGGTAGGTTTTTCCTAAGATTGCATCAGTTGAATATACTGTTCCAATCTTACTAAATAGATTCGGATTATACTTTCCTTTGGTAGTTTCAAAAGGAACAGACTTGATTGGATTAGTAAAAGAACTAACGACAGGAATTGTTACAGGTCCACCACTTCCACCCCCATTATCAATAGGCACCGAAACATTCAGTAAGCCCATTGCATCCAAAGCTCTTCTTGGTATTTCCTTAGTTCCCGATGCTGCAACATGGAGTCCATCACCCTGAATTGCTAAATCACTTGTAGTAAATGAACTATTAAGCGGATTGGAGTTGACAATATTATCAATTGCGGAATTAAGATACGTACCATACGAACCCCAAAACTTCATTACCGAAATTTGTGTATCAGTGCCTAAAAGAGTTCTGAGATTATTAAAATGAGCTGAAGTAGCTGCTTGCCAATAATTGATTCCAGTTAAGTTCGGGTAATTAAGTGAGTCTCTTAATGTAGGAAAAACAGCATTATTAATTCCCTGCGAATAAATAACCTTAAATTTTGGTGTTTTTCCCTGGGCTTGTAAAGCAGTTTTTACGGCATTGATTCTTGTCTGTAAAATTGACCAATATCCATTTGCAATATTGGTGTTATACTGACCTACAAATGCACCACCTTGAGCTGTTTTTACAATAACAACATCTTTTGCTAATGCTCCTGAAGCTCTCAAGTTTGCTATACCAACTTCCCAGCCCCATCCTCCAGAGATTGCAGCATTTTCACCTAAATTGCTATTTGATGGAATGTTGATTGCTTCTAACTGAAGGGTGTTATTATTCAAAATTGTTACCCCTGCTCTTAATCCTAAATCACCTGCTGAGGCATCAGCTGAAGGTACTCTACTACCTGCATTACTCTCACCAGCCATCACAATTACAAGCTGTTCATTGGTCGGACTGGTGTTTGATACAACATTAAACGAATAAGAATTACTTGTTCCGAAACAGCTTTTTCCAACAAATTGAAGTTTGTAAGTATCGGTACTCAATAATCCTAAATCAATTAACTGTGGCCGTGCAGTGATTGACTGTGTGAAATCTTTTACAATTGCATTTGAACTATTTTTCAGGACAACTTGAGTATTTGAAAGATTAGCTGCATTAAAATCAACATTGTATAATGTTCCAGAAGTGTTTGTAACTGAGGCAATTGTAAAATTACCACCGTTGTTACAACTTGGTCTTGTATCTACATCTACGGGGTCTAATGTTACAGTTTTGTAACTCAATCCTGCTAAAACAGCTGTTGCATTTGTTGCCCCAACGGGATTTAGAATATTATGATTTAGTCCCGTCCAGTCCTTGAATACATTCTCAACTTTAAGTACCAAAATCCAATTGATTGAATTGGCACTTTCAGGCTGTTTTGAGTAATAATATTTGAAGGAATCTCCATTTTTTTCAATCTTAATTCTACACGGCAACGTAATGCCTGGAGTGCTGGCTACGAAATCCATCGTAGTGTTATTCTTATATCGAATGACACACTTCATACTATCTCTTTGTAGAATTACTCCAGCCGTTGCAAGGCTTTTGTTAGAAGGTGTCCCTTCATTTCGAAACAAAAAACCAACGGCTGAATTTTTGTTGGAAATAGATCTAAAATAACCTGAAAGCTCAAAATTTCCTTGAGAGGGAAACTTGTATCTTCTTAATTGAACATTATCGTTCAATCCGCCAAGTGTTCCCTTTCCAGAAAGCACAATACTACCATCTGGATTCTTGACAGTAGGTGAAATTTGCCCAAAAATAAGTGTGGGCAAAAGCATCAATAAACTCAGTAGTTTTTTCATTTAGTTTATTCGTTTTGCAGTTTTAATCTCAATTCTGCACGTGGTTGTTAGTTCAATATCTTCGTAATTATCCTCCTGACCAATTTCTCCATCAGTCAAAATGTCTTCGTACTCTTCCACAATAGGTTTTACAGATAGTGCTACGATTGATTTAATCGTAATTCTACATCCACCATAATTACAGTTTAGTTGAAATTTCTTAGATAGAAAATCACCAAACGGTTCGTTTTCATCTCTCACAAAAAAGTAGATCGATCCATTCCCTGTAGGAATTATCACCTTCCCTTTTGACCATGTGCTAACAGTTTGAATATTGTCAGTCAGACTATATCCAAATTCATAGCTGTCAGAAGGTTTTGTAGTTTTTACAAGGGCTTTTTTATTGCCACAATCAACTTTTACGGAAATGATTTCATCTTCAAGGATTCTTGAGGCAGTGTCCAGCTGGGCAACTGGAGAAAATGTTAGTTCTGTTGTAGTAGGTTGGCCAACATCTTCTTTTACGGTGTATTTTCTACTAAGAGTGAAAGGGTTTAAATATCTGATTTCTCCAGTTTCAAGTTTAGCTTCGATGGCTAATTTTCTGTTTCTAAAATTAGCCTCTATCCAATCAAGCAATTGAATAGAACTTGCTTGATCATGTCTGAAATAGAGTTTTAGGGTATATTGGTCAACTGATTCTACATCCAATTTCCTTTCTTCGATTGATAAATCTCCTGTCATATCGACTGAAGTATAAGTAGCAATCCATTTCTCAATACCACCTTTAAACACAAAAGCAGTAGCAAGTTCAGATTTCCGAACTTGATACTGCCAAACAATATTTTCAGCAAGGGCTATCCTTACTTTCTGTATTCCAGAAAGCTTAGGAATACCCATACAAAAATTTAATTCATTCATGCCGACTTGAAACGATGATAATATCTTATCAAATTTTCACTTTTTATGTCGTCATCTGAAAGGTCATAAAGGCCTTTGAAGTTCTCTACCGATTGCACAACAGTTTGTTTTCCGAAGGTTACAGCTCCCTTCATAAAAGCCATAAACTCTATTTTTAATTGCTTACGTAGAAAACAATTAAACTTTACATTGGCCTCCCAATCTACTTCTTGTTCATCTCTAAACTTTCTTATCTTATCTGCGGATAGCTCAATTAAATAATCATTTGTCAAACGATTGCTTGCTTTTCTTTTTAATAGGTTAGGCAAATAGGTTTTTCGACGTAAAGAATTTTGAAAATAGCTTAAGCATACAGCACGATAAACCTCTTTATCTTTCTCATTATACTTATCGTCTGACATCTTTCTTAACAGAAATTTATACGTGTCAGGGAACATTGCTACTGTTAATTTCATATAAAAAAAATTATATTAATTGTTAGTTTTAAACAATGACACCGTGATGTGTTTATTTTTCAGAAATAGTCAAATATTCTTGAAATATTACAAATATATTTTTCATAAAGATACAAAAAATTAGCCTTACCTAAAAGTAATTTTAGGTAAAGCTAATCTCAAATTTAAAGTTCTGAAATCGTATAAAAACTATTAGCTTGCGAAACACTTACTGAAGATGTCGCATAAGTCTGGTAAATAGAAAGCGATATTGTTTCACCTACATTTAATATGACGTCGCAACTTACTGTCCCTCCCTGGAATTGCTCTGAATTATTAGGTACATTTTGAACTAAAAGGTTTTTAGGGTTAGTTAAAAAATTTCCGTTTGTTCCGCTTATTTGTAAAATAATTCTTCCGCTACTGGTCGTTGTTCCACTCAGAGAAACACCAAAAGAAATCCTATATTTTGAATTTTTAGTTGAAGTAAAAACGGTGCTACTTAGTGTCCCACTACCCTGTGTTACTTTTGGTACAAGTGTTAATATAGAAGATGAACTGTTTGCAATTGTTCCCGTTAATTCTCCAGTTGAAAAAAACTTATCTGGTTTAGTACAATTAATATTCTTCGCAAAAGCGTTTGCAATATCAATTTGTCCTCTTGAATTCGGGTGTATATTATCTGTATCTACATCTTTAGAAATGTCATAAAATCTATCAACATTTGCGAATGAAATAGGGTATCCAGATAAATTTCCAATACTTTCTAAAATATACTGATTAGCAATATCTACGACCGCATCATTTGATGCGCTTGGCGATGTAGCGTAACCAGTTGGGTTCATACGGGGCACTAATCCCACTATCACAGGAGAACATAGCTGAGGGGCTTTTAATTGTCCTATATAGTCTATGTAAATATTAGAAGACGACTTTTGAACTATTTTTAGGGTGTGGCTGCCGCTTGTTAGTCCTGTAATAAATATTGTAGTAGGGTTTCGTGTATTATCATAATCCCCATCCGAAATACCATCCGTCAGACCATTGCAATTAAAATTTTGATACAAAACATTGTCAATTAGTATATCAAAATTCCCGCTTGCTTGTGTAACTCCATCCGTTACAATTGTTCCAACAACAACGTTATCCCCCGTAAATGAATAAGTTATAAAATCATTTACTGTGCTAGTAAAAATTCCATTCCCACCAATAAACGAAGCCTTACCGCCAATTCCTGAAAAAGAATTTTCACTCCAAGTCCCTGATTTTGTTATTAATGAACTATTTGCAGGAATCGCAGAAGCTAAAAACTGATTCGCAAAAACAGTTTGCAAACCGTACTTAATTTTATTAAAAGTTTTTACATTATTACCACCTCTACGCAAATCATTAAATCCTATTAATGTTGATATTAGTGTTTTTTTTGTACCTATTACAAAGTCTGAATTAATAGAAGATGATACTTTAAAGATTCCCTTGCCAGGGTAAGACTTATTCGTTAAAGACAATCCGTATTTATTTGCTAAAATAAAACTGTACGGGTTGGTACCATATGCCGTAAAACTATCGCCAAAAGCCCAGTAATTTGTACAATTAGAAATATCTACTGCATTAGAAATTAACAATGGAGATAATTCTTTGTCAATTCGTTGAATCTTATTATCTGTGTTACTAAAAAAAGTAGATAAATTTAAAACTGAATTTACAGGAATTTTAATGCGTTTATTCATGTAAGATTCAAGAGTATCTATCGTTAAATCAAAACCCACTTTTACAGCTGGGCAACTTGGACAACGTTTACTGGCTGTCATGTAACGATACCGATATAAACCATTACTCAAATCAGTAGTTGAAAGTAAGTTTTGAGCTTGAGTAATAAAGCTCAAAAACAGTAATACAATTGATGCTATTTTTTTCATTGATTGAATTGTTTATAATTAAGAAGCCGTTGGCATTTGAATAATTCTCACATTACAGTTTACCGTAACATTGTTTGTCATACAGGTTACGTTAATGTCACCATTCACAATTTCACTATCAAGTAATTCTATTCCATAATTACTTTTACAATCTGCATTAATGACGGCAATACTATTGTTTGTACCAACTGCATCAGTCATCCAAATAGTAAATTCAAATTCTCCTTCGGGAGCTGTAGCAAGTAAATCGTCATCAGCAATAAAATCATAGAAAAAAATGATCCTATTGGTAGCAGCTTCCGAAAGAAAAACACCTTGACGAACCCCAGTAGCTGTTGAGTTAAGATCTGAAGCATCAAAGATTGAATTGAGTAGCAAAGTATTTGAGCCTTTCAGCTTGCCAATTACCTTGAAATTGAGAGAAGAAATGTCTAAAGGAATGCTTACTCCAGCTTGATTTTTAGTGAAAAAATTAATGGGAACAACAATTGTTGTACCTGCACGGAGTTTGAAAGAAATGATTTTTGGACTATTATCAATAACTGCCATCAGCTTTTTTTCCGAAAAATAAAGGCTTTATGATGGCTCAAAAAGGACAAAAGCAATGAGTTAAAACTCATTGCTTTTGTCCTTAAACATATTCGTAAATCTGTATAAAAGGATAAATACTATTAAAATAATTAGACATTCAATTGCTAAAACTTGAGCAATAAGATTCATTGTTTCTTTTGAAATCATACATTAAGTGTTATTAAAATAATAAAGGTTGACTACTACCATCTTGAAAAACCTGAATAAATTTTTCAGTTCCTAAAGGCTCATCACCATTCCACCCGTTTGGCATTTGATTATTATCAATCAGGAATTTGATTCTATCAACTTCTTGCTCATTCAAAATGTCAACTTTTGGTTTGTTGCTAACTTCAGCCCATTCGTTAATTAGCTTTTGAATCATTAATATCCTATTTAGAAATACTATTCTGGATTCAATCGTTAAAGGACCTAAACGATTCTGATTTTTTGCTAATATTCCTGATTTAAGTCTTTTCCCAGATGGTTGTCTAAGCCTATTTTTAGTTAATCGCATTTCGTTATAAATAATCCGTAGGTGCATCAATGGCTTTAGATAATTCCATTGTGGCATTTGAATAATAGTTTCAAGTGCTTTGTCATGACTCGCTAAAGGACAGCCAATACAACCAGTTCTGGCATTTACTTCTTCAGCTTCATCACCACCATAAGCATCTGCCAACAATTGTGTTTGCCAACAGCCATGTTCTTTTCGTGGAGCAAATATTTTTAACCAATCCCAAACTGTACAAACTCGCCAATGAAGTAAAGGAGCTAATTTTGCTCCAACAGTATCAGATAAATCTTTCTGAAACCATCCCTGTCCACATTCGGCACCATTTTTACCGCAACTCATTGCAATTCTACCATCACGAACCGCCGATTCTCCTTGTCTTACACCAGTCAAAATTAAAAGACGTTCACCAAACTCTTTATAAAGTTCATCAATTGCTGTCTGCATCGGGTCTAACTTAATCTGTCGAGTACACCATCTAAGTGTATTATTATTCGGAGGTGGTACACCACGACCCAAAATATACACTAAAAACCGTTTATCCATTTCTGCTGTTACGACCCTAACATCAATGCCTCTTGCTTTTAATTGATTGATAATAGAAAATGCTGAATATTGAAGTGGTGTTAATTCCATACGGGTATCTGCATATAAAACTGTCAACGACTTAGGTTTTGGAATCTGTCCCGATTCTATCAAAGCAATAGTAAGTGTCAATAATGCAGTTGAATCTTTTCCACCAGACCAAGCAATGCACCAGTGTTTATAGTCATTTGCATACGCTTGAAAACTCCTTATTGTCAGCTCTATACATTCGTCTAAGGTAACTCTCTCAGAGTCCCAAAAGCTAAGTTGTTTTCTTGACATTTTTCTTATGTTTTCGTCCAATGTGTGCTTTTAGGCTATACTGACTTATACCTATAAAATCATCACAATGAGGACATTTTAAATTAGTTTTTACAAATTCCTGTAATTCGTTTACGTCGCTGGCGGTGTCTTTTGCTAACTGGAGGAGTGATGAAAACTCAACTATAACATTCTTACCTAAGAAATTACAATTAAATGAAGCATCTCTAACTACTTGATTTGCCTTTTCTATTTCTCCAGTTTTAAGGAAGTCAGCAAACTTTTGCTTACTGACTTCCAATTGGTTAAGTCGGGTTTGGTAGTAGCTCACTCTTTTCCTACATAAGTTTCAACCTTGACTTGCTGAGAGATTGCTCTCATAAATTCACTCATCATCCAAGAAATATGCTCTTCTTTATCCCAAACCTTAGATTTATGCCCTCTTTCAATAGATGCTCTCAAACCTTGAATAAAAGCATTTGACAAAGCTTTAAAACCTTCTTGATTCATTTCAGCATCATCATCCAAAAAAACAGTTAACATACCTAAATCATCACAAGAAAAAGCCACATCTACTTCACTTAGGATAGCTTTATTTGTCAATTCATCTAACTTAAGGTTCATTGTTGACTCTGCTTTGATGCTGAAATTAATTTCCATTACTCACCTCCTTTTCTTCTGAGCCTTCTTCAAACATTTGAGATTCTAACTCATTTAACACTTCTCCCAGTGCTTCTATTTGTTGACCATCATCTTTCTTAATCTGACTAAGAATATCTGGAATGTTTATAGCTACTTCAGTTTTATTAATCTTTGGTAAATATGGTATAGCCTCTGGAAAATTTTCTGTTATTCTTTTGTAAGTTCTCAGGTTAATTAGTAATGATTCAACTTGAATAAATAATCCATTATAAGCTTTTTCTGCATCTTGTATTAGATTATACTCCTGCATTAATTTATTAGAAATATCCTCATCTGGAGTAAAGTTTACTATGTAAATTTCATCTGTTGGAATCCTATCTACATGAATTTCAACATAGTTCCATCCGTTACCACATAACTTTATAGTATTTGTAGATTTCAAAAAAACATTATCATTTGTTTTAAAAACATCCTTTATTTTTGAAGGGACTGTTTTTAAATATTCAGTTCTTAATTTATCTGCAAACTCTTTCTTCAAATCATCAATTTCTTTCTGATTTAATCTAAGAATACTTTTCGTAATATCATTTGCTGTTGATTTTGAAATATTCATTTTACTTTTGTTTTTGAGTTTTAAAAATTCGATTGAAGTCGGGTAGTGGATTGAACACTACCTGACTTTTTTAATTAATAGCCTCCGAACTGGAGGTATTCTGATTCTCTTCAAGCATTGATTCTATCCTCTTTAATATTTTGAATAGTAGTTCTTAATGCTTGAGCATCTTTCTTTACTTTTTGCAATGCAACTCTGACTCTTGTTCCAGCAGCTGCATTTCCACCTTCATCAAACTTGATGACATCTTCTTCTAAAGAGTTCACAAGTGCTTTTAATTCATCGTAAGCTTTCATAATTGTATTTGTTTATTGTTAAAAAATTGATTGAAAATTAAAATGGTAAATCGTCATCCTGAGCCGTTCCATCACCAACAACAGCAAATGGTAAAGCTGAAGCTTGTGGATTGGTAGAAATTGGAGCTTGAGCTTTGGGAGCTGGAGTTGAGATTTTTACTTGAGAAATAATGTGCTTTTTGTAGTCAAGAAAATTCTTATACACTATATCTAACCTCAATTGATTCTCAAGCTTTGGAGTTATCACTTCCTGCTGAACAACTTTTAAGCAAGCTGGATAATTTTTTTCGTCCATCTTCTCATAATACTTTTCTTGAATATTCATGAAAGGTTCTTCCTTTGGTTTGAATCTCACTGGAGATAATTCAAACATATAGTCCAAATGGGTTTGGGCTTTCACAAATGGATAAAACAATTGAATCCACAAGTATGAGTTAGTTTTTATGGTAACAATCCCTTGAGGTGTAGCCATCACCACAATACACTTTACGGAAGGATTAAGATTTTTTCTGATCAATAAATTCTTACCTTCTTCAACGGAATACATTCCTTGAATGCTTTTGTTTTTATCATTGATATAGACATGATTTTCGTTGGTGAAATATGGACTTGATTGATACCTTATTTTACCGATATTATCCCAAGCCTCAAAAATCATAAATGAACCAATGTAAAAACCTTTGAGTGAAGGAACTGGAGTATCTACAAATGTTCCATTTTCTAATTTTGTAGATACCATTACTGGTGTAATTTCACCTTCAGGTGTTGTGTTTAATCTTACTTCTAAACGTTCAAAAACATTTAACGTTGGCTTTTTTTCGCCAATACTTTCCTGCTGGAGTGTTCTCCAATTTGATACTTGTGTCATGAAAATTGTTATTTAATTGTGAATGATTTGGAATATGTTAACCTACTTGTATAAGCTTTCCTGAGTCGATAGCTGCTTGAATATCTTTAACCGAAAAATATAATGTTTTTAGGGTTGCAAAATCAGCTACTTTAATGTGTGATACATGGGCTTTATCTCCAGTGCCTTGATAATAATACTCTGAGATATAGATTACGGAGTTCTGTTTTTCACTGTACCAGAACGTATTTAGCTTAGGTATCATCTTGTACTATTTTTAGAATTGAATGAAACATGATATTTATTTAGAAAAAATATTATTACTCAAAAAAAACAGACACACACATATTGCCTTCCTACTTTTCCTACAATCCTACAACTCCTACATTTCCTACACGTTTCCTACACTTTTTAAATAGAAAATATATGTTTTAAAAAGAATAAAATATTAATAATCAGTTTCTTATAAAATTTGTAGGAGTTGTAGGAATTGTAGGAATGGATATTTTAACTTTTTTTTAAAAATATTCATTTTTTATATTTCTAAAATCAGCCTAAAATGGCTAACCTATTAAATTTCAATTCTTTAGACTAAATACTACTGTTTCCTACAAAAACTACACTTTGTAGGAAAAGCACCCTATTTTGTAGGAAACTTCTTTTAAAACTTCGGTTCTGCTGTATCAAAAGGTAATTGTGAATCAACTTTTTGCAAGTTTCTTTCAGCTTCAGCAATCTTATTCCGCTTGTATTCCAAATTACTGGCTAAATAAATATTGCACTTTTTGTAGTCAAATACCATTACAGAGGTCACAGATTGCTGTCCTGTCATTCTATGTGATTCCTTATGCTCAAGAAAGCCGTTCCAGTCCTTTAATTTTTGTCTCAAGGTTGCTAACATCAGTCCAGGCTTTCGGTGAATTTCATAATGCTTTGTCAGGTAATAAGCATGAATATCTTTCACTTTGATTGCTATTCTGCTACTGTCAATCATTTCAAACTCTCTGCAATGCTGAACCAATCCTTGGTTATGAAGGAATAATATAATATCCCAAAACTGTTGTATTGTTCCTCCAGTATCTCTTTTTTCCGTTTGTGAAACTAACGTTAGTTTCATATACGTAAGTAGTTTTTCATGTGTAAAAGGCAACTGATATTTCGTTTCAAGTAGCTTGTACATCGTTGAAATGATAGAGTAATTTTCCAGAATACGGTCTGGAGCTCCAACGTCGGCAAACTTCTCTCTGCTATTTTTGTACTCCTCCTTAAAAAACTCTCTGAATTCTCCAATTATCAATTCTCTATTCTGGAGCAACTCACAAAGTACACTTGTTACACCATCTTCCTCCAGCTCCTGAAGAGCATTGAAATTCTTAATCGTTTCTTCAGAACGGATGTTAGTATTGTAGTCAATCAAAATCAAACGTTGTAATAAAGGGTCATCAGCTGGGTATTCGTTACCTGTGATGATTACACCTGAGTTAATTGGTACGGTTTCTGAACCGTATCGACTGCCTAAGGTTGAACGTTCATAACCGAAGCGGTCGTAAATACCTGTTAAGGTTTTGATAACAGACATCTCTAATGAGTTTACAAACTCTTCCATCACTGCCACTGCATTGACATACTGAGCTAATTTTCTGATTTTGGCCTTGTCAGTATTGGCTTTTTCTGAAAGCTTCAACGGTGGTTGTGGATCACCAAAAAGCATTTGTATTTTGAGGGCCAAAGTTGACTTTCCCGAACCACCTTCACCGTAGAGAAACAAAAGAGGAAAATTATTTCTAAACTTGTAAATCACATCCGAAAAAATACAAGCAACTGAAAACAACATGACTACCATTGAGGCATCTCCAAAAGCTTTGTAATAGAGGTTTGCCCAATTCTCAAATTTAACTTTGCCTTCTTTAAAGGTGAATTTTCTTTCATTCAAATACTGAGTGTCATCGGCTGGCTTTGAGTAAGGAATAAAGTAATTAGCTTCGTCCATCGTTACGATTCCATGCTCATCAACTTCATTGAATTTGTCAGTTAAGACACCATTGGCAAACGTAAAGAATCCATCTTTATACCAGCCTAAAGTATCTAATTGAAAGCAAGGTTTTTCATCAGCAAACCATTTACCTTTTAGTTTCTCAAAGATTGCTTTTGAACCCCAAAATCTGTAATCACCTTGAGCCTCAGTAAATTCCTTAAACAAACCTTGAGAAGTAAGCTGTTTGGTTTCAATATCAATATTAGCTTTTCGGTTTCGGTGGTTGGTTAGTTCAATTACTCTTTTTGCTCCGTTTGCCATTCGGATATGATAGAGGATTTTGAGGGTAAAATTTGATATTTGATTCAGGTCAATTACTCTTTCTGAGTAATTAAATGATGCTTCAAAATATCCGTATTCGGTTTCAATTACTCCAAAGTTGAGGGCTTGAAGCTTCCATCTGGAAACCATTTCTCTTTGCTTTTCCTGATTTTGTCTGAGTAGTGTTGTCAGTTCGTTACCGTATCTGAATGATAATTCGTTTCGAGAATCATCCAAAACGACTGGCATGAATTGACCGTCGATAAACTCAAAAGCCGTGCCTTTCCAAACGAAATTTCTTTGCTGAATATATTCTCCGTAGGTCTGATAAAAAGTATTTACATGGTTTGTACCAAAGTAAATCTTGAGCATTTTTTCAGACTTCTGACCAACGTTTAGGCCTGCAAAGTATTCACTGGCTTTGTCAAGTTTCTTAATGTCATCTAATATCTTGTCTTGTTGATCCTTAAAGTGGATCAGTAAATCATCTAAACCCTTACCATGTTCTATAAATTCTTTTTTGATTGACATAAAATACACTCTCTTGAGTGTAGAATTATCATCATTCATTAGGGTTTCACAAGCATGAGTAAACTTCTGTACAGCTGAAAGAAATTGAGCGGGTCGTAAGCTTAAATCCTTGTTTTCTTCCCAGCGGATAGTAAAGGTATCTGCATCTGTAAGATAGACAATTGTCTTTACTTTACACCGTTTTATCAGCCTTGCAATATCACTGTGAAGGTCCTTTGAACCTTTACCGTTTATGAAGGCTTGAATTCCTGGAATAGCTATGATATCACAACCCAAAAGGTTAGCTTTGAAAGCTTTCTTTTCACCTTCAGTAACGTACAAAATAGGAATCGTTGTACTATCTTGAAACTTCTCAATTATACCTTTCGGAAAGAATGGTACAAGAGCTGCTCCAGCTGGATGCAGATATTTTGTATCATCCATCGGCTCACGGAGTCTCTCACGATATAGCCACTTGGTTGGAGTGTTTTTTGTACCAGTTTCGTAGGTGTAAACACCTTTGTCAAGGGTCGGATATAAGATTCTTAGATTACCGTAATTACTTTCAACAGAAAAATAGTTTGTTCTACCACCATGAGTTTCATCATCGACAGCCAACTGGAGTAAATTATCCTCTTCAGATATTCCGTATTGATCAAGAAAGGCTTTGAATTCCTTTTGATAGGTTTCTATGTTATCAGAATTGGAGTCTTTATTAAGTTTCTTATTACTCATTGTGGTTATCGGTAATGAATTTTTGATAATTTTCTTGAAGTTTTATTAAGAGCTTTCTATTGTAGTTAATCTCTTTCTCAGCTGTTAATAAATTATTGGGGTCTTTAACTTGTTTTCTGAAATTTTCCCAGCCTGTTATTTGGGACTTTACAAAAGCCATTTGTTTGTCCAGTTTATCTTTCTCAGATTTTTTGTTAATTACCATCGTCGTATGGATTAGATTAGCAAGTGAATCACGGTGAAAATCATTGCTACAACTAAACTACCCACAACAATGTCCATCCAGAAAGGCATTTCATTTTCGTTGATTTCAACTACTTCATTAGTGTTTTTCATTTCATATCTTACTTCACGGTAAGAATATGGAACAATTGCAGGTTTATTCTCAAGCAAAATAATTGCTTTGTGAATAGCTTCGTGATGGCTTGAAAGCTCTTGTCTTACTGACTTATGAGTATCTGCTTCAGATAGTTTTCTTAGACAGATTTGCTTAGAAAACTTTAGAGACTCAAGGTTATTATTAACCTCATCAGCTGCCCATTTTTTATGTTCTCCAGCATTAATTTCTTGAATCAACTGGACTGCACTTTTTGTGATTTTGAATGATGTTTTCATGATTTCTAATTGTTTAAAAGGTTAAGAAATAACTGGGTGAAAGTTTCACCCAGTTATTTCTATCACTAACACACCACGTAGTCAAAATTTTGATTACGTTTAAAAATGTCGGCAGGAAAGAACTTTTCTGGAAGGGCCGTACAAACTTCCATAGTAGTAGTGTGATGGCTGGCACACTACTGTTTTAAATACTTCAATGGTATGACCAGATGGTATTTGTACACAAGCGTAATTAGATAACCTATTTTTTTTGATGGTTTCGAAGCCATCGTTTTAAATCCTTAGTTTGTTCGTAAGCCATTCCAATGGCGAAGGCTATTAGGAAAATGCAAAGGCAAGCAGTTGTTAAAATCATAGTATTAGTTGTTTAATTCTCTTCATTTGAGTTGGAGAAGGAGTTGCTACTCCTTTACTAATATTTTGTAAGTTTCTATCAACTCTTACTGGAATAATGCCTCTATCATTTGCGTGAAACTTTTCGATATAAGCAAAAATCCATTCGTTTGGTAGCTTATCTTTTATTGACTTAAATTCCTCTTTAAGTTCTCTTGTTGCTGTTTTAGACATACCGTTTAATAGAATTATTGATTTTTGTTAGGTATATGGTTGATTCAATATTTATATTTGTATCGTTACATATATAACGATACAAAGGTTAAAAAATAGTTTAATATATTCAACTATTTTAACCAAAATATTTAACTATTGCCTTAATTTAGAATGAATATAAATAAACACTTCGGTCAAGCTCTAAAAAAATATATAGAAGAGAAGGGTATTGCAATAAATAAACAAGCAGAGAAATTAGGAGTGTCGTATCAAGGATATTTAAAATATTTTGAATCTGAGAATCCTCGTTTATCTACAAAACAAAAAATACTTAATAGTTTAGGTATTACAGAAGCTTTGCTACTTGGAGATTTAGGCCATGATGAGATGGTTTCAAGAAAAGATTATGAAAAGTTGTTAGTTGAAAAAAATCAGCTACTTGAAGAAGTTGCACAATATCGATTAGAAAAAATAAAAATGTTAGAGGCACAAAATATCAGGGCGGAAAGCCCTATTCATCAAGCTTCTACACTTCATCAATAAAATATTTTTTAGAATAAATTAAATCTACCTATATGTTTGAATTTATTGGGCTACTGTCAATAATAGTAGTTGTTTTATATTTTATAAAAAGGAATGATAATAAGTTTATTCAACAATCTAAAAAAGTTGAGATTCCATATATAATTGATAATAAAATTGAAATTTCTCCCGAAATGTGGGAAAAACTTAATGACTCATACTTTGAAGATAATTCGATTGATGACATCTTAAATGTAAATGATGATTTAATAATCAATTGTGCAGGCTTTCAATATAATGAAGCAAGTTTAGTTAAGAAGTTTAAAAAAGGTTCAATAGTAGAGTTAATCCCTGACCCTAATAATAAAGCTGATAAAAATGCCATAAAAATATACTATGAAGGATTTCTCATCGGCTTTGTTCCAAGAGAGTATTGTAATGAAGTTTATGAAATTTTATTGGGTGAATATTCAGCTTCCATTTATCATTATGATGGTCGTCGCAAAGATTTTTTTAAGTTACAAATAATCATAAATAAAGTAAAAGAATAATTCTATGAAACATTTAAACAGTATGTACAAGCCACTTCCATTAATCATTTTAGCCTTATTGTTAATCGGTATTTATAGTAGTTTTAAAAAAATGGATAGACCTGTTGAGGAATATGCAATGTTAATTATTGAACCAAGGTTAATGTCAAATAAAGTTACGATTTCTGTTGATTATGGAGAAAAGAGAGGAATTTTTGAAAGAGATATGATTAAAGATGAAAATGGAAGGATTGTGAAATTTAATACTGCAATTGATGCTATGAACTGGATGTCGTCGCAAGGTTGGACTTTTGTTTCCGCTAATGCAGCTGGTTCTGCAAATTCGTCTCAGTATTCTCAGCAAATGATTTTTGCTCGTCAACGTCAATAAAAAACGGTTTTTACTTTCAAATTTTATATAACACGCTCGTAGTCAATAATGATTGTGAATCATGTCGGTTAACAAAACCTCTCAGCAATGAGAGGTTTTTTGTTTTATAGCCAATCTGTTTAAGCTAAACTTTTCGGAACAAAAAAGCCCTTGAAAATTAATTCAAGGGCTTTTTACTTTTTTCTATCTTCTTACAAATTAGTCAAATCAAAACCTTCCATAAAAGCAGTTGTGAAATTTCCTGATTTGAAACGTTCATCATCCATCAATTTAATATGGAATGGAATCGTTGTTTTAACCCCTTCAATCACAAATTCTTGTAAAGCACGTTTCATTCTTAAAAGCACTTCTTCACGGCTCTGACCCGATACAATCACTTTCGCAATCATTGAGTCATAGTTTGGTGGAATGGTGTATCCAGAATAAACATGGCTATCAATACGTACTCCGTGACCACCAGGCAAATGTAAATTAGTGATTTTTCCTGGCGATGGACGGAATCCATTTGAAGGGTCTTCAGCATTAATTCTACATTCTAAGGCGTATAATTTCGGGAAATAATTTTGTCCAGAAATAGCTACACCCGCTGCCACTTTGATTTGCTCCTTAATTAAGTCAAAATCGGTAACTTCTTCTGTAATTGGGTGTTCTACTTGAATACGAGTATTCATTTCCATGAAATAGAAGTCTCCGTTTTTATCCAATAAGAATTCAATCGTTCCTGCACCTTCATATTTGATGGCTGCTGCACCTTTTACGGCTGCAATACCCATAAGCTCACGTATTTCTGGCGTAAGAGCTGGAGAAGGCGTTTCTTCACAAAGTTTTTGGTGACGACGTTGAATCGAACAATCACGCTCTGACAAGTGACAAACTGTACCGAATTGGTCACCCACGATTTGAATTTCAATGTGACGAGGCTCTTCTACATATTTCTCCATGTAAAGTCCATCGTTTCCAAATGCCGCTGCTGATTCAGTTTTGGCATCATCCCAAAGTTTTTCAAATTCGTCTTCGTGACGGATAATACGCATACCACGTCCACCACCACCAGCCGTAGCTTTGATGATAACGGGATATTTAATTTCTTTCGCTAAGACTTTTGCTTCCTCAACCGTATCAATCAAACCTTCAGAACCTGGAATAACAGGTACTCCAGAGTTTTTCATGGTTGCTTTAGCAGTTGCTTTATCTCCCATTGAATTAATCTGCTCAGCAGTTGCTCCAATAAATTTGATACCATATTCAGCACAAATTCTTGAAAACTCAGCATTTTCAGACAAAAATCCATAACCTGGGTGAATGGCATCAGCCCCTGTTACTTCGGCGGCTGAGATAATGGCAGGAATATTCAAGTACGATTGACGACTTGGTGGAGGTCCAATACAAACAGCTTCATCAGCAAATTTAACATGGAGACTTTCTCGGTCGGCAGTTGAGTAAACTGCTACCGTTTTGATTCCCATTTCTCGACACGTTCTAATGATGCGGAGGGCAATCTCACCACGATTGGCAATAAGTATTTTTTTAAACATTTTTTTAGGTATGAGGTATGAGATATGAGGTATGAGATATGAGGCAATCATCTAATAATTCTGACAATAATATCAGTGATGGACACCTCATAATTCATACTTCATACCTCATACCTAAATTATTGTTCTACAACAAAAAGAGGTTGGTCAAATTCAACTGGCGTTGCATTTTCTACCAAAACTTCAACGATTTTACCTGAAATTTCAGCTTCAATTTCGTTAAATAATTTCATTGCTTCGATGATGCAAACAGTTTTACCTTTTGAAATCTCTGTTCCAATTTCCACAAATGAAGCCTTATCTGGACCCGCAGAACGGTAGAAAGTACCAATCATTGGAGATTTGATAGTTACTCTATTTGAAGCAACAGGTGCAACAACAGGTGCTGCTGCTACTACTGGAGCGGCTACGGCGGCAACTGGTGCAGCTACTACTGGAGCGGCTACTTGTTGCACAACTGGAGCAACGCCATATCTTTTTACTGATAATTTTAATTCTGAGGTTTCAATATTTACCTCATCAAGCGTTGACTGTGCAATAAAGTCAAGGAGTTTTTGAATTTCTTTATTTTCCATGTTTTATATTAGGGGTTAGGAGTTAGTATTTAGGTTTTAGTGGTTGGCGACAAACCTAACTCTTAAAACCTAAGCACTAAAACCCAAAATTAATTTTTCACTCTTTCAACATACTCATAAGTACGAGTATCTACTTTAATTTTTTCGTCTGTCTGAATAAACAACGGAACAGTAATTGTTGCTCCAGTTTCAACAGTAGCAGGTTTTTTAGGGGCATTGGCTGTGTCACCTTTGATTCCGTGTTCTGTATAAGTCACTACTAACTCAACAAACATTGGCATTTCGCAAGAAATAGGCAAATCAGTTTCTGTATTAATCAAAATTTCAACTTCTTGCCCTTCTTTCATCAAGTCCGAAGCCTCAACCATTTCTTTATTGACAGTAATTTGCTCAAACGTTTCATTATCCATGAACGTAAAACCAAATTCTTCGGCATAAAGATATTGAAAAGCACGACGTTCTACACGTACAGGGTAAATTGTTACACCTGAGTTGAAGGTATTGTCAATTACTTTTCCAGAAGTTAAAGATTTCAATTTTGTTCTCACAAAGGCTGGACCTTTCCCTGGTTTTACATGAAGGAATTCAATAATTGAAAACAAATCGTTGTTGTATTTAATTACTAATCCGTTTTTAATGTCTGCGGTATTTGCCATTTTTGTTTAGTTATCAGCTATCTGCTGATATTTGTTTACTTTGGTATTTTCTTTATTTCAATATTATTAAACGGAAGTATATACTTAGTGTCGCAGGTTAAATTTGAGTCGAAAAAACCTCACTCGTGCGACGGTCGCCCCAACCCCTCTCCGATGGAGGGGTCGGGGGTGAGGTTTTGCGACATTAAGTACATACTTTCGTTATTAAAATTATCGTATTTGATACTTTAAAAACACGTTGTAATTATATGCATCCTGTGCAATATATAACCAGTTCATCATATCAGCCATTTTTTCAGCACGTATTTCAAATGCCCAACGATTTTTTGTCAAGCCAAATCCAGCCAAAAAGCCTGTTGTATTTATAAAAAAGTTGGAAATTGAACTAAAGTTATCAGATTTAAGTAATTTACCAAATCCATAACCTGCCGCAACATAAGGTCTTACACCTTGATTTGCCAGAATTTGATACTTAAATAATAAATTAATTTTGACAAAACTTGTATATGTTTTATTTCTTTGCCCAGCACTTTGCAACCAAGTCTCAACTCCAATACGCCATCTATTTCTATTACGAGGGATTACGTAATCCAATCCAATTCCAACTATCGGATATATATCTTGTGTAGTTTCAGTAAAATAATTTTGTTTTATCGTTGTTGAAGAAATACCTGCCATTATAGAAATTTCTGTTGAACTTTTTCCTTTTTTTTCACTTACTACGGTCTTGTCTCCAACACATTGATTATATTTCTTAAAAAACCTTTCTAAATCATCAGCAGTAAAGGCTAACATTGGATAAGTTTGTGTAATATCACATTCATTAAGAAATGTAAGTTGAGTTTTATATAGCTTGTTTTCTCCTAAATACTTCACTCCATTTTTAAAGAATACCGACTTTTGAAGAATTAACTCCTCAACAGTATTAACGCCCTTTTTTGAGAAATAAAAATGCTGTTTTTTATCTTTATCTGTAAAAGAATATAGGGTCGCACTTCCTTTAACTAAAATTCTCAAAAAAAGCGTTGTATCTGGAACAACAAAATTGGTTTCTGTTGTAATACCCGCTTCTAAAATTTTTTTATCTTCATAAGGAGAAAGGTCTATTGAAACTTTATGGCTTTCATAAAGTTCATTATTATCACTCACGTAAAAAGACTTTATTTGTAGAGGGTTTTTCCTTTCTATTTTGTTATTTATATTATGTATAAAAGAAATAGAAGCAGGATTTTTCAACCAGTCTTTATTATCAATATTACCCTGAAGTGTATCTCCTGTATTTGTAACAATATACCCTTTTACGAAATTTTGTTGTGAAAAAGAGTTTAATATTATAGTGGTTGATAACAGTACGAGTAATATTAATTTTCTCATTTTGTTTAAATCTTGTGGTATAAATTAATTGTTTGTACTATATTTCACTATTTATATCAAGGTTTCTTAATTCAAAACCCTAAATCGCCCATTTCAAGTAAATACTTCCCCAAGTGAATCCACCTCCGAAGGCAGCTAAGATTAAATTATCTCCTTTTTTCAATTGAGACTCATAATCCCACAAACACAATGGAATGGTTGCTGCGGTTGTATTTCCGTATTTTTGAATGGTCATCATTACTTTTTCGGGCCCCACTCCCATTCTATTTGCCGTTGCGTCAATAATACGTTTATTGGCTTGGTGTGGTACTAAGAAAGCGATATCGTCGCCCGTCAAATTATTCCTTTCCATAATTTCGGCTGAAACATCTGCCATTCGGGTTACAGCAAATTTAAAAACTGCCTGACCTTCTTGGTGAATATAATGCCATTTATTATCAATCGTCTCATGAGTTGGCGGATATGCACTTCCACCTGCTTTTTGAATCAAGTGGTTTGCTCCTGCTCCGTCCGACTTCAAAATAAAGTCCTGAATACCAAGTCCTTCATAATTTGCTTCTAATAAAACAGCCCCTGCTCCGTCTCCAAAAAGTACACAAGTGGTACGGTCTGAATAATCAACAATTGACGACATTTTATCGGCTCCAACCACAACTACTTTTTTGTACCGTCCTGATTCTATGAACATTGCACCTGTTGTAAGGGCATTCAAAAAACCAGAGCAAGCAGCAGCAATATCATAAGAACCCACTTGTGGAATACCTACGGCATGAGCAATGATATTAGCAGTTGCAGGAAAAAAATGGTCAGGTGAAATAGTGGCACAAATGAGCAAATCTATTTCTTCGGGATTTGTATTGGTTTTAGCTAATAAGCCTTTAACCGCCTCGATTGCCATTACAGATGTTCCTTTTCCTTCTCCTTTCAAAATATGACGTTGTTTGATTCCCGTTCGAGAAGTTATCCATTCGTCATTGGTATCAACAAGTTTTGCAAGGTCAGCATTCGAAAGAATATCTTCGGGAACGTATCCCTGTACACCTGTAATTGCAGCAGTAATTTTGGTCATAATGTTTTTTGAGGTATTAGGGATTAGGTATTAGGCAGGCGAATTTCCGCTGTTGGGTGATGGACAAAATTAAGGATTTGTAAATGTATTAATAAAACTGAGTCATATTAATACCCCAAAATACGTTTGTAAATCCTTAACTTAATACCTAATACCTACGACCTAATACCTAAAAAAACCTACCGTAATGCTTCTTTAATTTTTTCAGTAACTTTAGATTCAACCACCTTACGGCAAAGGTGAACCATATTTTTTGCCGCCGTTGCCGACGACGAACCATGAGCAATTATGACATTTCCGTTTACCCCAATTATCGGACTGCCCCCCACAGCTTCGTAATTTGTTTTATCCAAAAACTCATCTCTAATTCCTCTATCTTTCATAATTCCGTAGAGAGACTCGCCCATTTTCAGAAGAATATTTCCAGTAAAACCATCTGTAACAATAACATCTGCTTTTCCCTTGAAAAAATCCTTTCCTTCAATATTTCCTATAAAATTAATAGAAGAGTTTTCTTTCATTAATTTATAAGCTTGCTGAGCGACCAATGAACCTTTTTCCTCTTCTTCTCCAATATTCATCAAAGCTACTCTCGGAGAATCAATACTCATCGTGGCTTCAGCATAAATAGAGCCTAATACTCCAAATTGAGCAAGCATTTCTGGTTTTACATCGGCATTTGCACCAATATCCAAAATCACGGCTAACTTACCGTCAATTTGTGGGGCAAATCCAGCAATTGGTGGACGTTGAACGCCTTCAATGGTTTTGATTGAAAATAACGACCCAACCATCATTGCACCTGTATTGCCCGCCGAAGCAAAGACATCAATCTCGCCTGTCTTTAAAAGTTTAAACCCAACTCCGATACTGGAATTGGGTTTAGATTGTAATGCTCTAACAGGGTGTTCACCCATTTCAATAGTCTCATTTGCTTCAACAATTTCAATGTTAGTCCCTTTATAGTTCTGATTATCAATTATTTGCTGAATATCCTGCACCTTACCTATCAATACGATGGTAGTGTCAGCAGGTATTTCGTTAGCTGCTAAAATGATTCCTTCTACGATTGCCTTGGGAGCAAAGTCTCCGCCCATTGCATCAATACCTATCTTCATTAATATATTTTTCTGGTTAAACAATCTGACCACAAAAATAACAGTTTATGAAGTGTTAAACAGTATTTTTTCGTAAAAATAGTTTCAAAGTTTGAGTTTATTTTAAAATATCTCAATCTTTGAAACTATCAGGATGTTATTGTTATAATGTTCAATTCGCTGTTAAACAATCTGCAAATTTTAAAATAATTTGATTTACACCATTACTTTAAAACTGAATTTTGTTGATTGGAAATTGAGTATTAATCAATAGTTAGTTTATCTTATACTTGAGCTGCGTAGCCTTCAACTACCATTTTGCCTTTGTACATAAGATTTCCTTCAAATACGTGCGCACGGTGACGTAAGTGAATTTCGCCAGTCGTTGGGTCAGTAGTGATGGTCTTTGGAGTACCGAAGTCGTGTGAACGTCTTTTATCTCTACGAGTCGTCGAGTGTCTGCGTTTAGGATGTGCCATTTCTTTATTTCCTTAATTTATGATTCTTTATTTATTTTAATACTAATTTTCTCTTAATTTCATTAAAGCTGCCCAACGTGGGTCTATCGGCTTTTCTGTGGACTCTTCAATTTCGTCATCGTCTTCATCATCTCCTTTGAGCGTTGAATAAACAATTTCACCTTCATCCTCTACCTCTTCATCATTCCATTCAAAATCATCGTCATCATCACCAAAATCGAAATTATCGTCATCATCTTCATCTTCTCCCAATTCTTCTTCTTCGTATTCGTCTTCAAATTTTTTCATCAGACTTTCATACGTAACCTCATCTTGGGTGAATCTTGGATGCAACTTCTTAATTGGAATTTGCAAGCCAATAAAATCAAAAATATCCTGAGCAACGTTGATATACTGTGCATTACGGTCTATCAACATTAATTCTTCTGTGATTTCTTCGGTACGGTCAGAAAATTTCAAAATCATTTTCTGAGTAATATCGAAAGGAAAATCAAAGGTATCCAAACTACGGTCACAAGTTAATTCTACATTACCAACTATCTTGTAAACCATTTGAATCATCGTTTCATTTTTATCTAAAACGATGTTTGCTTTAAAGTTTCCTTTAGAAATCAAATCTTGTTCAAGTGATACAAAAAAATCATCATCACCTTCAAATTCATGCAAATGTTGCTTGTTTTCGAGGCGAAATATGTCAATTTTATAAGTATTTAAGATGCTCTTTTTCACAGACTTTCATTGAAAAGACTGCAAAATTAATGAGTTTTTTTTAGAAAGAAAAGGAATGTTTTAAAATTAGTTCTTAGTTACCATTTATCACTTATTGAAATATGTCCTATTAACGCACAAAAAGTGTCCGAAAACGAACACTTTTTACTTACACTATACACACAATCTACACATTATCAAGCACTTATCTTTATGGCACAAGATTGGTCTATTAAATTTCAAGTGTATTTCATAGGAATTTGTTTATGTTAATAAATAAATTTTGTCTCAAACTTATTATCATCATGTTGCGGAATTATATAAAAATCGCTTTTAGAAATCTTATCAAGAATAAGGTTTATTCTTTTATCAATATTGCTGGATTGGCGGTAGGTATGGCGGTTGCTATGCTTATTGGGCTTTGGATTATTGATGAATTATCTGCTAATAAACATCACAAAAACTTTGAAACGCTTTATCAAGTTAAAATGCACCAAACTTTTGACGGTCATAGAGGTACGCAAGATGCCCTTCCGTATCCGATGGGTGAAGAATTACGAGCTAAATATCCTGACTTCAGAGCCGTAGCAATGTCGGATTGGGGAGGTGGACATTCTTTGGTCATTGGCAATCAAAAATTTAATAAGGTTGGTCATTTTTTGGACAAAGAAGGCATTGATATGTTTTCGTTAAATGTATTAAAAGGAGATAAAAAACCTTTGAAAGAACCTTATTCTATTGTTTTAACAGATGAATTTGCTCAAATTCTTTTTGGTCAACAAAACCCCATTGGGAAAGTTTTGAAAATGGATAATCAGGTAGATTTGAAAGTAACAGCTGTGGTTGAAAAACAGCCTAAAAATGCTTCTTACCAATTTGATTATTTAATGCCTTGGCATTTACAAGAGAAAATAAACCCTGATATTCAGTTCAATACATGGGGAAATAATTCGTTTCAAGTTTTTGTTCAATTAAAGGGAAATGTTAATCCTGAAAATACTATTGCCCAAATAAAAAATGTGGTTTTGAGTCATTTCAAAGGAGATAAGTTGATGGAAAATAGCGTAAAACCTGCTGTTTTTATTCATCCAATGGCAAAATGGAGACTCTACAATGAATTTACAGATGGAATTAACACAGGTGGCTTTATTAAATATGTAAGATTGTTTGGGATTTTTGGTCTGATTGTCTTGGTAATTGCTTGTATCAATTTTATGAATTTAAGCACTGCACGTTCTGAAAAAAGAGCTAAAGAAGTGGGCGTTCGTAAAGCAATGGGGTCGGGTAGAGAACAACTGATTGGGCAGTTTTTGAGCGAATCTTTGCTGATTTCATTCGTGGCTTTATTTTTTGCCATTGGTATCGTAGAATTAGCTTTACCTTCATTCAATAAACTCACTGAAAAAGCGATAACATTACAAGTTAGCAATCCATTTTTTTGGGGTGTTATGATAGCATTTACTGTCTTCACGGGACTTTTGGCAGGCAGTTACCCTGCACTTTATTTATCATCATTCAACCCTGTACGGGTACTAAAAGGCACAATCAGAGTGGGGAAAAGTGCTTCATTGCCACGCCAAGTATTGGTGGTATTGCAATTCACCTTTTCAATTGCTTTGATGATTGGAACCATTATTATTTACCAACAAATTCAGTACGGTAAAAATCGACCAATTGGCTACGACAATAAGGGTTTAATATCGGTATTTAGTTCTAATGATTTGATGAAAAACTACGGCATACTGCAAAATGAATTAATGGCTTCTGGGGCAATTTCTTCGATGTGTAAAACTTCATCACCGCCTTATACAACTTGGAGTAATAACAGAGGTTGGGAATGGAAAGGGGCAAGACCAGAAGATAAATCGGTGATTTTTTCAACGATTGCGACCAGCTACGATTATGCAAAAACCATTGGTATAAAATTAAAAGCAGGACGAGATTTCTCTACTGAATTTTCTACCGATTCATCGGGCGTTATTTTGAATGAAGCTGCCGTAAAACGTATGGGTCTTAAAAATCCTGTTGGCGAACTGCTAAAATGGGATGGGCGTGACCTTAAAGTCATAGGTGTTGTACCGAATATGCAGATGGATTCTCCATTTCAAGCGGTAATGCCCTTGACGGTTGTGTTTTCAAAAACTTGGGTAAACTGTATTTGCTTGAGAATTAATCCCAATATTTCAGCGTCGGAGGCTATCAAAAAAATGACACCCATTTTTGATAAATATAATCCAGGATTTCCGTTCGACTATCAATTTACAGATGAAGAATACGCCAAGAAATTTAATTATATAGAATTGATTGGAAATTTATCTTTGGTAATTGCATTTTTGGCAATTTTCATCTCGTGTCTGGGCTTATTTGGTTTGGCTTCGTTTATGGCAGAACAACGTACCAAAGAAATTGGCGTTCGCAAAGTATTAGGGGCAAGTGTGTTGAATATTACAACTTTATTATCAAGAGATTTCTTAAAATTGGTTATCATTTCAATTGTAATTGCCTCACCAATAGCCTATTACATAATGCAACAATGGTTACAAGATTATGAATATAAAATCAGTATTGGAGCGGGTGTTTTTCTGATGGTTATGATTGTAGCGATTGCAATTGCCTTATTGACAGTGAGTTATCAGGCTATAAAAGCGGCTTTGGCAAATCCTGTAAAATCATTGAGAACGGAGTAGATATTTACCTTTTAATGACAAAAAAATGTTTAGAAACTACTTAAAAATAGCCATCAGAAATCTTCTGAAAAATAAAGTTTACAGTATCATCAATGTCGTTGGTTTATCCATCGGCATTAGTGCTTGTTTGGTCATTTATTTACTTGTGAGCTTTGAATTTAGCTACGAAAATTTTCAACCCGAGCGTGACAGAATTTATCGAGTAACTTCTGGATTTAAGGGTTTAGATGGCAGTTTTAATCAAAATTCTGGCATTTCTGCACCAATGCCTTTGGCGATACGCAAGGAATTATCAGGTATCGAAAAAGTAACGGCATTTCATGCTTTTTGGGGCAGTGTAACTATAGCAACTGGCAAACAGAACAAGAAAATATTACCCAAAGATGAATCTGATATTATCATTTGCGAATCTGAATATTTTGATATTTTTAAATACGAATGGTTACAAGGAAATCCCAAAACGGCACTCCTTTCGCCCAATGAGGTAGTTTTAACTGACCAAAAAGTGGAACAATATTTTGGTAAAATTCCACTTGAACAAGCCATCGGACGTAAACTTTATTATCGGGATTCGCTGGTGGCTACGGTTACGGGTGTCGTAAAATCACAACCTAAAAATTCAGATTTTACTTTCAACGATTTTATTTCCTTTAAAAGTATTGAAGCTAAAAATTGGCGACATGAATTTAGTTTAGACGAATGGACGAATACCAATTCGAGTTCACAAGCCTTTGTGAAACTTACCAAAGGAACAAATGTCCATAAAATGGATGCTCAATTTCCTAAATTTCTGCTGAAACATTTAGACCAAAAAGACCAATGGAATCACGGACGGTCATTGCAACTCCAAGCACTTACGGACGTGCATTTTAATACCAAATTGCAAGGAAATTATGGTAGAACGGTTCATTTGCCAACTTTGTATATCCTCATCGGAGTTGCCATTTTCTTGCTTTTGATTGCCACCATCAATTTCATCAATTTATCAACGGCACAGTCTATCAATCGAATAAAAGAAATTGGCGTTCGTAAAGTTTTGGGGAGTAGTCGCAAGAGTTTGATTTTCCAATTTATGACCGAAACCTTTGTTATTACGTCGGTAGCGGTGTTTTTCTCGGTTATTTTGGTTGAACCAATCCTTTGGGCTTACCACGATTTTATTCCGACAAATCTACATTTTGACGTTTTTCAACCTCAAATTTTAGGTTTTTTGTTGACAATATTGGTTGTAACAGCCTTCTTTTCTGGGCTTTATCCTGCTTGGATTATTTCATCTTATAATCCGATTTCATCTATCAAAAATCAATTACCAAGCGGACAAAATCAAACCGTATTTCTTCGTAAATCGCTGATTACTTTTCAGTTTACTTTCTCGCAAATATTCATTTTGGGAACAATTTTGGTAGCCGCACAAAGTCGTTTTATGCTTACCAAAGACATGGGATTTAAGAAAGATGCCATCGTATATTTCCCAACAGATTGGCACGAGAACGGCGACAAGAAAAACGTTTTAATCCAAAAATTAAAGCAAATCCCTGAAATTGAGACAATTAGTATTGGCGATGCTGCCGCAAAAAATGGTTACTCAACCCAAAGACTCAAATATTTCAATGGCAAACAAGAAGTAGAATTTGACCCACATCGGCGGTCGGTTGATGTAAATTTCATTCCGATGTATGGTTTGAAAATCATCGCAGGGCAAAATATCAGCAAAAGCGATACTTCTAAAGATTTTGTGATTAATGAGGCTTTTGTAAAGGCTATGGGACTAAAAAAACCGCAAGATGCCATTGGTAAAATGTTAAATTATTGGGACACCAAAGGTAATCCCATGAAATTCCCGATTGTGGGTGTGGTAGCTGATTTTCATTTTAGGTCTTTGCACAATGTGATTCAACCTTTATTTATTGTTTCTCAACCCAAAGAAGCGGTGAATATTAGCGTAAAAATTAAGTCCGAAAATACTTCCGAAAAGGGCATAACGGCAGTTTTAGCAAAAATGAAAAAGGCATATAATGAAGTTTATCCCGAAAGTGAACAAGTTTTTGAACCTCAATTTTTTGATAAAACCATTGCTAAATTTTACGATGCGGAAAAGAAAATGTCTCAATTGTTGAATACTGCAACGGCAATTGCCATTTTAATTTCTTGCTTAGGCTTGTTTGGATTAGCGGCTTTTGCCACTACGCAACGCACCAAAGAAATTGGCATCAGAAAAGTTTTAGGGGCGAGTGTCAAGCAAATTGTGGGACTTTTATCGAAAGATTTTATCAAATTGGTACTCCTTGCCATCATTATTGCCAGTCCGATTGCCTATTATTTTATGAATCAATGGTTACAAGATTTTGCCTACCGAATCAATATCGAATGGTGGTTCTTTGCTTTAGCAGGAATCATTGCCATTATAATTGCATTATTAACAGTGAGTTACCAAGCCATTAAAGCGGCAATTGCCAATCCTGTGAAATCGTTGAGGACGGAATAATTACTGAATATTAACGCAGGCAGGGTTTGAACCCTGCCTGCGTTGAAATGTCTAAAAAATAATTTTAAAATATTTTCAATTCTACTGTAACCTTTCTCCATCTCCTCAGTTTACACATTCAAATAACCGAAAAAACACAAAAACTCCATTGAACGCATTGACTGATAACAGCCTTATGCTTAGTGTAAAAGCAGATAATTTAGACAAGATGGGCTTACTTTTCGAGCGTTACCATCGGGTGTTATTTGCATTCCTTTATCACTCAACGGGGCAAGCGGCAACCAGCGAAGATTTGGTACAAACGGTGTTTTATCGGATGCTCAAATATCGTCATACCTTCACGGGTGATGGCGAATTTAGAACTTGGATGTATCATTTGGCTCGCAATGTTTTGAACGATTATTTCAAAAAAAATCAGCGAGTAATTTACCAAGAAGACATTACCACAATCAGTGAACGAAACCATTCTGAACCATCGGCAGATATTCTGTTAGAGAAAAAACAAGAATCTGAAGAATTGCATCGGGCTTTGGCAAAACTCAATCCTGAATACCGAGAAGTATTAATTTTGAGCCGTTTTCAAGAATTATCGTACCAAGAAATTGCCGAAACTCTAAAAACCTCAGAAGGAAATATCAAAGTGAAAGTTCACCGTGCGATGAAAGAATTGAAGCACATTTATTTGAAAAATAGCAGTACATTATAAGTCAATTCTGTAAAAAATATTATGTATTAAGTCCTAAGATTTTGTGATTGCTTTGTGGACAATTTCTTAATACTTGAGACATAATACTTAATACATAAAAATATGGAGAATAACGATTTTGAATTTGATAAGGAAGAACAAGATTTATGGGAAAAACTTGGTAAAATAGACACGCCAAGTCCAAGCCCAGAGGCAAAAACACGTTTCTACGCCATGCTTGACACTTATCAAAATGAATTGGAATCTAAGAAAGAAAATTCATTTCAAGCTATTTTTGAACGATTCAAACAAGCCTTCAAATACAAACCTGCCTATAATTGGGCTTATGCGTTGGTTTTGTTGGCTTTAGGTGGAATAACTGGTTATTTCTCAGGAAGAACAACTGCCAATGAAACGCTTGCTCATCAAGATAAAGTAGAACAATTATCGTCGGAAGTACAAGAAATGAAACAAATGATGATGCTTTCGATGCTTGAAAACCCAACAGCAACCGAGCGACTAAAAGCCGTAAGTTATACCCAAGAACTCAGCACCGTTGACGACCAAGTAATTGATGCTTTATTGACAACGTTGAATTTTGACCAAAATGAAAATGTGCGGTTAGTGACTTTAGAAGCACTCATTCAATTGGCTCATCACCCCAAAGTGCGAGAAGGTTTGGTACAGTCACTTTTAACGCAAGAGTCGCCCTTAATGCAAGTGGCTTTGGCGGATGCGATGGTAAAATTGCAAGAAAAACGCTCGGTAAAACAGTTCAAAAAATTACTCAAAAAGGATAATCTTAACAATTCAGTAAAAAGCAAAATTGAGAAAACCATTCAGGTACTTTCTTAATCTCACAACATTTAAAAATCGACAATTTTATGAAAAATTTAATAATCCCGATTTTAGCGGGGATGGTATTGTCATGTGCCAACTCGACGGCTCAAGAAAACAAATTCAAGGAAAATATCCACAAAGAATTTACGGTTTCTGCCAATAGTTCTGTTTCGGTTTATGACCTCGATGGCTCAATCAAAGTAGAGGGTTACGACGGAGACAAAGTCATAATTGACATCAATAAAGTCATTTCTGCTGATAATAGTCAAGCATTGGAAGAAGGAAAACGAGATGCAAAATTAGGCTTCGACCAAGCGGGGGATTCACTCATTGTATATACCTCCGCACCGTATGACACTCGTCCAAATGTCAGAAATCAAAATGTGAATGTTGAGTATCATATTCATCTTGACTACACGATTAAAGTTCCGAAAAACGTAAATTTACGACTTTCAACGATTAATAACGGCGATATTTTGGTAGAAAATGTAAATGGCGTAATGAAGGTTAATAATATCAATGGAAAAATCACGCTGAATAATATCAAAGCCGCCAACGATGTTCATACTATCAATGGCGATGTGACGATAAATTATACGTCGCTTCCTCCTGATAATTCAAAATATTATACCTTAAATGGCAATTTGAAAATTACTTATCCTGCTAATTTTTCGGCAGATTGTGAGTTTAAAAGTTTTCAAGGTGAATTTTTTACCGATTTTGAAAATGTAGAAAATCTACCCACAAAAATTGCTAAAACTACCCAAGAAGACAAACACGGAACAACTCATAAACTCAATAAAGCAAGTATTATCAGAATTGGAAACGGTGATAAAAAACTCAAATTTGAAACTTTCAACGGTAATATTTATATTAAGAAACAGGTTTAAAAAATTGCCATGAAGGCACGAAGGCTCTAAGAATTATAAGTTTTTCGAAATTGCCACGAAGGCACGAAGACTCTAAGAATTATAAGTTTTTCGAAATTGCCACTAAAGCACGAAGACTCTAAGTTTCTAATTACTACGAAGACTCAATATTATGTTAAGAAAAACTTAGAGCCTTAGTGCCTTCGTGGCAAAAACAAACTTAGAGCCTTAGTATCTTCGTGGCAAAAAACAAACTTAGAGTCTTAGCGGCTTTGTGGCAAAACAAACTTAGAGCCTTAGTGTCTTCGTGGCAAAAAATAAAACAAAAATATGAAAACAAATAAAGCAATATTCGCCATTTTGGTATGCCTACTTTCGGCATCATTTTTCGCCAAGAGCCAAGACAGGGATCAATTAACCGTTCCTCTTTCCGACCCAAATAAAGAAGGAAAAGTAAAGGTAGAAATCATCACAGGCTCCATAAAAGTTGTGGGCTACGACGGCAAAGATATTGTCATTGATGCCGTTTCGGGAGAAAAAAGTGAGAAAAAAACAAACCGAGAACGCCCCGATGGCATGAAACGAATTTCCACTAATTCAGGTTTTGAACTCACCGCCAAAGAAAATAACAATACCGTTTCAGTAGGTGTTGATAAAGTGAACATGAATGTTAATATCACCGTAAAAGTTCCTCGTAAATGTTCGCTCAAACTTAGCACTATCAACGACGGTGATATTTTGGTCGAAAACGTAAGTGGAAATCTTGAAATTTCTAACATCAACGGAAATATCAAAATGAAAAATATTGCGGGGTCGGTCGTTGCCAATACCATTAATGATGACATTATCATCAATTTCACGACCATTACACCCAATACGCCAATGGCTTTTACCAGTCTAAATGGCAAAGTTGACATTACCTTTCCTTCTACCGCAAAAGCTAACGTAAAACTAAAGTCTGACATGGGTGAGGTTTATAGTGATTTTGACATTGATGTTGACAAAACGCCTTCCAAAGCCAATCATTCTACTGATAAAGAAAAAGGGCTCTACAAAATCAAAAAAGACGAATGGACTTATGGAAAAATCAACGGAGGTGGTGCTGAAATTATGATGAAAACCTTCAATGGTGATATTTTTATTCGCAAAGTCAAATAACTGTGCAACATTTTAAGCCTAATAAGCATCTATCTTCCAATGACTTCTCGAATGCCAAAAGCCTTCTGAAAGTTAAATTAACAAACTCTATCATAATCAACCATCGTTAATGAAATCCTTCTTTTTAACCTCTATCCTTCTTTTGGGAAGCTTAACTTTCTATGCTCAAAAAGAGCAGAAAGACACGCTTAACATCCCCAAAAAGCAATATTTTACCCAAAAACTAACTGTTCCAATTCGGTTGGATGGTGTTCTTGATGACAAAGCTTGGGACGACGTACAATGGGCAGGAGACTTTCTCCAATATCAACCCAATGAAGGAAAAGCTCCTTCACAACCTACCAGTTTTAAGATTTTATATGATGAAAAATTTCTCTACGTAGCTTATCGTTGTTATGATTCCGCCCCTGATTCTATCGTAAAAAGAATGAGCCGCCGTGACCAATTTCCAGGAGATTTTGTGGAAATAAATATTGATAGTTACCACGATTTACGAACGGCTTTTTCATTTACCATTTCGGTTTCGGGCGTGCGTGGTGACGAATTTATTTCTAATAATGGCAATAATTGGGATGATAGCTGGAATCCGATTTGGTTCGCCAAAACACATACCGATAACAAAGGTTGGACGGCTGAAATCAAAATCCCATTAAGTCAATTACGTTTTGGCAATGAACCTGACAAAGTATGGGGAATACAAGTTACCCGACGAATTTTCAGAAAAGAAGAACGTTCTACTTGGCAAAAAATCCCTCAAAATTCGGGCGTTTGGGTAAGTGGTTTTGGCGAATTACACGGACTAAAAGGTGTAAAACCACAAAAACAAGTAGAAATTGCTCCTTATACCGTTGCCAAAACCGAAGGCTATAAACCCGAAGTAGGCAATCCATTTGCCACAGGCAGAGATTCTAAAATGACTTTTGGCGTAGATGGAAAAGTGGCAGTCACGAGTGATTTAATTTTAGATTTTACCGTAAATCCAGATTTTGGACAAGTTGAAGCTGACCCTTCACAAGTAAGAATTGACGGTTTTCAGAACTTTTTTGAAGAACGAAGACCATTTTTCATTGAAAGTAGAAATATTTTCGACTACCAATTGACAGGCTCGGAAGCAGGCGATGATTATGATTCTGACTTACTTTTTTACTCACGTCGTATTGGTGGTTCTCCGCACGGTTATCCAAATCTAAAAGATGGTGAATTTGCCCAAGTACCTCAAAATACTTCTATTTTGGGAGCAGCAAAATTTAGCGGAAAAACAAAAAATGGTTGGAGTATCGGTTTACTTGAAAGTGTTACCCAAGAAGTTTCCGCCGTTATCGACAATAGCGGTTCACGCCGAATGGAAGTTATTGAACCCCTCACAAACTACTTTGTAAGCCGTTTACAGAAAGATTTCAAGGGTGGGCAAACCGTTATTGGTGGTATTTTTACAGGTGTCAATCGTGATAATAATTTGAATAATACGCTTCATACAGGAGCATATTCGGGTGGTTTTGACTTTTTACATTATTGGAAAAATCGTACTTGGTATTTGCGTGGAAATATGGTTTTTAGTCATGTTTTGGGTTCAAAACAAAAAATTTATGACACACAAACAGCTTTTGAACACCTTTTTCAAAGAACAAATGCCACAGAAGTTTCGCTTGATTCAAATCGTACTTCATTAACAGGCACAGGTGGGACATTCCGTATCGGGAAATCAGGAGGAAAATCAGGAAAATTAGGGCAAGTCTTCAAGTTTGAAACGGGTGTTACCTATCGTTCTCCAGAATTAGAAGTGAACGATATTGGTTTCATGCTAACCGCCAATGAAATCAACCATTTTACGTGGGCGGGACTACATTTCCAGAAACAAGTTGGGATTTTTCGTAATGCCAGAATCAACTATAATCACTTTTCTCGTTGGGATTTTGGCGGTCAATTTCTTTACCAAGCCTTCAATACCAATATGCACGGTAATTTCAAAAACAACTGGCGAATCGGCACAGGAACAACTTGGATGCCCTATTTAATTTCAAATACTGCTCTGCGTGGTGGGTCTTCTCTCCGTATGCCTGCTGGAATTAATCATTGGGTTTATGTTCAAAGTGATACCCGTAAAAAAATCAATGTCGGTTTCGAAATGTTTAATTATTGGGGAGCAGAAGAAACTTCCAGACAGAGTAATTATAGCGTAAGCGTGCGGGCTCAACCTTTAGATGCCATGACGGTAAGTTTGGGCGTAGGAATTAATCATAACTGGAAAAAACAAGACCAATTTGTCAGTAACACCGATTTTAACGGTAAACAAAGAATTGTCGTGAGCGAAGTTGACCAAAATACGTTGCGTTATACGTTGCGTTTAAATTACAATATCACACCCGATTTGACACTCCAATATTATGGACAACCTTTTATTACTCGTCCAACTTATAAGAATTTCGGCTACGTGGTTGACCCATTAAATCAGTCGTATGATGCTCGTTTTCATCGCTTTAATAATGACGAAATTGCTTTCAGAAATGGCAATTATGAAGTAGATGAAAATCACGATGGAAAGGTAGATTATACTTTCGGAAAACCAGATTTTAACTTTGTTCAATTTCGTTCCAACTTAGTAGCACGTTGGGAATACAAAGCAGGTTCTGAATTTTATTTAGTGTGGTCGCAAGGAAACACGCCAGATGCAAGTGCAGATTTCGAATCAAGTATAGGCTCAAGTTTAGCAAATAATATCTTTGCAGGACAAGCCCGAAATATCTTTTTGATGAAATTTACCTACCGCTTTTTAAAGTAAAATTTAGCGTCTTTTCTTTTATCGGTAAAACAAAAAATCCTGTAAACTTTCGTCTTACAGGATTTTTTGTTTCACTAATGATTATTAAATATATTTTCTAATCAATTTACCAGTTTTCTAATAACTAATAACGAATCACTATATACTTAAATACTATTAGCTTTTTTGATGTACAATTCCAATGCACCCGTCATTGATGGAGCATTTGGAAGTGGAGCTTGAATATCCAAAATCAAACCAGCTTCAGAAACGGCTTTGGCGGTTGTTGGACCAAAAGCTGCCATCCGAGTTTTGTTTTGTTTAAAATCTGGGAAATTATCCATCAAAGATTTGATACCTGATGGGCTAAAAAATGCCAAAACATCATAATAAACATCTTCTAAATCAGACAAATCCGCTGAAACCGTTTCGTACATAACCGCTTCTGTCAATTGCAAATCGTTTGTTCCCATAAATCCAGGAATATCGTTTGTACGTTTGTCAGAACACGGAAATAAGAATTTCTCGGTCTTATGTTTTTTAATAAGTTCTAATAGCTCAGCAGCAGTTTTTGTACCTGTAAAGATTTTTCGTTTACGGATAACGATGTATTTCTGCAAATAATTAGAAGTCTGCTCAGTGATACAAAAATATTTCATATCAGCAGGAACTTCAATACGTGCTTCTTTACAAATTCGGAAGAAATGGTCAACAGCATTGCGGCTTGTAAAAATAATAGCCGTATGGTCAAGAATGTTAATCTTTTGCTTACGAAATTCTTTGAAAGAAACTCCTTGTATTTCAATAAATGGGCGGAAATCAACCTTAATGTTATACCTACGTGCCAACTCGAAATAGGGTGACTTTTCGTCAGTTGGACGGGCTTGCGTAACTAAAATACTGGTTACTTTGGTCAATCTGTCTGGATGTGCGGTTACTGTGATTTCGCTCATGCTCAATGCAGTTTTATCTATTGGGGCTAATCGTTGTTGAGTTGCAAGACTACGAAGTGTACCTCTGAAACAACTTTATGGAACTAATGCTAATGAATTAATTGAAAACTACAAGGCGAAACGTATGCCTATAATTAAGGGGATTAATTCAACGATGCAAAGGTACGAAAATAAATACAGATTTTTTAGTGTCGTCATCTTATTTATCGTAAAGTAAAGTAATGCTAACCTTGCGACAAAGAATAAAGAAATAGGAACGAACAAATATTTTTCAGCATTTTTTACGATTTCTGGCACTGAAACGGTACTAAAGGTCAATACAATCAGAATAATCAAAAAGAATAAACTTGATGCCTGAATTATCTTAAAATAGTGAATATTAGTGATGTTATCGAGCCTATAAAGATTTGATAAAACTCTCAATGCCAAATACTTGAAGATGAGCGATGCAAATACAATCACGGAAACTTCCAAAAAATTAATTAGTAAAGCTCCCAAGGTTTCGCCTTCACTTAAAATATCACTTGCTGAAAATAAATCTGTTTTTTCATGGGTAATCATCATGAAAATAAATGCTAAAGTAAAGCTAAGATTTACGACAAAAAGTATATTCCCTAAATCAAAAGGTTTATTTACGACAAAGGAATCATCTCGTGTGCTAATCGTTAATAAATCTCTTGGACTGAAAAAACGTTCAAATGACTTAGGTTGAAAATTGTACAAAAAGGCGTAAGCACAAGCCAAAAGAATTAATCCAAATACAAAGAAATTTTGAAAAGGCGGTATTTCTCTTGGTAAAATAGTCAACAATGATTGTGTCATTTCAATAGCTTTTTGGGCTTTTGAAATTTTGTTTCCAATCTGTATCGTCAAATCTTCAACGTTAGAGTTTGTTCCGTAAATGGTCAAAAACAATTTCGTTTTTCCAAAAACTTCCTGCAAACTATCAATATCCATGACAACCCAAGTACCTACTGGCAACTTCTTTTGGAGTGAGGCATCAATGAAAAGATAATTCTCTTTTTCGGAACGATATAAAATTTTGTATCCTTTATAATTTTCAATATCAAAAAACAAACTAAATGAATTATAATCTTTGTGTTGTTCACGCACATAAGGCACATAGGCTTTGTAGCGTTCGTCAAAAACTTGCCAATCGTCTTGATAGTCATGCACAAGAAAGAATGCCTTGTCTGGACCAATACCGCCTTTTGCATTTGCTTCGGAAGGTATTAAACAATAAGCAGTCAACAGGAAGAAGGTTGTAAAACGTAAGGCTGAAAGTTGTGAAGAAATATTTTTACTCGTTTTTTGAAGTAAAATTTTAAACAAATGAATCAAAAAAGAAACCCTGTAAGATTTTTGAACTCTCTCAGGGTTTAAGTTTTTTGTATGAAATATCGTTAAGTTCAATGATTGGCTTGGCTTTTTTACAAAATTACGAAAAATCGGTTAATATAGTAAGCGAAAAGCGAAAAGCGATTTGTGAACACCTCAACTTTCTTAATTTCAATAGCTTATCGTATTGAGACTTTACAATCATGGCAACAAACCATTCTGAATATTGATAATACGAAAGGAATATAAAAAAAGAAGGCTTCGTTTTGAACGAAGCCTTCTTTTTCTTTAAAAACTTATAGACTATAAACCTAAAGCTTTCAACATAGTTGCACCAATATCTGCTGGAGAGTGTACTACGTGAATACCACATTCTTCCATAATTTTCATTTTAGCAGCCGCAGTATCATCAGCACCACCGATGATTGCTCCAGCGTGACCCATTCTACGTCCTTTCGGAGCAGTTTGTCCTGCAATGAAACCAACTACTGGTTTACGGTTTCCGTCAGCTTTAATCCAGTTGGCAGCTTCTGCTTCCATACCACCACCAATTTCACCAATCATTACGATACCTTCTGTTTCTGGGTCGTTCATCAATAACTCAACGGCTTCTTTGGTAGTCGTTCCAATAATTGGGTCACCACCAATACCGATAGCAGTAGTTTGTCCTAAACCTGCTTTTGTTAATTGGTCAACAGCTTCATAAGTTAACGTTCCTGATTTTGAAACGATACCAATTTTTCCTTTTGTAAAGATAAAACCTGGCATAATACCTACTTTACATTCGTCAGCCGTCATTACACCTGGACAGTTTGGTCCAATAAGTGTTGTTCCTTTCCCTTGAATATATTCTTTTGCATAAATCATATCCTTAGTAGGAATACCCTCTGTGATACAAATAATCACTTTGATACCTGCGTCGGCAGCTTCCATGATGGCATCAGCCGCAAATGCTGGCGGAACAAAAATAATTGAGGTATTTGCACCTGCTTTCTCAACTGCTTCTGCAACAGTATTAAAAACTGGACGGTCAAGGTGAGTTGCACCACCTTTTCCTGGCGTAACACCACCCACTACATTAGTGCCGTATTCTATCATTTGTTGGGCATGGAACGAACCCTCAGACCCCGTAAAGCCTTGTACGATTACTTTTGAGTCTTTGTTTACAAGTACACTCATTTCTTTGGTATGAATTATTGTTTTATGAAAATCAAATATCTAATTCAGAACAGTTGCCTAAATTTTGTGTAAAGGTATAGTTTGAAAAGCAAAGGACAAAAGAGAGTTTCGGAAATTAAGTATAGTTATCCTAATTTAAAATAATGTTTATTGTCCGCTGGCGTACAAAAAGTGTATCAAAATCGAACACTTTTTGAAATCAAATCAATCATAATCAACTGACTATCAATTATTTAATTTCTTGGCACAAAGTTGTCAATATTATTTAACGTTGATAAATATTATCTAAAAGATAAGCGTATAAGTATTAACAAAAAAATATTTAATCCCTAAAATCAGCACCAAATACTTATAAACCAAAAAGTCATGGACAGAGTAATAGAAAAAAAGAAATGGTCAATGAAACGCATTCTTCCGATGGTGGGTGGAGTGGTAATCCTTGGATTCATTGCAGCCGCTTATTTCAATAATACAGGTAACACTAAACTAAATGTTGAACAAGAAAGATTAACAATTTCAGAAGTATCAAAAGGAAATTTTCAAGAATTTATTCCAATCAATGGCGTGGTTCTACCGATTCAAACCATTTATTTGGATGCCATTGAGGGCGGAAGAGTTGAAGAACTTTTTGCCGAAGATGGGGCGATGTTGAAGAAGGGTCAGCCTATTATGAAGTTGGCAAATACTGACTTAGAATTGTCGTTGGCGAATCAGGAAACTTCTGTTTTTGGACTACAAACACAAATGCAATATACTCGTAATTTGGCAGCTCAGGCAACTATTCAATACCAAAATTCACAAGCTGATATTGATAACGGTTTTGCGGAAGCAGAACGTCTTTTTAAGCTAAATGAAAGATTATACCGTGAAAAAGTAATTTCTGAACAAGATTATAAAGCTTCTTTGAACGCCTACAATTATCAAACTCGTAGAAGAAAATTAGTGAGCCAAACTTTAAAACAAGATTCTGTTACGACCAACCAACAAATTAATCAAATGCGTGAAACCATCACTCGTAACCAAACGACTTTGGCATTGATGCGTAAAAAAGCCCAAGATTTGATTGTAAAAGCTCCTGTTGACGGTCAATTAACTTCAAGAAATGCAGAAGTTGGTGAATTGAAAACTCGTGGACAACGCTTAGGACAAATTGACGTTTTGAGTGGTTTTAAAGTTCGTGCGGATATTGATGAACATTATATTTCAAAGGTATTTATTGGTTTGATGGGTGAATTTACGATTTCAGATAAGACTTACAAATTGAAAGTAAAAAAGGTTTATTCGCAAGTTACTAACGGTCGTTTTCAAGTGGATATGGAATTTGTGGGAACGCCTCCAAGCAATATACGTCGTGGACAAACACTGCAAGTTCGTCTTTCATTAAGCGATGATACTCAAGCTATACTATTGACCAAAGGTGGTTTTTATCAACAAACAGGTGGCAATTGGATTTTCAAGGTAAATGAAAACGGCACAAAAGCTTACAAAGTTGACATTCAGTTAGGCCGCCAAAACCCTGATTATTATGAAGTTATGGGTGGCTTAAAAGTGGGCGACAAAGTAGTGACGAGTAGCTACGAAAACTATGGAGATATGCAGGAATTGGTGATTAAAGCACCGAAATAATAGTAGTGGGGAATAGCATTCGCCCGTGTGTCCGATAGGCGAATGCTATTCGCCACTACATAAAATAACAAATACAGACATTCATTAAAACCAAAAATACCATGTTAAAAATAACCAATTTAGAAAAAATCTATCGTACTGAAGACATCGAAACGATGGCACTTAATAAAATTTCTGCGGAGGTAAAAAATGGTGAATTTGTTGCCATTATGGGTCCTTCTGGTTGTGGAAAATCTACTCTCCTTAATATTATCGGGCTTTTAGATGATGCCGATACGGGAAGTTTCCTTTTCAATAACGAAGAAGTGATTTCTTACAACGAACGCAAACGTGCCGACCTCCGCAAACGTAATATTGGCTTTGTATTTCAATCTTTCAATTTAATTGATGAATTAACGGTTTATGAAAATGTTGAATTGCCTTTATTATACTTAGGAATTGATGCCGATGAACGTAAAAAGCGAGTAGAAGCAGTTTTGGAGAAAGTCCAAATTATGCACCGCAGAAACCACTTCCCGCAACAATTATCGGGAGGACAGCAACAACGTTGTGCGGTAGCTCGTGCGGTGGTTAACAATCCAAAGTTGATTCTTGCCGATGAACCAACGGGTAATTTGGACTCGAAAAATGGTAATGAAGTAATGGAATTATTGACGGATTTAAACAGTCAGGGAACAACTGTGGTGATGGTTACGCACTCGGAACATGACGCTCGTTACGCTCATCGAATTATCAGAATGTTGGATGGACAGGTGGTTATGGAGAATGTCCTTTCGTAGAGACGTTGCCTGCAACGTCTTGTCCTTGTCCTATTATAAATCCCTATTTCTCTATCCTTAATATTTCATGATGAAGACGTTGCAGACAACATTTCTCTATCCTTAATATTTCATGATGAAGACGTTGCAGCATATATCCTTAATATTTCATGATGAAGACGTTGCAGCATATATCCTTAATATTTCATAATGAAGACGTTGCAGCATATATCCTTAATATTTCATGATGAAGACGTTGCAGCGTATATCCTTAATATTTCACGATGAAGACGTTGCAGCGTATATCCTTAATGTTTCACGATGAAGACGTTGCAGCGTATATCCTTAATGTTTCACGATGAAGACGTTGCAGGCAACGTCTCTACCCAAAAAAATGACCATGTTACAAAATTATCTAAAAATAGCCTACCGAACATTGCTTCGCTATAAGGCATACACAGCCCTAAATGTATTGGGGCTTACGCTTGGGGTGACTTGTGCCATTCTTATTTATTTGATGGTTTCATTTCACCTCAGCTTTGATAAATTTCATTCAAAAACTGACCGTATCGTCAGGATTGTTTCATATTTTAATACGCCTGAAGGTGAATTTTTTACTCCTGGTGTACCTGCTCCTTTGGGTGATGCAGCACGTACAGAAATTGCTCCTTTAGAAAAAGTATCAATGGTGTATAACGAAGATAACGTTACGGTTGCATTGATAGAAAACAACGTCCCTACTAAGAAATTTAAAGAAGAAAATGGAAATTTATTTTTTGTTCAACCTGACCTATTTTCAATCCTTGATTTAACGATTTTGAAAGGAAATGTTAAAGATTTAACACAACCTAATGTCGTTTTTTTAACAGAAAAAATGGCTAAAAAATACTATGGAGACAAAGACCCAATCGGCAAAATACTTCGCCTTGATGCTCGATTGAACGTAAAAATTGTAGGTATTGTACAAGATTTTCCATCAAATTCTGACATAAAGGGTTCGATAATAGCCAGTTATCTTACTCGTGACACGTATAGTCCTGAATGGACTAAACACATGAAAACACATTGGGGCGGTATAAATAGTTCAACTCAATGTTATGCTTTACTAAAGCCCAATACCAATATTGAGCAAGTTCAAAAGTTGACTCCCGCTTTCATGGCGAAACATTATATTTCAGCCGAAGAAAGAAAGTCTCGCCTTTTATACATTCAACCAATTTCTGACATTCACTTCAATGAAAATTATAATGGAATGCCTAAAAGTATCATTACTACCTTGGCAATCATTGGCTTGCTTTTATTAATTACTGCCTGTATCAACTTCATCAATATGGCAACTGCCCAAGCTCTCAAACGCTCAAAAGAAGTGGGAGTTCGCAAAGTAATGGGAAGTTCGAGAGGACAATTATTCTGGCAATTTATCGCAGAAACCGCTATCATTACGATTTTAGCAGGTTTTATATCCTACATTTTGGCAACAACCCTTTTTCCTTTTTTGAGTCAGTGGCAAGAAGGAATAATTGGTTATCGTATGATTTTCTCCGAATTAATTGACCTCCGTTTTTTGGTAATTTTTATTTTTACGATACTATTGGTAATCTTTATTTCTGGCTCATATCCTGGTTTTGTACTAAGTGGCTTCAATCCTGTGGTAGCTCTAAAAGGCAAAATCAGCACCCAAAGTCTGGGAGGTGTTTCAATTAGAAAAGCTTTAGTTGTAGCTCAATTTGTAATTACCCAAATTTTGATTATTGGAACGATTGTAGTGAGTTCTCAAATGAATTATTTTATTACATCTGACATGGGTTTCAAACACGATGCTATCCTTCAAATACCTGTACCTCAACAAGATGCCATAAAATTACAAACGCTCAAAACACAATTCAAAAACATTCCATCTATTGAAAAAGTAACCTATATCTGGACACCTCCTATGTCGCAAAGTCATAACACAACTGATGTAAAATATGATAATCGACAAGCCAATGAAAAATTTAGTTTGAACACAAAATTTGCTGATGAAGATTATGTCGGTTTATATGGTATCAAAATCGTTGCGGGTAGAAACATTGCCCATATCGACACCATGCGTGAAACATTGGTAAATGAAGAATTAGTAAAACGTTTGGGAGAGAAATCTAACGATAAAGTATTGAATAAAATCTTGGAATTTAATGGTCGTAAAATCACCATTGTAGGCGTGGTAAAAGATTATCATGTAGAGACATTACACTCAAAAATTCCACCATTGGCAATCACTTCCACAACAAATATGTACCATACCGTTGCTGTCAAAATGAACATGGCGGATGCCCAAAATACTATCAAAAAATTAGATAAAATTTGGACTGCCACCTTCCCTGATTTTGTTTTTGAATACGAATTTTATGACGAAGAAATCGGAAAAATGTACCAAATGGAAACGGCAATGTTAGATTTAATTCAAGCTTTTGCTCTAATCGCCATTCTGATTGGTTGTCTTGGACTTTATGGTTTGGTGAGTTTCATGGTTGCACAAAAAACCAAAGAAGTAGGTGTTAGAAAAGTGCTTGGAGCTTCTATTGGACAGATTTTATGGTTATTCGGCAAAGAATTTTCAATCCTTATTTTAATTGCCTTCGTGATTGCCGCTCCGCTTGCATGGTGGGTTCTGAATAATTGGTTACAAGATTTTCAGTACCGTATAAATATTGGTGCAGGAATATTTATCATGGCAGTTGTAATAACAGGATTAATTGCAGCAATAACCGTTGGTTGGCAATCATCAAGAGCAGCATTAGCTAATCCTGTAAAAAGTTTACGAACTGAATAAGCATCTTCGTAGAGACGTTACCTGAAACGTCTTCACACAAAAACGTCTTCGTAAGAATTATTAATGAAATTTCTTATGAAGACGTTGATTTAAAAACGGAATTATCTACAATTTGTCGCAAGACAAAATTAGACCACGGATAGAACAGATAAAACAGATTTACACTGATTTTTCTTTAAATTTATCCGTGTAAATCCGTTGAATCAGTACAATCTGTGGGCTAATTTTATTCTGCGACAAATTGTAGATAGTTCCGTTTAAAAATAAGACGTTGCAGGCAAAAATAAGACGTTGCAGGCAAAAATAAGACGTTGCAGGCAAAAATAAGACGTTGCAGGCAAAAATAAGACGTTGCAGGCAAAAATAAGACGTTGCAGGCAAAAATAAGACGTTGCAGGCA